>CAJKBW010000062.1 GCA_905198295.1 uncultured Oscillospiraceae bacterium | reverse complement strand
CCGGGGGCAGCGTCTGTATTGGGCAGCGGAAACAGCCGCCTTCCGCGGGGAAGATGCCTTCGGAAGGCATACGGCAGGGACAAAAATGGCATCCGCCGAAGCCTGCGGCCGCATCCGGCAGGTTTACAGGTGACAGGCCTCGATTTCCTCCGGATCCGGCAGCTCGCCGACAATCGGGGTGGGATCGATGCCCTGCCGGCGGTAGTAGTCGGCGATGGCCGCCTTGATCGACTGTTCCGCGAGCACCGAGCAGTGGATTTTATGCGCGGGCAGCCCGTCAAGCGCTTCGACCACCGCCTTATTGGACAGCTGCAGCGCCTCTTCAATGGTTTTGCCCATGATCATTTCGGTCGCGATCGAGCTGGTGGCGATTGCCGAACCGCAGCCGAAGGTTTTGAATTTGACGTCCGCAATGCGGCCGTCCTCCACACGGATGTACATCTTCATGATGTCGCCGCATTTGGCGTTGCCGACCTCACCGACGCCATTGGCGTCGGCAAGCTCGCCCACGTTGCGCGGATGGGTGAAATGCTCCATTACCTTTTCGCTGTATAAAGCCATATAGAAAACCTTCTTTCTTCGATGCTCAGACCGTTTCGCCGGCCGTTATTTTTTCCCACAGCGGAGACATCGCGCGCAGCTTGGCGACGATCTCCGGAATGATCGCCAGCATGGCATCCACATCCGCGTCGGTGGTTTCCTCCGAGAGGGTCAGCCGCAGCGATCCGTGCGCCACGGCGTGCGGCAGGCCGATGGAAAGCAGCACATGGCTCGGGTCGAGGGAACCCGAGGTGCAGGCCGAACCGGAGGACGCGCAGATGCCGTGCATGTCCAGCAGCAGCAGCAGGCTTTCGCCCTCGATGCCTTCAAAGCTGATGTTGACGTTGCCGGGCAGCCGCTGCACCGGGTCCCCGTTGAGGCGTGCGCGGGGGACGGCGGACAGCAGCCCGCGGATCAGGCGGTCGCGCCGCGCGGCGATCTGCGGGGCGGCCTGCGGCAGCATGGCGCAGGCGATTTGAAGCGCGGCCGCCATGCCGACGATGCCGGCCGTATTTTCGGTGCCGGCGCGGCGGTTTTTCTCCTGTGCGCCGCCGTCGATGAGGTTCGGGAACCGCAGCCCGCGGCGGATCAGCAGACAGCCGACGCCTTTCGGGCCGTGGAATTTATGCGCGGACAGCGACAGCATGTCGATGTGCATGGCGCTGAAATCCACCGGCACGTGCCCGACCGCCTGCACCGCGTCGGTGTGGAACAGGACGCCGGCCTCGCGGCACAGCGCGCCGATAGCCGCGATCGGCTGCAGGGTGCCGATTTCGTTGTTGGCGAACATCACCGACACCAGCGCCGTGTCCGGGCGCAGCGCCGCGCGCAGCTCGTCCACCCGGACAATGCCGTTTTCATGCACCGGCAGCAGGGTGACCGAAAAACCGTCCTTTTCCAGCGCCTGCAAGGTATGCAGCACCGCGTGGTGCTCAAAAGCGGTGGAAATGATGTGCTTTTTTCCTTTGGCGGCCATCGCCCGGGCCGCCATTTTGATCGCCCAGTTATCCGCCTCGCTGCCGCCGGAGGTGAAAAAAACCTCATCCGGCCGGCCGTTCAGGCAGGCGGCGATAGCCGCCCTCGCGGCATCCACCGCTTCGCGCGCCGTCTGGCCGAAGCTGTACAGCGAGGAGGGGTTGCCGTATTCTTCGGTCAGATACGGCAGCATTTTATCCAGCACCTGCGGCAGCAGGCGGGTGGTCGCGGCATTATCCGCGTAAATCCTTTTGGCCATGAAACCCATTCGTCCTTTCGCGCACGCCGGTTCCCCGGCGCCAAGATATAGGAAAAATTTCCTGACGGCTTAATTATATACCAAGTTGGTAGGTTTATCAAGAGGCGAACGAAATTATTTTGTCCAAAGGACAGGGAAAACCGACAGCGGTTTTGGTTATTGTTTCAAAAAAAGGGAGGTTTGGCGGATTTTTGCGGATGCCCCTTTGCGTTCGGTGACCGTTTCCCCGGGCAGCACGCCGCCGATCAGAAGCGGCGCGCCGGGATCGTGCCGGGCGTGCTGCCGTGCGGCAGCGGACGGCGAGCGGTTGGCGTAGCAGTAAACACAGCCGTTCAGGCAGGTGTTGTACATGCCGATGTCGACGCTCTGCACACAGCCGCAGCCCGCCCGCTGGTTTTTGTCCGGCGCGAGCGCGAGCGGTCCGCCGCACAGCTTTTCCAGCCGCGCCTTATCGATGCACGCCGCCCTTTCGATGCCGCAGGGGGCCAAATCGGCGTTTTCGCAGCAGGCGGTGACGCGCAGCCCGTGGGCGCGGGCGGTTTCACCGATGAAGCCCGCCAGCTCCGTCATCTCGGCCGGGGTGATTTCGCGCAGCAGCGGCGAACGGCATTTTGCGTAAAGATCGACAAAGCTGATAGTCACCGTGTCGGTGCAGGCGGCGAGCCTGCCGCACATACGCGCAAACTGTTCGCGGTGCCAGGCGACGTTCAGCGTGTCGTTGAGGATGATCGGGTCATAGCGCCAGACCACCCGCTCCCGGCCGATGCGCCCGGCCAGCGCGGCAAAGGTGTTCAGGATTTCGGCCTTATCCCGCAGCCCGCGTTCAAGGGTGCGGCCATAAGGCGTCAGCGTGAACTGGAAATAGTAGCGGTAGCCCGCCGCGTCCAGCTCCGGCAGCCGGCCGAGCATCGGCTGCGCGTCCTTGGTCCAGAAGACGATGGCATCCACCGTCTCCGGGCTCAGCGGTATGCGGGACAGCTGGGCGTGATTCATCGGGTTGCGGGTCAGCACAAAGCCGGCGTCGATGCGGCGCATAAACCAGTCGGCGTAAAACGCGGGGATATCGGTGCGCCGGGAAGCGGACAGGATCATAGCGTCCCCCCGGATTCCGTATTAGGACACACAGCCAGGCAGACACCGCATTCGGTACAATGCGGAAGAATTTCCGGTATGGGGAAGCCCAGCGTGCCGGACTTGACGGTGAGCGCGCCGCAGGGGCAGGCACTCAGGCAGGCCATGCACCCGATGCAGGTTCCGGTCGCGGTAATCTGTGTGATGTTATTCATCGCTGTTCCTCCTGTGTAAAAAGCGCCAAAGAGGTATGGGAATACCTTTCCATAAACGCAACGGCCGCGGCAATTTCCGCACGGGTGCAGCACCGTCCTTCCGGTGCGGCAACGAGCTTGTCCTCTGTATCGTCCTCCCGATAAATCACAGCGATCACCCGGCCGGCAAAGGCGTCCACCGGACGGTCCACGCCGAGGATGTACGCATCGAGCGCCTCGCCGTCGCCGGACAGGGTGTCCGGTACATAACCGTAGCACACGCATCCGAACACGATTTTCGCGGCAGTCTTTCCGCCTCTGCTTTGTTAAAATCCTCGTCAATCCGAAAGGATTGACTGCGTTTTATGCCGCGCAGAGTCAAAAATCCTGCACCCGAAAATTCTGCGACCCAAAAGGCGTGGATTGCAGTGCAATTTTGGACGCAGAGGGCGGGCGACAAGTGGAAAAGTGCCCGCATGGTACGCCTCTTGGGCGTGTTCGTACGCGTGTGCTATGGTTAACCATAATTGACCGGATAAACGGTGTCCGGATACTGCGGATGGGCGCTGCCGAGCGGGCGGTCCACCGTGACCTGCACCGTCCGGCCGAGAAACGACCAGGCATATGCCCGGCGGAGGACGGCGGCAATAAACGCGGCCTTGCCGGCGGTGTAGGCGGCGCGGTCATGCGGATACTCCCGCGCCAGACGGCGCTTGAGCGCCGCATAGGCTGCGGCCTGATCCGGTTTATGGTTGAGATAATCCCGAAAATTCACATAATCCGCAAAACGGCGGCTGCCGGCCTTCACGACGTGAATGTGCTGCGTGCGGGTGTCGGCGGCGAAATCGCCCGCAACGAAAAGCAGCTCATCGCCCACTGTGCTGCTGCTCTGCCGGTATCCGGCTTTCTCGAGCGCCGGGCGGCAGGCTTCGGCCGCGGCGAGATCCGGCGCGGCCACCGCGATATCGAGGATCGGCTTGGCCGGGATCGCCGGGATTGCGGTGCTGCCGACATGCTGGATATCCGCTGCCGCCGGTCCGAAAATAGCCGTCAACCGCTTGATGGTGCGCGCGGCCTCCCGCTCCCATTCCGCCTGATGCGCCTTAAGCGCGACGGTGCCGCGCTTAAGGCCAAGGCCGTGTTCGTGCCTGCTCATCTGAAGACCGTCCATGCCCTTCACTGCCTCTCTGTTCAGGCTTTGCACTGCTGGCTTTGGGCAACCGCCATGGCGTCGCAGCGCTCGTTTTCCGGATGGCCGTCGTGCCCCTTGATCCAGACGAACTGTACCCTGTGGATGTCCAGCAGGGACAGCAGCCGGTCCCACAAATCCGCGTTGAGCGCCGGCTTTTTGTCCGCCTTGCGCCAGCCGTTGCGCTTCCAGGAGCGCGCCCAGCCTTTTTGAATGCCGTCGATGACGTATTTGGAATCGCTGTACAGGGTGACTTCGCAGCTTTCGTTGAGCGCGGCGAGCCCCTGAATGACGGCGGTCAGCTCCATGCGGTTGTTGGTGGTGCGCGCTTCGCCGCCGGACAGTTCCTTTTCGTGCCCCTGATAGCGCAGGATGGTGCCCCAGCCGCCCGGACCGGGATTGCCGGAACAGGCGCCGTCGGTATACATATCGATATGTTTCATGCCGTTTTCCTTTCCTTAAAACAAGCCGGCCCGCCTTCTCCGGGCAGGCGCCGGCGCACCGTTTTTTTCGGCCCGGAGGACGCGCCGTGCCCGCGCGCGTTTTATATGGCCGCAGGCCGCACGTGCTTTTCTTGTATTATAACAAAAATTCCGGTGAACACAAGCCGAAAACTTTGCACAGGACAAAAAATAAACCGACTTTTTCCGGTCAATACTACGACTATCAAGACGGAGCAAAACGGTTCCGTCGGACAGGAAAGGTGTGCAAGGACACAAAATGAAAGCTGTGATTATGGCAGGCGGCGAGGGCACACGGCTGCGCCCGCTGACCTGTGATCTGCCCAAACCGATGGCCCGCCTGTGCGGCCGGCCGGTGATGACCTATCTGCTCGACCTCCTGCAGCGCTGCGGGGTGCGGGAGGCGGCCGTGACCATGCGGTATCTGCCGCAGGTGATCCGGGAGGAATACGACGGCCATTATAAGGATGTGGAGCTGCATTTCGTCGAAGAGGACAAGCCGCTGGGCACCGCGGGCAGCGTGCGGGGCGCGTGCCGTACCTGCGCGGGGTTTGAGGAGGACGATATCCTGGTGGTCAGCGGCGACGCGCTGACCGATATCGATATCGAGGCGGCGTATGCGTTTCACAAGCGCAGCGGCGCGGCGGCGACGCTGGTGGTGTCCCGCGTGGAGGATCCGCGGGAATACGGCCTTGTGGATATGGCCGGGGACGGCCGGATCACCGGGTTTGTGGAAAAGCCCGGCTGGGCGCAGGCGGTGACCGATTCGGCGAATACCGGGATGTACATCCTGTCGCCGGATATTCTGCCGTATATCCCGGAAAACACCTCGTTCGACTTTGCGCGCGACCTGTTCCCGCTGCTGCTCAAGGACGGGCTGCCGCTGTATGCGTATGAAACCGACAGCTACTGGTGCGATATCGGGGATCTGGATTCCTACGTCAGCTGCCAGAAGGATATTCTGGAGGGGCGGGTGCATACCGAGCTGGCCATACAGGACGGTATCGTGTGTGAAGAAGGCGAACGGCCGTCCGGCAGCTATACGCTGGTGCCGCCGGTATACATCGGCCGCGGCGTGCGCATCGGCACGGCGGCGCAGATCGGCCCGTTCGCGGTGCTCGACGAAGGCAGCTGCATCGGCAACAACGCCAAGATCCGGGGCAGCGTGCTGCTGGAGCACGCCTATGTGGGCGACCGTGCGTCGCTGACCGGTGCGCTGCTGTGCCACGGCGCGTCGGTACGCCGCGGCGCGTCGCTGTTCGAGGGGGCGGTCGTAGGCGGGGGCAGCGTGGTCGGAGAGTATGCCTCGGTCAGCCCGGATGTCAAAATCTGGCCGGACAAGCAGGTGGAAAGCAGCCGGTATCTGCGGGAAAACCTGCGGGACGGCCACGGCGCGCCCTCCCGCTTCGACGACAACGGCATTACCGGGGAAACCGGCGTGGAGCTGACGCCGGAGATGTGCGCGCGCCTTGGCGCGGCGGTCGGCAGCCTGCACCGCGGCGAAAAGGTGGCGGTCGGCTGCAGCCACGACCGCGCGGCGACGGTGCTGCGCATGGCGCTGATTTCCGGCATCCTGTCCGCCGGCGGACTGGTATGGGATTTCGCCGGCTGCATCGAACCGCAGTTCGACTATTTCGTGGACTTCAGCATGATCCGCATGGGGGTATACGTGTCCGGCGGGCCGAAGGGGAGCGTCCGGCTGGTGACCGCCGGCGGCCTGCCGGCAGGCCGCAGCGTCGAGCGGGCGGTGGAAACCCGCCTGTCCGCGGGCGATTTCACCCGCGCGAGCTGGGATTCCCTCCAGCTGCCCACCGACATGTCCGGCATGGGGCAGCTGTACCGGCAGGAGCTGGTCAGCATGGCGCCGGAAGGCCTCGGCGGCATCCGTGCCGAGGTGCGCGGATCGGACCATGAACCGGTCAAAATGCTCAGCGCCGTGCTGGATACCATCGGCTGCACGGTCGGCGACGGGATCCGGCTGCATCTGGGCGCGGGCGGCCGGCGGCTGTCGCTGTTTGACCCGCAGGCGGGCTATATCTGGCCCGAACGGGTGCTGGCCATCAGCTGCTATATTGCCTTTACCAAACGGGAGGACGTCGCGCTGCCGTACGATGCGCCGGTGGCCATCGAAGAAATGGCGAAGAAGCACGGCTGCCGGGTGCGGCGCTATCTGCGCTGCCCGACCGACGGCGCCGACGAGGAGGCGCGCCGGCTGGCGATGGCCCAGCCGTGGGTGCGCGACGGGCTGATGACCGCCGTGCGGGTGCTGGATTTCCTGAAAAGGCAGCATGTCACACTCGCGGAACTGACGGCGGAGCTGCCTTCCTTCGCGGTGGCGACCAAGACGGTGCCCTGCGACGTCAATCCCGGCCGGGTGCTGCGGCGGATGGCCGAAAAAGGCGAGGGCGAGGGCATCGGCGAAGGGACGCGCATCCGTACGGCCAACGGCATCCTGCTCATCCGGCCCTCCAAGCTGGGGAAAAGCCTGGTGCTGACCGCCGAGGCGGCGGATACCGAAATAGCGGCGGAGCTGTGCGGCGAGCTCGAACAAAAATTAGGTGCGGTTTTCCTTGACATGGGCGAGGAAAAACAGTAGAATAAAAAGAACAGGCAAATGGTGGACCGCCCGGGCGGCCGCCTTTGTACGTGACCGGATTGTGATATGTGGATGGATGCCGCGCAGCGGAGGAAGGACGCCCTTTCCTGCCCGCCTGCGGCGGCTTTTGCAGAGGTTTCGGACAGCCCCACCGGCAACTGGGGCTCTTTTTCCTGTACAATTTCCCGAATCGGATCGCGAATTTTCCTGTGCGGGTGCGGCATACAGGCCGTCCCGCGGTACATGTTTCCCGTAAATTTTTGCATACGGGATGTGCGGCGCCAGGCTCCATGCAGGGCGGCGCCGCCTCAGAAATGGAGGATCAGCATAGTGACAACTGAAGACAAAACGAAATCGGCGGCTGCGGGTAAGCAGGGGCGTCCCTCTTCCTCACGGCCGGCGCGCAACGATACCCAGAAGGCGGCGGGTACCGCCGGCCGCCGGCCGGCACCGCGCGGCCAGGTGAAGAAGCCGCAGAATGCCCAGCCGCCGGCCGGACAGCCGGAAAAGGCCGCGCCGCCCGCTAACCGGGGGCAGCAGCCCGCGCGCGCCGCTTCCGCACCGCGCGGCCACCGCGGCCGTCCGAAGAAAAACCCGGTGCTGCCGGTGCGGCTGACCATGCTCGGCGGCCTCAATGAGATCGGCAAGAACATCACCCTGTTTGAGTACGGCGACGACGCCTTCCTGATCGACTGCGGCATGGCGTTTCCCGACGAGGATATGCTCGGCGTGGACATCGTGCTGCCGGATTTCAGCTATATCGAAAAAAACCGCGACCGGATCAGGGGCATCGTGATCACCCACGGGCATGAGGACCATATCGGCGGGCTGCCGTACCTGCTCAAGCAGGTCAAGCTGCCGCTGTACGGCACCCGGCTGACCCTGGCGCTGGTGGAATCCAAGCTCAAGGAGCACGGCCTTGCCGGCAAGGTCAGCCTGAATGTGGTCAATCCCGGCGGGGTGATCCAGTTCGGGGCGGTGTCGGTGGAGTTCATCAACGTCAACCACTCGATCCCGGACGCGGTGGCGCTCGGCATCAAGACGCCGGCCGGCTACGTGGTGCACACCGGCGACTTCAAGATCGACTGCACGCCGATTCACGGCAGCATGATCGACCTGACCCGCTTCGGCGAGCTCGGCCGCGAGGGCGTGCTCGCGCTGATGGCGGATTCCACCAACGCGGAGCGCCCCGGCTACACGCCGAGCGAGCGCACGGTGGGCGAGAGCTTCGCCAACCTGTTCCGCAAGGCGGAAAACAAGCGGATCATCATTGCTACCTTCTCGTCCAACCTGCACCGCATCCAGCAGATTGTGGATGCCGCGGTGCGGGACGGCCGCAAGGTGGCGGTGTCCGGGCGCAGCATGATCAATTTCGTCAGCATCGCCACCGAGCTTGGCTATCTCACCGTGCCGCAGGGGCTGATGGTGGATATGGATGTGATCAACCGCTACCCGAAGGACAAGATGACCATCATCACCACCGGCAGCCAGGGCGAGCCGATGTCCGCGCTCAGCCGCATGGCGTTTTCCGACCACCGGCAGGTGGAGGTCGGGCCGGACGATTATATCATCATCTCCGCCAACCCGATCCCCGGCAACGAGAAAACCGTCGGCCGGGTGGTCAACGAGCTGATGAAGCGCGGGTGCGACGTGGTGTATGAAAAGATGTACGATGTACACGTTTCCGGCCACGCCTGCCAGGAGGAGCTCAAAATCATCCACGGGCTGACCCGCCCGAAATATTTTATCCCGGTTCACGGCGAGCAGAAGCACCTGCACAAGCACGCCGGCATCGCCAGGGCGATGGGGATGGACGACAAGCATATCCTGATTTCGGACATCGGCAAGGTTATCGAGCTTACCCCCGACAAGATGGAGGTGGTCGGTTCGGTGCCGGCCGGGCAGGTGCTGGTGGACGGCCTTGGCGTCGGCGACGTCGGCAGCATTGTGCTGCGCGACCGCAAGCATCTGGCGGAGGACGGCCTGATCGTGGTGGTCGCGACCATCGACCCGGCTTCCGGCGAGGTGGTGTCCGGGCCGGATATCGTTTCCCGCGGCTTTGTGTATGTGCGGGAGTCCGAAAGCCTGATCGACGACGCGCGGGCCAGGGCGCGTGCGGTGCTCGAGGAGTGCTGCCGCGACCATTCCTACGACTGGACGACGATGAAAACCCGGGTGCGCGACGAGCTGTCCCGGATGCTGTTCCAGAAGACCAAGCGCAGCCCGATGATACTGCCGATTATCATGGATATCTGAACCGACAGGGCGGCCGTGTGCGTGCGGCCGCCCTGCGGATGCTTTCCGGCGTGGGCCGGGTACTGCCGGCGAAAGGATGTGTGGCATGAAGAAAGCAGGGAAAAAGGGACGCTTCTGGGAGCTGATGCCGGCGGCGGCGGTACTGGGATTGCTTGCGGTCATCCTGACCGGTGTGACCTTCTTTCTCAACCGCACCGTGTTTTTCGTCGAACTGATCGCCCTGGCGGCGGCGGCCGCGTTTGCGGGCTGGCGCATTGTGCGCATACAGCGCAGCATCAGCCGGTATATGAGCCGGATCCTCCGGCAGCTCAATCAGGCGGACCAGGATTCGCTTGCCGCTTTCCCGCTGCCGGTGCTGGTGCTTTCCGACGAAGGGGAAGTGGTCTGGTACAACGGCCTGTTCCGCAGCCATGTGCTCGACGGCGACGAGGCGTTCGGGGATTCGGTCGGCCGCATGACCGGCGGGAAAACCATGCAGGAGGTGGCCCGGCGCCGCCAGCTGGAGGTGGTCTGCGGCGGGCGGCAGTATACGGTGTATACCGGCGACGTCCGGGTGCGGGACGCCACGCTTTATGTGCTGTATTATGTGGATGACACCGAGCTCAAGCGGGTGGCGGAGGAATACGCGCTCAGCCGGCCGGCGGTGATGCTCATCTACATAGACAACATCGAGGAGCTTATGCAGAATATGCGCGACAGCGAGCGCGCGCAGCTGGCCGGCCGGGTGGAAACCCTGCTGGAGGACTGGGTCGCGTCGCTGTCCGGCATCCTGCGCAAATACAGCGCCGACCGCTTCCTTGTGGTGATCGAGCAGCGGTATCTCCAGCCGGTGCTCGACGGCCGCTTCGAGATCCTCGACCGGGTGCGGGCCATCCAGACCGCCGACCATGTCAGCCTGACGCTGTCCATCGGGCTCGGTCAGGGCGACACCTTCCGGGACTGCGAGAGCATGGCGCGCCAGGCGCTGGATATGGCGCTCGGCCGCGGCGGCGACCAGGCGGCGGTGAAGACCAAAAACGGTTTTGATTTCTTCGGCGGCGTGTCCAAAGGGGTGGAGCGCCGCACCAAGGTGCGCACCCGCGTGGTGGCTTCGGCTCTGGCCGAGCTGATCGCCGGCAGCGATACCGTGCTGGTGATGGGGCACCGCTTCTCGGACCTCGACTGCCTCGGCTCGGCGGTGGCGCTGACGGCTGCGGCGCGCGGGGTGGACCGCACCGCCTATACGGTGGTCCGGCGGGGAACCACTCTGGCCGGCGAGCTGATCGGCCGGTTTGAAGACGCCGGCCGGGGCGACGTGTTTATCGAACCGGAGCAGGCCATGCCGCTGCTGACCAAAAAGACGCTGCTGATTATCACCGACACCCACAACCCCGCGATGCTGGAGTCCGAGCCGCTGTACCGTGCGGCGCAGACGGTGGTGGTGGTGGACCATCACCGCAAGATGGTCAATTACATCAGCGATGCGGTGATTTTCTACCACGAGCCGTATTCCTCCTCCGCGAGCGAAATGGTGGCGGAGCTGGTGCAGTATATGGGCGGCCGGGGCATCGCCCGGCTGGAGGCGGAGGCGCTGCTGGCCGGCATCATGCTGGACACCCGCAGCTTCGTGATGAAAGCCGGCGTGCGCACCTTTGAGGCGGCGGCGTATCTGCGCAAGCTCGGCGCCGACACGGTGGAGGTCAAGCGGATGTTCTCCGGCAGCATGGAGCTTTACCGCAAGAAATCCGCGATTATCGCGGGGGCGGAGATCTACCGCCGCACCGCGATTTCCTGCGACGAAGAGGGCGGAACCGAGGTGCGGGTCGCCGCGGCGCAGGCCGCCGACGAGCTGCTGTCCATCAAGGGGGTGGACGCCTCATTCACCCTGTTCCTGGATAACGGTACGGTGAACATTTCGGCGCGCTCGATGGGCGATTTCAATGTGCAGCTGGTCATGGAAGCGCTCGGCGGCGGCGGCCATCTGACGATGGCGGGGGCGCAGCTTTCCGGCGTGACCATCGAGCAGGCCCGCCAGCGGCTGATACAGGCCATCGACGAACACTGGCAGTCCCGTGAGCATGCGCTCGCGGTGCAGAATGCCAAGGAATAACCGATACAAGGAAAGGCAGGTTTTCGATTATGAAGGTCATACTCAAGCAGGATGTTAAGGGACAGGGGAAAAAGGGAGAGCTGGTCAATGTATCCGACGGGTACGCCCGCAATTTCCTGTTTCCCCGCGGGCTGGCCGCTGAGGCGGATGCCCAGGCGATGAATGAGCTGAAAAACCGGGAGGAATCCATCCGGCATCATGCCGAGATGGAGAAAAAGGCGGCGCAGGAAACCGCGGCAAAGCTGAAGGGGCAGACCCTCAAGCTGACCGCGCGCGCCGGCCAGGGCGGCAAGCTGTTCGGCTCGGTGACCACCAAGGAGGTGGCGGAGGAGCTCGGCCGGCAGTTCGGCGTCACGGTGGATAAGCGCAAGATCGCGATGAACGATATCAAGGCGTTTGGCTCATACACGGCCGAAATCAAGCTGCTGCAGGGCATCACGGCCGAGATCACGGTTATGGTGACCGAATAAACCCGAAAGGCATGGAGTGACGATGCAGGAGAATGCGACCTATACCGACGGGATGAACCTGCCGTATTCCCTTGAAGCGGAACAGGCGGTGCTCGGTGCGGTGCTGATGCAGCCGCAGTGTCTGGATCAGGTGATCTCGGACGGCCTGCGCGCGGAGCAGTTCTATCTGCCCGAGCATCAGGCGATTTACCGGGTGATGAGCGGCAAGATGATGGAATCCCAGCCGATCGACTTCGTCACGGTGCTCGAAGCGCTCAAGGCGGACGGCTTTTTTTCCGGCGAAGACGGCAAGGGGTATCTGCTCAAGCTCGCGCAGATGGTGCCCTCGATATCCAATGTCGGCAACTATGCCCGGATCATCCGGGAAAAGGCCGACGTGCGCCAGCTTATCCAGGCGGCGCGGGAGATTGCCGAGGATGCGATGGATCCTTCGGTCGAGCCGGCGCTGCTGCTGGATGCGGCAGAACAGAAAATCTACGATATCCGGCAGGACCGCCAGCAGGGCGGGCTGCTGCCGATTTCCGAGGTGCTGGCCTCCAACTTCGAGATGTTCAACAAGCTCGCCTCGAATGAGCGCAGCGACTATGTGGGCATCCCTTCCGGCATCTCGGCGCTCGATGCGGTGACCACCGGCCTCAACCGCTCCGACCTGATCATCGTCGGCGCGCGTCCCGGCATGGGCAAAACCAGCTTTGTGCTCAATGTCGCGCGCAACGTGGCGGTGCAGCAAAAGCGCACGGTGGCGGTGTTTTCGCTGGAAATGTCCCGCGAGCAGCTGGTCAACCGTCTGCTTTCCGCCGAAGCGCGGGTGTCGAGCAAAAAGCTGCGGGTGGGCAATCTGACCGCGGACGAGTGGGGCCGCATTGCGACGGCGGCCGGCGTGCTGCACAATGCGCCGATCTTCCTCGACGATACCTCCAGCATTACGGTGCCGGAGATGAAGGCGAGGCTGCGCCGCATCAAGAACCTCAGCTTCGTGGTGGTCGATTACCTGCAGCTGATGCATTCGCCGAAAAAGACCGACAACCGCGTGCAGGAGGTGTCGGAAATCACCCGCAGCCTGAAGATCATGGCCAAGGAGCTCAATGTGCCGCTGATGGTCTGCGCGCAGCTGGCGCGTACCACCGAAAAGCAGGCGAACCACAAGCCCGGCCTGTCCGACCTGCGGGAATCCGGTTCCATCGAACAGGACGCCGACCAGGTGCTGTTCCTGTTCCGCGAGGATTATTACCGCAACGAAAAGGAGGACGGAGCCGCCTCCGACAGCAATCAGGCGGAAATCATCGTGGCCAAAAACCGTCACGGTGAGCTGGATAACGTGCAGGTCAGCTGGTCGGGTGAATTCACCCAGTTCTCCAGTCTGGAGCTGCACCGCAGCGAGATGTGAAAAAGGGAAGGAAAAGCGGCTGGCTGACAGCCGCTTTTCCGCAATCGTCGGGGTTATCCGGCGCAGACCGAAGCCGTTCAGGCAGCGGCGGAGAAAGGTGGGGAGGAAAGTGGCCTACCGGAAAGAGGAGGCTCCGGCGGGGCTTGCCGGCAAAGCGGCGGCGTTTGCCCGCCGGGAGGCGCTGCTTCAGCCCGGCGACCGGGTGCTGGCGGCCGTTTCCGGCGGTGCGGATTCGGTGGCGCTGCTGTACTGGCTGTGCGCCGAATGCGCGGCGGGAAGGGTGGCCGGCGTGGCGGCGGCGCACCTGCATCACGGGCTGCGCGGGGAAGAGGCCGACCGCGACGAGGCGTTTGTCCGCCGCCTTTGCGAAAAGCGCGGTGTGCCGCTGCATATCCGCCGCGAGGATGTCGGCGCGCGGGCGAAGGAAGCCGGCGAGGGCATTGAGGAGGCAGGCAGGCGGCTGCGCTATGCGTTTTTTGACGAAATCGCCCGGACGGAAGGGTATGACCGCATCGCGACGGCGCATACCCTGAGCGATAACGTGGAAACGGTGCTGCTGCATATGACGCGGGGGTGCGGCCCCGACGGGCTGTGCGGCATCGCGCCTTCGCGCGGCCGGCTGATCCGGCCGCTGCTCACCTGCACGCGGGAAGAGGTGGAGGCATACTGCCGCGCGTGCGGGCTGGATTTTGTCACCGACAGCACCAATGCGGATGTCGCTTACGCGCGCAACCGCGTGCGCGGCCGGGTGGTTCCCGAGCTGGAGCGGATCAACCCGAAGATGCAGGAGGCGTTCGGCCGGCTGATCCGGCAGGCGCGCTGCGATGCGGCGTTCTGGGACAGGCAGGTGCAGGGCGCCCTTCACCGGGCGGAGGACGAGGCGGGCCGTTACCGCCTGTCGGCGCTGCGGGAGCTGCCGGAGGCGGTGCGCCTGCGGGTGCTGCGTGCGGCGGTGCGCCAGCGGCAGGCGGGCGAGTGCGGGGAAGAGGCGCTGCGCCGGCTGGATGCGCTGCTGTATGCCGACGGCGCGTGCACGCTGCCCGGCGGCCTTCAGGCGGAAAGCTGTGCCGCCGGGGACCGTCTGCGCCTGTTTTTTTTCGTTTCGCCGGCGGAAAACGCGGCCAGATGCCCGGCGGCTTTGGGAAAAGTGATGACTTTTTTGGCGAAAAACTACCGCCTTGATGTGATTTTGGCAGAAGATTACCGCAAAGGGCAGAAAGTTCACAAAAACTTATTAAAAAATACGCTCGACTATGATAAGATAATAGGCGATCTGTATCTGCGCGCGCGGCTTCCGGGAGATGCGTACCATCCGGCCGGCCGCGGCGTGGGGAAACGGATTAAACAATTATTCAATGAAGCGCATATTGCCGAAGAACGGCGCCGCTGCTGGCCGGTTCTCTGCGACGATGCGGGCATTGTGCTGCTGCCGGGTTTCGGCTGCGACGAAAGGGTGCGGCCGGACGATTCGACGCGGCGTGTGCTGGTTCTTACAGAAGAACCGCTGCGGGAGGCTGAATTTGGCGAAAGGATTGGAGAAGCGAATGGGTATACATAATGATGTCTCGGAAATCCTGTATACAGAGGAAAAGCTGGCACAGATTGTAAAAGACATGGGAAAACGCATAAGTGAAGATTACCGGGACAAAAATCTGTTTATGGTCAGCGTCCTGAAAGGCTCGCTGATTTTTATGGCGGACCTGATGCGTGCCATCGATATTCCCTGTGCGATTGATTTCCTGTCGGTGTCCAGCTACGGCGCCGGCACAACCACCTCCGGCGCGGTGCGCATCCTCAAGGATCTGGACTGCTCTCTCGAGGGCAAGGATATCCTGGTGGTGGAAGATATTCTGGACTCCGGCGTGACGCTGTCCTACCTGCTGAAAACCCTTTCCGCGCGCAAACCGAGCAGCATCCGGCTGTGCACGCTGCTCGACAAGCCCGAACGCCGCCGCGTGCCGATTACGCCGGATTATGTCGGCGCCGTGGTTCCGGATGAATTCATTGTGGGCTACGGCCTGGACTATGCGGAGCGATACCGCAACCTGCCGTATATCGGTGTGCTCAAGCCGGAAATTTATTCTGAATAAAGGCGCTGCGCCGTCCCTATTCAGAAGGAGGAGTGAACTCGGATGGAACCCAACACTAACGATACGGGCAAATTGATCCGCAATCTGGCCCTGTTTATCGGTATCCCGCTGGTCTGCTTTTTGGTGGTTTCCCTGTTCTGGGGTATGCGGCCCGCCAGCAAGGAAGCGCCGTATTCCACCTATGTGAACTATTTCAAGGACAACAAGGTGGAGGAGTTCTCGCTCAATCTCGGCAACGGCAAGCTTAAGCTGCTGCTGCGGGAGGAATACCGCGAGGATGTCAACCGCGACGGGCAGATCACCGAGCGTGACGTGATTTCCTATACGGTGCCCAACGTCAGCGTGTTTTTGAACGATATCGAGGATTACCGAAAGGAATTCCTTGGAAATGAATACGATTTTGAGCCGGAAAGCTCGCTGCCGCTGATTTTCAATCTGCTGCCGTCGCTGCTCATCGTGGTGCTGTTTATCGCGATGTGGGTGATGATGCGCCGGTCGCTGTCCTCCATCGACGGCGGCAAGGCGATGGGCTTCGGCAAGGCGCGCATCAAGCAGCCGGCGGATGAAAAGCGCAAAACCACCTTCGCGGATGTCGCGGGGGCGGACGAGGAAAAGGAAGAACTGCGGGAGATCGTGGACTTCCTGAAATCGCCGAAAAAGTTCAAGGAGCTGGGCGCTCACGTGCCGAAGGGCGTCCTTCTGGTGGGCCCTCCCGGTACCGGTAAAACGCTGCTCGCCCGCGCCGTATCCGGCGAGGCCGGCGTGCCGTTTTTCTCCATTTCCGGTTCGGACTTCGTGGAAATGTATGTCGGCGTCGGTGCGTCGCGTGTGCGCGACCTGTTCGATCAGGCGAAGAAAAGCTCGCCCTGCATCATCTTTATCGACGAAATCGATGCGGTCGGCCGTCAGCGCGGCGCCGGTCTCGGCGGCGGGCATGACGAGCGCGAGCAGACCCTCAACCAGCTGCTCGTGGAGATGGACGGCTTCGGCGCGAACGAAGGCGTCATCATGATCGCCGCGACCAACCGGCCGGACGTTCTCGACCCGGCGCTCATGCGTCCCGGCCGTTTCGACCGTCAGGTGGTGGTCAATTACCCGGATATCAAGGGCCGTGAGGCTATCCTGAAGGTGCATGCCCGCGGCAAGCCGCTGGCGCCGGATGTGGACCTCAGCACCATTGCGAAATCCACCGCCGGTTTCACCGGCGCGGATCTGGAAAACCTGCTCAACGAGGCGGCGCTGCTCGCGGCGCGCAAGAACCTGCACTCGATCACCATGCCGGAGATCGAGGAGGCGACCATCAAGGTCATTGTGGGCACCGAAAAACGCAGCCATGTCATTACCGACAAGGAGAAAAAGCTCACCTCCTATCACGAGGCGGGGCATGCGGTGGTCACCTACTACTGTCCGACGCAGGATCCGGTGCATCAGATTTCGGTTATTCCGCGCGGCATGGCGGGCGGTTACACGATGAGCCTGCCGCAGCAGGACCGCTCTTATCGCGTCAAGAAGGAAATGCTGGAGGATATCCAGGTGATGCTCGGCGGCCGCGTCGCTGAGGCGCTGGTGCTGGAAGACATTTCGACCGGCGCTTCGAACGATATCGAACGGGCCACCGAAACGGCGCGTAAAATGGTGATTAAATACGGCATGAGCGAGAAGCTCGGGCCGATCATGTTTGGTTCCTCCGAATCCAACGAGGTGTTCCTCGGCCGCGATTTCGGCCACACCCGGAACTATTCCGAAGAGGTTGCGGCGCAGATCGACGAGGAGATCAACGCCATCATTACCCAGAGCTATCAGGAAACCACCCGCAAGCTGACCGAGCATATGGATAAGCTGCACGCGGTGGCGCAGTATCTGTTCCAGAACGAAAAGATGGACGGCGAACAGTTTGCCGCGCTGATGGAGGGCAAGCCGGTTCCCGGCACTCCGCAGCCGGAGATGCCTGCCATGCCGGAGGCGGCGGATGTCCCGCCGGTGGATGATGTCCCGTCAGCGGACGATGTCCCGA
>CAJKBW010000061.1 GCA_905198295.1 uncultured Oscillospiraceae bacterium | reverse complement strand
CAACTATTCATTGAGTTCGCGGATAAGCGAACGATACTGCAACACAGCAATACCGGCCACTATAGTATCCGCTGCTGTAATCAGCAGAAGCAGTGCCGGCCAGAAAGAGGGATACGCCACAACAAAAGCAACCGTGCCCAGCACGGCCATAGCGCTCAGAAAAAGATATATCGCCAGTGGTATGGCGCCCTTTCCTCTGGCAATTCCCGTTTTCAGGCCGGCGGACAAATCGTTGGCAAAAACAATCGCGGAAATACCCGCCAGCAGACCAATGGCAAGAACCGCTCCGACAACGAGCATTACTATAACCGTCGCTTCGTTAAAAATATTGGAAAAATCCCCGGCAATGGTGATAAAACTGACCGTTTGCAGAGCAAGCAGCAGAACTACGGCGATACTGCAAATGCTGATGATGCCCATAATTCCGGACGCCTTAATCAATCCGGCGGGAGCCGCGGAAACACGCCCGCTCCGGCGATGAGCACTGCCGTAGAGCGTCCACAAGGCGATACACAGCAGAATCCCTGTAATATCCATGGAAAACGAATAGGAGAAAGAGACGGGCATTTCCGCCTGAAACGGGGAATTCACCGCAAGGCTCATCACATTGAAAACAAACAGAAGAAAGGGAACCAGCAATGCTGCGGTACGGAGAAATGCAGAGAGCAGCACCAAGGGAGAACCCGCCAGTTTCCGCAGCCGGTCCAGTGCCGGCTGGTTAACCGGCGTGACAGCCACTGGCACAGTATAAACCGTTGGCACCGTATAATACACCGGAGATATGTATGGCGCCGAGTAGGGCGCCGCGGGCGGAGGTGTCTGCGTTTGAACCGGGGGAGATGTTTGCGTCTGCAGGATAAATCCGCAATGGGTACAATAAACCGCCTGATCGTCATTCGCCTGAGCACATCGTGGACAATACCGCATGGAATAGCCCCTCCATCCCTTCAGTTATTGTTTCAGTGCGTTGAATATCATCCGTGCGCACTTATAAATATCACCTCCGCCCATGGTAAGAACCAGGTCGCCCGGCCGCACATGTTCAAGCAGGTAGGCTGAGATTTGTTCAAAGGTGGGGAGATACTGCGCGCCGGGAATACGTTCGGTAATTTGTTTGGAACTGACGCCGTAGGTATTTTCTTCGCGGGACCCCATAATATCACTGACGATTACCTCATCGGCAATCGAAAGCGAGGCGATGAATCCTTCCAGATGACGTGCCGTACGGGAATAGGTGAACGGCTGAAAAACCGCCCACACCCGGCTGTAACCCATACCTTTGGCCGCCTCCAGAGTGGCACTGATTTCGGTGGGATGGTGGGCATAATCGTCCGCCACCGTCACCTCACGCGCCGTTCCCAGAAATTCAAAACGACGGCCGGCACCGTGAAAATCGGCAATCCCCTGCACAATCTGTTCAGCCGAAGCACCGCAGAGATATGCAGCGGCGGCAGCGGCCATCGAATTGAGCACGTTGTGTTCTCCCGGTACAGAAAGCGAAACATGCGCAAAGAAGATGCCGTTGTGATAAAGATCATATACCGCGTAAGCATCCCGCATCTCGATATTCCGGGCAAACCACTGGCAGCGGCTGTCCGTTCCGAAGGTAATGACCTCCTGCGCCAGTCCAGCGATGGCTTGCCGCGTATTGGCATCATCCCCATTGGCAATAACCGCTTTGGAGGCTTTTGCAGCGAACTTGTGAAAGGACTGAATGACGTTTTCCAGCGTGCCGAAATAGTCCAGATGGTCGGCATCCACGTTCAGAATAATCGCCACCGCCGGATTCATCTCCAGGTAATGGTCCTGGAATTCACACGCCTCACAGATCATGGTATCGGATTTACCGACGCGTCCGTTGGCGTTTATTGCCGGAAGCCTGCCGCCGATAAACAGCGTTGGATCCAGTTCGGCCTCCAGACAAATCTGCGCAAGCATGGAGGTCGTTGTGGTTTTGCCGTGTGTGCCGGCAACCGCCACCGTGTTGGGATATCGTCGGGTGATCATCCCCAGTATCTTCGCCCGCTCGACAAGCGGGATGTTCTGATTTTCCGCTGCGAGCAGCTCCGGATTTTTCCGGTTTACCGCAGCGGTATACACCACCAAATCTGCACCATCCACATGTGCGGCATCATGCCCCATAAAGATCGGAATCCCCAGTCCGCGCAGGCGGCTGACGTTGTCCGACTCATTAACGTCCGACCCGGTGATGGTATACCCGAGGGCGTACAGAATTTCCGCCACCGGGCTCATGCCGGAACCGCCGATGCCTACGAAATGAACATGCCTGACCGAATCCAAAATGTCTTTCATATGTTCCTCCCGGAAATTGAATTGCCGCAGATTGCCGCAGCGTTTTGCTTTTCCTATATTATATTGCCCGATTCCGAAAAAGGAAACACTTATTTCGGAAAACAAGAGGAAAAATTTCTTTATTTTCCGTTTTCGCGTCAATTTTCCCTTTTGTGCGCATTGACAAGGAAAAAACTCTGCTATAAAATAAAGGGCGTGAGTGGGCTGAACAGTCGCGTACATGATTATGTATGAGGAAAGTCCGAGCTTCACAGGGCAGGATAACGGCTAACGGCCGCCGGGGGTGACCCCAGGGAAAGTGCAACAGAGATATACCGCCGCAAAGCTTTGGAATTATTCCATTGAGAGCGCCTTTTTGGCGCCGCCTCTGCGGTAAGGGTGGAAAGGCGAGGTAAGAGCTCACCGGCACACAGGAGACTGTGTGGCCCTGCAAACCCTATCCGAAGCAACGCCGACTGGAGCGATACATCGGCCCGATGTGCTCCGACGGGCGGCTTGAGCTGTGTGGCAACATACAGTCGAGATAGATGACTGTTCACGACAGAACTCGGCTTACAGGCCCGCTCATTTTTTTACTATTTACGGGCGGTTTCGGTTGCAGAACCGGGACCGTTCTGTTTTTTCCAAATACGATTAAGGGGATGAATGAAATGAATCGCTGGGGGATTATCGGCTGCGGCAGAATTGCCGGCCGGATGGCAGAACTCTTGACCGATATGCCGGATGTCCGAATTACGGCGGCAGCGGCGCGGGATATATCGCGTGCGGCCGCATTTGCCGAGAAATGGGGTATTCCGAAAGCGTACGGAAGTTATGCTGAGCTGGCGGCTGATCCTGAGGTGGACATGGTTTACGCGGCAACCATTCATCCCACCCACAAGGAAGCGGTACAGCAGTGCCTCCTTGCCGGAAAAGCGGTTCTCTGCGAAAAACCGATGACCATGACCGCGCAGGAAGCTCGTGAGCTGTTTTCGCTTGCGGAAGGGAAAAAGATCCTTTTGATGGAGGCCATGTGGACACGGTTTCTTCCGGTATGGCGGGAAGTGCGCGAGCGCGTCAATCGCGGCGATATCGGCGCTGTGCGTTATATGAGAGCCGATTTCAGCGACTTTATGCCCTTCGATCCGGATTCCCGCATTTATGATCCGGCCAAGGGCGGCGGCGCGCTGCTGGACATAGGGGTATATGCTCTTCAGATGATCCTGTATATTCTCGGGAAGGATTGCCGGCTTCTTTCTGTATCCGGCCATCGTGCACCAACTGGTGTGGATGATTTTGCCGCCGTGCTTCTGGAGTCGGCGGAGGGGATTGCCGCCACCGCCACCTGCGCCAGCGGATTGGCGGGAGACAAAAAGGCCTGTATCTACGGCGTAAACGGCTGGATAGAAATTCCGCAGATGATGGGGGCTAGCACCTATACCCTGCATCTCAACGGCCAGAGGCCCCAGGAGATTGTCTGTTCCTATGACCACGGCTTCCGCGGTGAGGTGGAGGAATTCCATCGCCTGTATAAAGAAGGCCGCATTCACAGCGAGATTCATTCGCCGGAGGATACCATCCGCGGCATGGAGCTTATAGAGCAGGCTATGGCTGCGATACATTAAGGGGAATATCACGCGGTATGGCGGAAGAGGGGAGGGGAACAGCTGTGACAGAAGATGCATTATCACTCAAGGCTATGCCCAGAGGGCTGCTGGAGGCACTGCAGGCGCATGGGTATTCTTTGACGCCGCTCGCTTTTGCCGGCGCCGACATGGCGAAAGACGGTGAACTGCGGAGCAGCTTCCTTTTGTTTTCGGAGGATATACTGCTGTTTGCTCTGCACCGAAACCGGGAAAGTACGGCGGAATTTGGGGCGGGTTATGCGGAAAAATCCGTAAATGCCAAAGACCTGACCGAGATTTATCAGTGGCCGCTGCGTCAATTGGCTAACCCTAAAATTCTTAACCAGGTGGTAGGCGGCTTGCTGACAATCGACATAGACGGAGAAGAAACCTGGATTTGCCGCTTCTCCAGCAGCCGCATGCGGGAAATGCGGCGGTTTGTGGACCGCCTGGCGCATTTGCTGGATCCGTCTCACGTTCTGCCGGAGGAGGCGGAACGTGAGGATGACCATTGTCCCAAGTGCGGCCGTCCTTATCCGGAACACGGCCGCGCCGTATGTCCGCACTGCATGGAAAAGGGGACCATTATGGCGCGCATTCTGGCCAACTTCCGGGACTACCGCGGGCGGGTGGCCGTTATGCTGTTGTGCATAACCGCATCGGGCATACTCAATGCGGTATATCCCTATCTGACCGGCACCCTGCTTTACGATAAGGTATTGGGAAAGGATGAGGCCTTTCTGCATGCCCTTGGCATCGGCGGACAGGCAGTTGTGGCGCTTGGCCTGCTGGTGGTGGTTATGATGGGAACCAAGCTGCTCCAGCAGGTCACCGGCATATTGCACGGCCGCATGACCGCCTATATTGTGCCCGGTGTGGTCAGCAAAATCAAAAGCCAGGTATTCTGTGCACTGCAGCGGCTGTCCATCGGCTTCTTCACCCGAAGACAAACCGGCAGCCTGATGCAGCGCGTCAACGGCGATGCCAATCAGGTCATGAGTTTTTTCATCGACGGTCTGCCGTATCTGCTATTTAATATTCTGACCCTTTTGGTGGCTACCGTGATCATGTTCGTTATGGAGTGGCGGCTTGCTCTGGTGGCGCTGTTCATGCTGCCGCCTCTGTTTATGGTCAGCTATTGGCTGCTCCCGCGTGTATGGCATGCCCACGACCGGCGTTCCCGGCAGATCCGCTCGATGTACTCCGTGCTCAACGACGGCATCGTAGGGGCACGGGTGGTAAAAGCCTTCGGGCAGGAAAAATATGAGGATCAGCGCTTTGGCAAGGTGAATGCCACTGTCCGAGATGCCGAAATGAATCTTGTCCGATTTGAAAACGCGTATTCCATCGCCTACATATTAGCCAGAGACATTCCGAATCTATTGGTCTGGAGCGTGGGGGCGCTGTTGATTCTGTTCACGCCTGACCATTCCTTCACCTATGGACAGCTATTGACCTTTACAGGGTACCTTTCCCTGCTGCAGGGGCCGATGGAGTTTTTCTCCCACGTCTTCCAGTGGTGGGCACAGAGCATGAATGCGGCACAGCGCATTTTTGAAATAGTCGATGCGCGGCCGGACGTGGTGGAAAAGACCGACGCTGTTGAAGTCAAGCTGAAGGGGAATATTGAGCTGCGTCAGGTCAGTTTCAGCTATGAACCGAATCATCCGGTGCTGCAGGATATCAGTTTTACGGTCAAAGCTGGGGAGATGCTGGGCATCGTCGGACGCTCCGGCGCCGGAAAGTCGACGCTGGTCAACCTGATCAGCCGCCTGTACGATACCGAAAGCGGTGAAATTCTTCTCGACGGCCACAACATCCGCGATCTCTCGTTTGCTTCGCTGCGCGGGTCGGTTGCCATGGTCAGTCAGGAAACGTATATTTTTATGGGAACAATTTCGGAAAATATTGCTTATGCAAAGCCGGATGCCACGCGGGAGGAGATTGTGCGTGCTGCCGTGGCGGCCAGCGCGCACGGCTTTATCTGCCGGCTGCCGGATGGCTACGATACCTTAATCGGCGCCGGCGGCCGACAGCTGTCCGGCGGAGAACGGCAGCGGCTGTCCATTGCCCGGGCTATATTGGCCGATCCGCAGATTTTGATTCTGGATGAAGCGACCGCTTCGGTGGATACCGAAACCGAGCGGGCGATTCAGGCATCTCTCGATCAGCTGATACAGGGAAGAACGACAATATCCATTGCTCATCGTCTTTCGACGCTGCGCGCGGCTGATCATTTAGTGGTTTTGGAAAACGGCCGTTTGGCGGAGAGCGGGCGGCATGAGGAACTTGTTGCGCAAAAAGGGGTTTACTACAAGCTGCTGCAGCTGCAGTCCAAAGCGCTGGCCATGCGCGGCATCGGCGATTGAAAACAGGGGGGGAACGAGTATGCCGGACCATCCACAGGAACAGGATATTCTGGAACAGGAAAAAAAGGCGGTGGAGGAAATCATCGCCATTAAACCGATTACGGCGGAAAATGCCGCGTTCACCCGTACGCAGGGCGGCTTTCTCCAGCTGGTTTATGCGGGAAAAACCTATCCGCGCGTAGCGGTGCACCGCTGTTTTCCTTTTTCGGATCCGGATCATTACATCTCCATTCGGGAGCCGGAAACCGACGGCAGGGAAATCGGTCTGATTATTGATTTGAAAGCGCTGCCCAAAGAGGTCCAGACACTTCTGGAGGAGCAGCTGGCACTGCGTTATTTTGTGCCCCGCATCCACAGAGTTAAGGAAATCAAAGAGGAATACGGTTATTCGTACTGGGAGGTGGATACCGACCGCGGTGCATGCCGCTTTACCGTGCGGATGGGCGGCGGTTCGGTCTATGCCATCGGTCATAATCGTTATATGGTAAACGATATTGATGGAAACCGTTTTGAGATCCCGGATCTGTATGCACTGACACCCCGCGAGATAAAAAAGCTGGATCTGTTTATCTGATACGCTGGCAGTGCGGACAGAGGGGGGAGAATATGAATCTGCGCTATACACTCCCGGACAGGGAGCAGGCACTGTGTCACGCGGCACTGCAAAAGGAAAAAATCATTTATTGTGTTCCCTATGATTTGACTCTGGACGGACATTACTGTGCGGACGGTTATGTGGTGATTACCAAAAAACACCTGCTGCTTCTGGCAGAAGGACAGATAAAGGAATCAATTGCGCTGGGACCGGGCTGGGAGATCCGGGCGTCTTCACAAATCGACAACGGGCTGCTTGTCGGCCGGCATGACGGTCAGGAATACCCGCTTTGCCGGTTCAGCATGCGGCACATGGTCCGCCAGTCCTATGTGGCCCGCGGCGCGGATGCCTTCTGCCGTGGTGAACAGTTCGAGGTTTCCAGCAAAGAACGGGAAAAGAGCTGCCCGCGCTGCGGCAGGGCACTGCGCGGTACGCATTTCTGTCCGCGCTGTGACGGGCGCGGCAAGGGAATGCGCCGCTTTGCCGAGCTGGGAAAATCCTACATGGGGTCTTTTCTGCTGATTGTTCTATGTATGCTGGTAATTTCTGCCGCCGCCATCGCCCAGCAGTTTGTTCAGCGGGATTTTATCGATCGCGTACTTATCCCCGCGAAGGGAACATGGGCCACGGTTCTGGGCTATTTTGTGATTCTGCTGATATTTCTGCTGCTTTCCCTTTTATACGTTGTCCGCAACATCTGGAGCAACAGTTTGGGGACGCGGATCAGCCGGGATATGCGCAGTCGGGTTTTTGCCAAAATCAATTCGCTTTCGCTTTCCTTTATGGACAGCCGTCAGGCCGGCGAACTGATGAACCGTGTGGTGGAGGACTCCGACAAAATCCGCCAGTTCATGCAGGAAGTCTTCTCCAATATGCTGACGAATCTGCTGACAATGATTGCAGCGATCGTGATCATGCTGATCATGGACTGGAAGATCGCCCTGCTTACCATAGCCTTTATGCCGCTGGCCGCACTGCTCATCCGTCTTTTTCACCGTAAGGAGATGCGCATGTGGCGTCAGCAGTGGCGCTTCAACGATAAGGTCAATAATCGGCTGCAGGATGTTATTTCCGGTATCCGTGTGGTAAAATCCTTCGGGCAGGAACAGCGGGAGGTTGAACGCTTCAACGATTATAACGACCGCCTGATGAAGCTGCAGCGCCGCAATGAATTGTTCTGGGCTACCCTGTATCCGATTGTTACCTATCTGATGACGATCGGCAGCTTTTTTGTTATCCTGTTTGGCGGCATGGATGTTCTCAACGGACGTATGACGCCGGGGCAGCTGATGCAGTTTGTCTCTTATGCCGCGATGCTTTATGGTCCGCTGGGATATATGACCCGGCTGCCGCGCATGCTGATGCAGCTGTCTACCTCCCTGGAACGTATTTACGATATTCTGGAAGAGGAATCCGATCTGGATCTGCGCGAGGAAGCCAAACCGCATGATATCGTCGGCGGGGTGGAGTTCCGCAATGTTACTTTCGGTTATAAGTCTTACGAACCGATTTTGGAGCATCTGCAGCTTACCGTCACCCCGGGAGAAATGATCGGCCTGGTGGGTTCATCCGGCGCCGGAAAATCAACGCTGATCAACCTGCTGATGCGGCTGTATGATGTGGATGACGGGCAAATCTGCCTGGATGGGATTGACCTGCGCGACATCTCACCGGAAAGCCTCCATCGGCAGATCGGTGTGGTGCTGCAGGAAACGTTCTTGTTTTCCGGTACGATTTTTGACAATATCCGTTTCGCCAAGCCGGAAGCCACCCGGGAAGAAGTCATACAGGCGGCAAAACTCGCCAATGCCCATGATTTCATTTCCCGCTGTCCGGACGGTTATGACACCTACGTGGGCGAGCATGGCTACAATCTGTCTGGCGGAGAACGGCAGCGGGTGGCCATTGCCCGGGCGATTCTGCACAATCCGCGTCTGCTGATCCTGGACGAGGCAACAAGCGCACTGGACACCGAAACGGAATACCAGATTCAGGAGGCTCTCGGCCGTCTGACGAAGGGCCGTACCACCTTTGCTATTGCACATCGTCTGTCCACGCTGCGAAGTGCGGACAGGATTGTGGTTATTGATAAACACCACATAGCCGAGGTCGGTTCCCATACGGAGCTGATGAGGAAAAAGGGCATTTATTACGGTCTGGTTATGGCCCAGCTGGAAATGCACAAGGTCAGGGAGTAACATACAAAAGCCGCTCTGGAGGAATCTTCAGAGCGGCTTGCTGTTATTTGGCCTTATAATGTTTTGGCCAGATTTTTCAGATAATTCCGGAATTCATCCTTCACTTCCGGATGCTGCAGAGCCACTTCGCAGGTCGCCTGCAAAATGCCCAGCTTATTGCCCATATCGTAGCGTGTTCCCACAAAGTCTACCCCGATCATGCCATCCCGTCTGGCTAACGCCGTCATAGCATCGGTCAGCTGAATTTCGCCGCCGGCTCCAGGAGCCGTATGCTCCAGTATATCAAAAATCTCCGGCGGCAGGATGCAGCGGCCCAGGATGGAATACAGCGACAGAATGCGGTCAGGCGACGGCTTTTCAACCATATCGGTCACCTTATACAGATTGTCCCGCAAAGGGGAGACGGCAAGGGAGCTGTACTTCTGGATCTGTTCCGCCGTTACAGCCTTCATCCCAACCACGCCTCTGCCGTATTCTTCATAGGCCCGGCACAGCTGGCCGCAGACGGGATCTTCGCCCAGAATGACATCATCACCATACAGGACAGCGAAAGGTTCATCACCGACAAAGGACCTCGCGCAGCCGACGGCATGGCCCAGACCGCGCGTTTCTTTCTGTCGGATAAAGCAGATGTTGGCCAGATGGGAAATCGACTGAATTTCTCTGAGCATATCCCGTTTTCCGGTGGCCTCCAGACGTTGTTCCAGCTCCGGCGCATGATCAAAGTGATCTTCAATCAATCCCTTTCCGCGATTGGTGATAATCAGGATATCTTCGATTCCGGAACGGACGGCTTCTTCCACTATATACTGAATAGCCGGCTTGTCCACAATCGGCAGCATTTCCTTGGGCATCACCTTGGTGATCGGAAGCACACGTGTTCCGAGACCTGCAGCCGGAATGACCGCCTTACGAACCTTCGCCATGAAAACACTCCTTTTGCTCAATATGCCTTTTATTTTACAATAAGATAAGCACCGATGCAAGTATGGAAATTCCGAGCACTGCCGCATAAAAGAGCACGACGCTCCAGCGGCTGGTACCGCCGGCCTTGGCAAGAGCACAGCGAGTGAGCAGCTGATCCTGTTTGTATTGGTTTTTGACCTCTGTAATCCGGCGGACACAGTATTTATGATAAAAATGGTTTGACCAGGTAGCCATAACAGCCCGCAACACGAAAGCCAGGGATGCCGCAAGATTCATGCAGACCATCAGCCAATGGGGAACACAGGCGGGTGCGTTCTCCAGCAAAAGAAGCGCCTGAGAGATATCTGCTGTATTTCCATAAGCCGTCAACAGATTCTGCACGGATAAGAAGCTTGCTGCCAAAATGGGCAGAAACAGCAGAAACTGCAGCAGAAAAACCACCACAAAGTGCTTGTACATTTTGCGGTACAAAAGCCATTCGGCCGGAAACAGCGCAGCAGCCCAGTTCCAGGAGGTATGGGTGTGCTGTATATTCATAAAGTGAAACCGCGCCAGATAATAACCGGAGTTCGGCCCTAAAAAGGTAGCCACATCCATAGCCGGGAAGCCGTCGAAAGTGCTTTCCGGATCAATCCCGGCATAGGGGCTGAACTGTGCATAAAAGATATTGGCGTCAAGCGGAGGCTGCTGTTCGGCAGGACCGGGATTAAACACCTCCTGCAGGTCATGCCCGCATTTTACACAGTACCGCTGCGTATCAGCATTCACCGTGCCGCAGTTGCCGCAAACAATCGTGTGCTCATCCTCGCGGCTTAAAGGCGGACGCCATTGTTCGGGTGTGCCATGCCGATCAGCATAAACACACCGCCCCTGCCTGTTCCAGCACGAACGGTGATACGGTGCGCCGCATTCCGGACAAACCACAACATCGTCTTCCGTTGTCAGAGACTTCCCGCAAACCGGGCAGGCTGTTTCGGTTATATCAACCATAGACTCAACCGTCCGTTCCGTTTCCTAAATGATAAAGGTCATGAAAGTGCTGACAAACCAAAGGATAGCATAGGCGGATACACCGAGCAAAAACGAAATACCGCCGCTGGTAGCCAAATGCTGGTAATAACTGTCCTGCCCCAGATAATGTTTGCGAACGCTGCGTACCCGCCGCATGGTGGTACGCATGTATATATAGTTGCCGGTCAGGCCGAACATTACGCGTATGAGGATATCCAAGAACATCAGCAGCACAAGGATCCAGTAGTAGACATCGTTTTCCGCCATCTGGGACATCAGCACGGAGGGATCCATTGTTGTCCATCCGGCGGGCAGCATAAACACATACAGCACAACATTTTGGAGGATAGTGCGTGCCAGGGATATCACCATCACGATCGTCCCGGCCAGATAGTTTTTACGGTACAGCAGCCAATAGGGAGTCAGCAGGAAAGCGGGCCAGTTCCAGTTAATCTTTGAACCGGTTTTGCTCATTTTGTAAAAACGCGGCAGGTAATAGGCCGAATTGGCGCCAACAGCGGTTACCACATCTTTGGCCGCCTCGCCATCAATCGTTTCGTCATGCGGTACGCCTCCGTACGGATCGGCAACCGGAACATGATAAGGGGAATATTCTCCATATCGCCCTCCCGCAGGCGGTGCGCCGTATGGAGAATATCCGCCGGCGTTGTATGGGGGAGCGGTATAGTTCGGCGGCCCCTGTGTCGGATTGTTCTGTGCCCAGTCTCCTGCCGGGAGATCGTGTCCGCAGCGGGAACAAAACTCGGCAAATTCTGGATTGTGGTTGCCGCAGTATGGGCATACTTTCTCTGTATAGCTGGCGGTATTTGTCTGCTGTGCAGCCCCGGCCGGTTCCGTCTTCGCTTCTTTGCGCGACCATTGCCGTCCCGTACCATGGTCAGCGGCATAATGGCAATGCCCTTCCCGCTGCCAGCATTCCCGGTGATGAGGGGCGCCACATTCGGGGCAGGCGACGATATCGTCTGTTTCCTCAAATGCCTTCCCGCAGACCGGACAGGTATAGCCTTCATAGAAAAACATAGCGGTTGATTCACACCTTTCCGCTTAAACACAAGATAAAATCTGTCTATTTATTGTACCTTCTTTTTGTCGGCTTGGCAATGAAAAGCGGTATCGTTTATAAAAAATTAACGATTGGCTCCCTTTTCAGGGCGGAAACTTTTCCCTTGGTTTGGTTGATATTTCCCTGTGGGATCAGTATAATAGAAAAAGAGAAATTTAGTATAACCGGAAAGTAGGGACTTCCCGCATGAAAAACATCCGTATTTCTGCTGAAGCCTTTCTGCAGGGGCTGAAAGATAAGCCGGTAGCCATCTGTGGTATTGGCCATAACAATCTGCCGGTAATCCGCCAGTTTATCCGCTGCAAAGCCAAAATAACCGCCTGCGATAAACGCACCCGTGAGCAGCTGGGGGAGACAGCCGATCAGCTGGAGCAGGAAGGGGTCACCCTGAGTCTGGGCGAGCGGTATCTTGAGGGTATTTTAGACGCACAGCTGATCCTGCGCACCCCCGGCATGAAGCCCTATCTGCCGGAGCTTGAGGCAGCCCGCCGACGCGGTGCTACGGTAACTTCGGAAATGGAGTTGTTTTTTTCGCTCTGTCCGGCGCCGATTTACGGTGTAACCGGTTCTGACGGCAAAACCACCACAACCACCATCCTGGCCGGGCTGCTGGAAACCACCGGAAAAACCGTTCATTTGGGCGGGAATATCGGACGGCCGCTCCTTCCGGAAATTGAACGCGTTTCATCCGGCGACATCGCCGTTGTGGAACTTTCGAGCTTCCAGTTGACGCAGATGACCCAAAGCCCGGATGTGGCTGTTGTTACCAACGTGGCGCCCAATCACCTCGACTGGCACACCGATATGCAGGAATACATCGACGCCAAAAAGAATCTCCTGCTGTACCAGCCGAAAAACGGACGTGCTGTTTTAAACGCAGACAACGAGATCACGGCGGGATTTGCCGCCGATCTGCCGGGTGAAGTCTGGATGTTTTCCCGCCGGCATCCGGTGAGCCGCGGTGTCTGGCTGGCAGAGGACGGCGGCATTTATGTGTGCGACGGAAACAGCACCACCTTTGTGATGCGTGCCGCTGATATCCGCCTTCCCGGCGTGCATAATGTCGAGAATTATATGGCGGCAATCGCTGCCGCATGGGGAATGGTCAAAACCGAAGATATCCTTGCTTATGCGCGTGAATTTGGCGGTGTGGAACACCGCTGTGAATTTGTCCGGGAAACGGAGGGCGTCCGATGGTATAACGATTCGATTGCCAGCAGTCCCTCACGCACCATCGCCGGGCTTAAGTCTTTCCCGCAGAAGGTTATCCTGATCGCCGGCGGATATGACAAGCATATTCCCTATACACCTCTCGGCCCGGTCGCGGCACAGACAGTAAAGGCGGCAGTTCTGCTCGGTTCAACGGCGGATGCTATTGAAACGTCCATCCGGCAGTGCTCAAATTTGCCGATCCATCGCGTGCATACGATGGAGGAAGCGGTAAAGGCTGCCCAAAAAATCGCTGAATCAGGCGATATTGTCTTTATGTCTCCCGCCAGCGCAAGCTTCGATATGTACCGGAATTTTGAAGAGCGCGGAAATGATTTTAAAACGATTGTAAATCGCCTGTGAAAGCTAAATCACTTTACAGAATAGAGGACGAAAAAATGGATCTGTTTTCCTGCCTGGAAACACTTTGTGCGGCGCCGGGTGCCGGTGGAATCCCGGTTGCTTCAAAAGCTGCGGAAAATCTGCTGCGTGAATACGCCGGGAAAGTATATACCGATAGCCTCGGAAATGTGTTCGGCTGTCGGCAGGGTGCCGGGGAGAACCTTCCCACGGTTATGCTGGAAGCCCATATGGATGAAATCGGTTTTGTAGTAACCGGCGTGGATGACGAAGGGTTTGTGCGGGTAGCCCCCTGCGGAGGTGTCGACCGCCGTACGCTGGCAGCCTGTGCAGTAACCTTTTGGGCGGAATCTCCGGTACACGGTGTTTTTTGTTCGGTCCCGCCGCATCTGTCAGGCGGAGAGAAGGAAAAACTGTCGGAGATCACCGACATGGCCGTGGACGTGGGAATGTCCGCTGAACAAGCACGGAAATGCCTTCCGGCCGGCACCCGCGGAACATTTTCTTCCGCTTTGCGTCGTCTCAGCGGTTCCCGTGTGTGCGGAAAGGCGCTGGATGACCGCGCTGGTGTGGCCGCTGTTTTGCATTGCCTGGAACTTTTAAAAGGGCGGGACCTCGCTTGTGATTTGACTGCCGTTTTTGCCGTACAGGAGGAACTCGGCTGCCGCGGCGCGCAGACGGCGGCGTTTTCCCTTTATCCGGATGCGGCGGTTGCGGTGGACGTGAGTTTTGCGCTGACGCCGGATGCCGATCCCATTAAATGCGGCCGGATGGGGGATGGCCCCATGATCGGTTTTGCTCCTGGTTTGGACAACGAATTAACCGATGCACTGGTGGATATTGCCGGTGCATGTGAGCTGCCTTTTCAGCGCGAGGTCATGGGCGGCGATACCGGAACGGATGCTGATGCGATTGCTTCCGCGCAGGCCGGCGTGCGTACGGCTTTGCTCTCCATTCCGCTGCGCTACATGCATACGCCGGTGGAAACGATTGATTTGCGGGATGTTGAGAATACCGGCCGTCTGATGGCGGAATGGCTGTTATCTCGCTACGGGAAGACGCGGGAAGGGGAGAAGGCTGAATGATTGAACAGGTCAAGCGACTTTGTGCGCTCGACGGCGTATCCGGCCATGAACAGGAAATTTGTCGTTATCTTTGTGAGCAGCTGGCCGCGAGTCCCGCAGAAATGGAGGTTGTCTGCGATCCGCTGGGCAATCTGCTCGCCCGCGTCAAGGGAAAGCGACGTGCGGAAAAGCAGGTCATGTTTGCGGCGCATATGGATGAGGTTGGGCTGATTATTACCGGGATAACGCCGGAAGGCTTTTTACGCTTTACCACAGTCGGCGGTATTGATCCGGCTGTCCTTTATGGACATCGTGTGCGCGTCAACGGCTGCAGCGGCGTAATCGGGGGAAAAGCCGTGCATATGTGTACCGCTGAGGAAAAGACCCGTCTACCGGAGATTTCCCAGATGCTCATCGATATCGGTGCAGAAAATGAAGCTGCGGCTGCAGAACTGGTATCTCCCGGCGACGTCGCCGCCTTTGACGGCGCTTTCCGGGAATTGCCGGGAGACTTGCTTCAGGCCAAGGCTTTGGACGACCGGGCCGGCTGCGCACTTCTGCTGGAGCTTGTCCGTTCGGTCCCGGAATGCGATATTACACTGGCGTTTACCGTGCAGGAAGAAATCGGCCTGCGGGGAGCAAAAACTGCCGCTTTTGCCATAAAGCCCGATATTGCTGTCGTTGTGGACGCCACCACAGCTGCCGATATTGCCGGTGTAAAGGGCGATAAACGGGTTTGCTGTATTGGTTCCGGTCCGGTTGTATCCTTTATGGACAAGCGTACTTTATACGATAAACCGCTGTACGACTGGATCCGTTGTCAAGCCGAAGAAGAAGGCATTCCAGCGCAGACTAAGAGTCTGGTGGCCGGCGGGAATGATGCCGGCGCTATTCAGCTTGCCGGAAGCGGTGCACGGGTAGCTGCCGTTTCGCTGCCTTGTCGTTATCTGCATTCGCCGGCCTGCGTCCTGTCCCGCGCGGATATGCGGCATACCGCAGCACTGCTGCAGGTCCTGGCCGCGCGCCTTCCGTTATGATCCGGGAGGCTGGAGAAGCGGAGCTGAGCCGTCTGCTTCCGGATAGGGAGGCGGCGGTCAAAATCCGTGCACTTTGGGAGGCGTATGGTACGCAGCATGCCTTTCTGCGGTTTTGGAGCGGTGACCGCGGAGAATGCATCGCCTTGATGGACGGTCAGGCGATTCTGGTGTGCGATACCGGTGATTTATGTCCGGATAACGATGAGCTGCTGTGCTTTCTCTCCATGCAGACGGAAATTCGCGGCATCCGCACCGACGCGCAAACGGCAGAGTGGCTTTTTGCTCACCTTGGCGGCCGGCTGGAAACCGGCGAAGTGATGCAGCCGGCTTTGGCGTTTACGCAATCTTCTGATGTGGTAAAACCGTTTACGGAACGGGAAACCTATCCTTTGCTCAAACAGGTTTTCGGAGAGGCCATGCCGCCGTTTGAGGCATGGTACGTCGATGTATCCCATCGCCGCCGTCATGGCCTTTGCCGGATTGTGGGCATAGAGGAGAGGGGAGAGGCCGCAGCCACAGCCATGACCGTAGCCGAATGCACCGATCATGCGCTTATCGGTGCAGTGGCAACGGCACCGCAATCCCGCGGAAAGGGGTACGCGTCCGCTTGCGTATCCACATTGACGCAGCTTTTGCAGCGCGAAGGAAAACAGGTTTGGCTTTCACCCAAAAATGAAAAGGCCAAACGGCTGTATGAACACTTGGGATTTAAGTCTGTTGACCGCTGGGGAAGTTTACAGTTTGTCGAAAAATCGTTATAAAAGAAAGCTGGAGAAATAGTTTGCAGTCAGAATTTTTTACCCTTGATCCGCGCTTGGCCGACCTGGCCGATCAAGCGCAAAAGCGCGCAGAAAAACAATTTGCCGCTATCGAAGAAACCACCGAATATAATCAGCAAAAGGTTTTATCCGCCTTCATACGTCACCAGGTCAGCGAAAGTCATTTTGTGGCCACCACGGGCTATGGATACGGCGATCGTGGAAGAGATACACTGGATGAGGTTTTCGCCGAAGTCATGGGAACCGAGGATGCATTAGTCCGCCACAGCATTTTATCCGGAACACACGCCATCGCCATTGCGTTATTCGGCGTACTTCGTCCCGGTGATGTATTGCTGGCAGCTACCGGTGAGCCGTACGATACACTGCTTCCGGTAATCGGTGCAGACGGCAGCAATCCGGGTTCGCTCAGGGAATTCGGTGTTGACTATCGCAAAGTGAATTTGACCAACGACGGCAAGCCGGATATTGCTGCCATTCGCGAGGCGCTTCGCCGCATTCCAAAAATTAAGCTGATACATATCCAGCGTTCGCGCGGATACAGCCTGCGTCCGTCGTTGACGGTGGAAGAAATCGGTGAAATTATCCGTGCCGTTCGCCAGGAAAAGCCGGAAGCGATAGTTTTTGTCGACAACTGCTACGGCGAGTTCGTTCAGCGGTTTGAGCCTTCGGCAGTCGGTGCGGATCTGATGGCCGGTTCGCTGATCAAAAACCCCGGCGGCGGGATTGCGGAAAACGGCGGTTATATCTGCGGCAGGCGCGATCTGGTGGAGCTTTGTGCGTATCGGATGACTACACCGGGTTTGGGCCGCGAAATCGGCGCCTCGCTGGGCCATAACCGTACGTTGTACATGGGACTGTTTCATGCACCGCATGTCGTCGGAGAAGCGCTTAAAACGGCTGTGTTTTGTGCGGCTCTGATGGAACTCGCCGGTTATGAGGCATCGCCGGCATCGAATGAACCCCGCGCGGATATTATTCAGGCGCTCAAGCTGCGTACACCGGAGGCTCTGATTGCTTTTTGCCAGGGCATGCAGAAAGGCGCACCGGTGGATGCCTTCGTTACACCCGAACCATGGGATATGCCCGGTTATGACAGCCAGGTGATTATGGCCGCAGGCGCTTTTACCATGGGTGCCTCCATTGAACTGTCCGCAGATGCGCCGCTGCGCGAGCCATATGCCGCTTATATGCAGGGCGGCCTGAATTATCACTCAGGGAAAATCGGGGTGCTGCTCGCCGCACAATCCATGCTGGAAAAAGGAATACTCCAGCTGTAAAGCAAAAACCGGAT
>CAJKBW010000060.1 GCA_905198295.1 uncultured Oscillospiraceae bacterium | reverse complement strand
TTTTGAAAGAAGACTTGGATCGCTATGCAAATAGAATATGCTGTAACGTGAGCGTAAAACCGAATTTAATCCGTCAATCGTCGGGTTATGAGCCCGACGAGCTACCGGACTGCTCCACCCCGCGTTATTGACTCTCTTGAGTGCTTTACTATTATATAGTGCCTGTTATAAAAAATCAAGCTTTTTTTGAAAAAAGGCAAAAGAATTTTTTCGACAGGCGTACAGCAGGCGAAAAACACTTGCGCACCCGGAGCAATACGAGGTATAATAAACCGTAATGCCAGTGGGCAACAATTGAAGGGGGAAAGAGAAATGGATAAACTGCTGAAATTGCTGGACGGCAACGCGCGTTTGACCGATGCGCAGCTTGCGGTGATGGCCAACTGCACGGAGGAAGAAGTACGTGCGCAGATCGCCGCGTGGGAAGCAAGCGGTGTTATCCGTGGATATAAGGCGCTCATTGATTGGGAACGTACCGACCGGGAATATGTAACGGCGCTGATTGAACTGCGGGTGACGCCGGAGCGGGATCTTGGCTTTGAAGGGATCGCCGAAAAAGTGATGCAGTTCGATGAGGTGGAAAGCGTCTACCTGATGTCCGGCGGGTACGATCTTTCGGTTACCGTCAGCGGCCGCACCTTCCAGGAGGTTGCGATGTTTGTGGCACGCCGACTGTCCACGCTGGATGCGGTGATTTCGACCGCCACGCATTTTGTCCTGCGCCGCTATAAGGATAAAGGTGTCCTGTTTGCCGGCGAAGAAAAGGACGGGAGAGGAGACCTGTGAGCGTATGACCGAACAACAACATTTGCCGTATGATTCGCTGCTGAATCATACGCTGCAGGCGCTGCCGCCTTCCGGCATCCGCCGCTTTTTTGATATAGCCAACGAGATGGAGGATGTCATCAGCCTCTCCATCGGCGAACCGGATTTTGCCACGCCCTGGCATATCCGTGAGGCGGGCATCCGCTCTTTGCAGGATAAGAAAACGTGGTATACCCCGAATGCGGGACTGATGGAGCTGCGTGAGACCATCGGGACATATGTCAAACGGAAGTTTGACGTGGAATATGTGCCGAAAACCGAAATCCTGGTGACGGTGGGCGGCAGCGAAGCGATTGATATGGCGCTGCGGGCGGTCATCAATCCGGGGGACGAGGTGCTGGTGCCGGAGCCGAGCTTTGTCTGCTATGCACCGCTGGCCGCAATGGCGGGCGGCACGGCGGTGCCGATTCGCACCAGCGCGGAAAATGCCTTCCGACTGACGCCGGAGGATTTGCGCGAAGCGATTACCCCGCGCACGAAGGTGCTGATTCTGCCGTATCCGAACAACCCGACCGGCGGTGTGATGCGCCGTGAGCATCTGGAGGCGGTTGCCGAGGTGCTGCGTGGAACGAACATTTTGGTTTTATCGGATGAGATTTATGGAGAACTTACTTACGGCGATACCGATCACGTCAGCATTGCTTCACTGCCCGGCATGCAGGAGCGCACGCTGCTCATCAGCGGCTTTTCCAAGACCTTTGCGATGACCGGCTGGCGGCTCGGCTACGCCTGCGGACCGGCACCGCTGATGCAGCAAATCACCAAGCTGCATCAGTACGCTATCATGTGTGCGCCGACAACCGCACAGTATGCCGCGATTGAGGCGATGAAAAACGGGGATGAGGATGTCGAAAAGATGCGGCATTCCTACGACTCCCGCCGTCGGTTTATCGTTGACCGTCTCAACGGCCTGGGCCTGACCTGCTTTGAGCCGGAGGGCGCCTTCTACGCGTTTCCGTGCATCCGGAGCACCGGTTTGTCCTCCGAGCAGTTCTGTGAGCAACTCCTGCGCAAAGAGCATGTGGCGGTGGTTCCAGGCACGGCGTTTGGCGCGAGCGGCGAGGGTTTTGTACGGATATCCTACTGCTATTCGCTCAAACATATTACCACGGCGCTGGAACGCATCGAGCGTTTTTTGTCTGAAATACACTGAGGAAAGAGGAGTCGGGACATGGAGCGCGTGGTCGTACAGGTGCCGGCAAAAATCAATCTGACGTTGGATGTCACCGGACGGCGGGACGACGGGTATCATCTGATCCACTCCGTCATGCAGAGTGTGGAGCTGTGCGATACGGTTACGGTGAAGCTGACCGGTGCGGCGGCCGGTCTGGAGCTGTCCGCGGATGACGAACGGGTGCCGTGTGATGAAAGCAATACTGCGCTGCGCGCGGCACGGGCTTTTTTGGATGCGGCAAAGGAAAAAAGCGGCGCGGCGATTCATCTGCATAAGGTGATTCCGATGCAGGCAGGGCTGGCGGGCGGCAGTGCGGACGCTGCCGGCGTGATAGCGGCGCTTGATTACCTGCTGGATACCCGGCTCCCCACCGAAACGCTCGGGGAAATCGGTGCCGCGGTCGGAGCGGATGTGCCGTTTTGCCTGCTGGGCGGTGCGGCAGAGGCGGAGGGAACCGGTACGGTGCTCAGTGCGCTGCCGAGTATGCCGGACTGCTTTTTGGTGCTGGCAAAACCGCCTTGCGGCGTCTCCACGGCTGAAGCCTATCGGCGCATCGATGCGGCGCAGCTGCTTCGGCGTCCGCTGACCGGGCAGATGGTGGAGGCAGTGTGCAGCGGCGATCTCGAAAGCATTGCGGCGGGCGTATGCAATGTATTTGAAGAAGCGCTGAATCTGCCAGAGGTGCAGCAAATTCGCAGCGTCATGCGCAGTTTCCGCACCCTCGGCTGTGCGATGACCGGCAGCGGTTCGGCGGTCTTTGGGATTTTTACGGATAAAGCAGACGCCCAGCGCTGTGCAGAGAGACTGCGCAGAGAAGATAATGAAGTGTTTGTCTGCCGTCCCAGTGCGCATGGGCCGCTGGTGAATGCATAAAATGCGGTGGTAAAATCTGCCGGAATATGGTATACTGACAGCAGACCGGCGTTTCTCGCCGGATATGCGGCGGCCTTTGCCTTTTCCGGCAAGGGCAAAATTGGTGCTGTTCTCCGGAACAGAAAAGAAATGAGGTAGGAAAATGGCTGACGAAATCAAACTGGAAACGATGCCGACCCCTGCGCTTACGCTGGATCCGTTTGATGAGAAGAGGATCACGGCGGCAGAACCAAAAGATGTGGAACCGGTAGTGCTGGATCAGTCTATACTGACGCCGGAGGAACAGGCGATGGTGAACAATTTCGCGGCCACCATCGACGTTACCGATTCGCAGGTGGTGCTGCAGTACGGTGCCGCAGCGCAGAACAAGATTTCCTCTTTTTCGGAGAACGCGCTGAATTCGGTGCGCACCAAGGATATGGGCGAAATCGGCGAGATGCTGACCGGCCTGGTTACCGAGCTGCGGGGCTTTGATGCGCAGGAAAGCAAGGGCTTTTTCGGTTTGTTTAAAAAATCCGCCACCAAGCTCAAGGCGCAGTATGACGATGCGGCGAAAAACGTGGAGAAGATCTGCACGGCGCTGGAAAGCCATCAGGTGCAGTTGATGAAGGATATCGCGCTGCTCGACGAAATGTATAAGCTGAATCTGACCTATTTTAAAGAACTGTCGATGTATATCCTCGCAGGCAAACAAAAGCTTGAGGAGGTGCGCACCACCGTGCTGCCTCCGATGCAGGAAAGGGCCAAGGCCTCAGGGCTGCCGGAAGACGCGCAGGCGGCAAAGGATATGGACGACATGTGCAACCGTTTTGAGAAGAAGCTGCACGATCTGGAGCTTACCCGCATCATTTCGATTCAGATGGCGCCGCAGATCCGCCTCGTGCAGAGCAACGACACCATGATGACCGAAAAAATTCAGTCCACGCTGGTCAACACGATTCCGCTGTGGAAGAGCCAGATGGTGCTGGCACTGGGACTGGAGCATTCGCGGCAGGCAATGGAGGCGCAGCGGCAGGTTTCGGATATGACCAATGAGCTGCTCCGGAAAAATGCTGAGGCGCTGAAAACTTCGACCATTGAAACGGCTAAGGAGTCCGAACGCGGCATTGTCGATATGGAGACGCTCAAGCATACCAACGAGTCGCTGATTTCCACACTGGACGAGGTGCTTCGGATTCAGGATGAGGGCCGTCAGCGCCGCCGTGAAGCGGAAACCGAGATCGGCCGGCTGGAAGGCGAGCTCAAACAGAAGCTGCTGGAACTGCATAACGGGAAACCGGAACAGAAGGCATAAAAGGGTGTTATAAATAGGGACAGAGAAAAGCGCGCTGACGGCGGAGATAGCCGACAGCGCGCTTTGTTGCTTTTATTTTTCGGGTTTCCCGGCAGTCAGCCGCCGTACCAGCAGCGGATCGGGATCCACATAGGCGGTGTGATAGTCGACATAGATGACCCGGCCCGGTTTGGACCCCGAGGGCTTGCTGACATGGCGCGCCTCGGTGTAATCCACCGCCACCTGCGCAGAACCGGCCGCCTTGGAATGACTGGCGGCGAGGATGGCCGCCTGCTCCAGCGTGCGGTCGGGAGGCGTACGCCCCTCCGTGATGACGATCACGTGGGAACCAGGCACATTTTTGGTATGAAACCAGACATCCCCTCCGCGGGCGGTTTTCAGCGTCAGCCGGTCGTTCTGCAGGTTGTTGCGCCCGACCAGAATGCGAAAACCGTCGTCCGAAACGAATTCCAGCGGACCGAGCGAGGGGGGCGGCTTCTGTTTTCCACGCTGGATGCGCAGATAGCCTCCGGCGGCCAGTTCCTCCCGCAGTTCGCTGAGTTCCCGCCAGGAGGAGGCACGGGAAAGCGCGTCAAACACCGTGTCGAAATACTGCAGTTCCTCTTCACCCTGCCGGATCTGGTCGGCAAGGATCTGCTCGGCGGTCTGGGCCTTGCGGTATTCCTTATAATACTTCTGCGCATTCTGCGCTGCCGAAAGCGCAGGATCCAGCGGGACGGTGAGCGCGGCACAGTCAGGATCATAATAATTGATCAGTTCCGCCGAAGAGGCACCCCGGGGAATGGCGTACAGGTTGGCATTGATCAGATCCGCGTAAATGCGTTTCTGCTCCCGCTTGGCGGAACGCGCCAGTTCTTCACGCTGATGTTCGAGCTTGCGTGCCGTGCGGTCGCTGGCGTTGGTGAGCAGCCGGAGAATATCGTGGGCGCGCTGTTTCATCCGCTCGGCAGCATCCCGCTCGGCGTAGAAGGCGTCGAGCAGCGCGGAAAAGCTGTTCATTTCCTTCCCGACGGCGTTCAGGCCGTACTGGGTGATCGGCATAAAGCTGAATTCCAACGGTGAACCGTCCGGTTTATACAGGATATACGGTTTCCGGTTTTCGCCGGTTTCGATTGCCTGCCTGACCCGGCCAAGATAAAAGACGAGCCGGCTGCGTTCTTCATTGCTCAGACTGTCGGCGGCGGTATCCCGCCCACGCGTGGTCTGGTGAGCGATTTCCCGGCAGATCAGCGGAGAAAGCCCGTGTGCGATGGACAGCAGCGCCCGCGAAAGCGGTTCGTGCCGCTGCCGTACGTCCGCTTCGTCCAGATGAACGGCAAATTCTTCGGATGTGCAGGCGGTCAGATCAAAACGCCCGTTTTCCTCAGGCGGCGGGGCATAGGGCAGACCGGGCAGCACCGGGCGCACTGAGGACATCTCCATATCCACCCGTTTGATGGCGTCGAGGATGATGCCGTCCGTGTCGATGAGGATGATATTGCTATGCCTTCCCATAATCTCTACGGCTAGGGTCAGCCGGACGATGTCGCCGAGATCGTTGACGCAGTCGAAGTCGAAATACAGCGCGCGTTCCAGTCCGGGCTGCCGGATACCTATCAGCCGTCCGCCGGTCAGCCGTTTGCGCAGCAGCATGCAGAACATCGGCGGCGACGCCGGATTTTCGAGAGGCACGCCGGTGAAATGCACGCGCGGGGAGTTGGCCCGCGCGGACAGGTACAGCTTTTCCGTACCGTCCCGCCGGCGCAGGGCCAGGATCAGCTCCTCGCGGGAGGGCTGGTGAATTTTATCGATGCGCGCATCGCTGAGCCTGCCGGCGAGTTCTTCGCGCAGACAGCGCAGCAGCGCTCCGTCCAGAGCCATGCTGATCACGTGTTCCTTTCACGGGAAATTTATCGGCCGGAAACGGCGCGATAGGGTGCGGGCTGGTCGTAAATGCAGAAGCGCACAGTCGGGAATGCGGCGCTCAGCCAATCGTACAGTGTACGGGTGACCGGCATTTCTGTCGCATAATGACCCGCTTCAATCAGGGTGATGCCGTCCTGTGCGGCCTGCAGCCACTCGTGATGCCTGACCTCACCAGTAATGAAAGCGTCAACCTGCCCGGATAAGGCGGCGGCGAATTCGCCGCCGGCACCGGTACACAGCCCCACGCGTCGGATCGCCCGTACGCCCGCGCACAGCCGTATGTCGGTGTGCAGCCGCTGCGCTGTCAGCACGGCCAGTTCATCGGGCGGCAGCGGTGCGGGCAGTTCGCCGATCCGGCACAGCCCGTCCGGTGTAGTCTGCACTTCATGCAGTCCCAGTAATGCCGCCAGCGTATCGTTGACCCCGCCGGACGCTTTGTCCAGATTCGTATGCGCACAAATCGCCGCCACGCCGCGGCGAGCCAGTGCATACGGCGCACCGTCCGGAGTCAGACGGCGCAGCGGGTGGAAGATCACCGGATGATGGCTGATAATCAATGCAAAGCCGTTGTCGGCGGCAAAATCCACCGCCTGTGGAGTGATGTCCAGCGTCAGCAGGATGCCGCTTACTGCTGTGTCCGGATTACCGGCGAGCAGACCGGCGTTGTCCCAGTCCTCAGCCGTTTCAAACGGGGCCTTCTGCTGCAAAAACGCCTGAACTTCCCGTATGGTGGTCATGATGCTCACTCCTTTTCCAGATGGCGGTCAATGGCACGAAGTATGCCTTCAATCCGTTTCCGTTCTTCCGCAGGGGCGTCTGTCAGCCGCAGGCCGTCGGCGCGCCGGGCCAGCCGTATCCGCTGCTTTCGCAGGAAGGCGGCGCCGTCTTTTGGCGACAGCGCCCCGATATAGAAGCTTGCTTCGTCGGTACAGGGCGGCGCGCCGGTATAGCCGGCACGCATGACCGTGTACAGGTGTCCGCTCTCCTCGACGGTCTTTTCCTCAAACAGAGAAAAACCGCCGGTCAGCAGCATCCGCCGCAGTTCCTCCGGACGGGACATCGGCTGGAGGAGGAACGCCATGCGCCCGAGCGCCTCCCGGCCCTCCGGCAGCCAGCGCGACAGACCGTTCCGCAAAATGGCGGCGATGGTTTCCCCGCCCATGCCGGCGATCACGATGTCGTCGGCTTCGGTCCAGTGCAGGGGAGCGAGTCCGTCGCCTAGCCGTACTTCGATCCGGTCAGCGAGTCCCGCTTCCTGTACCGTGCGCCGGGCCGCGTCGGCGGGTCCAGGCCGGATGTCGCAGGCAATGGCGTGTGGGCAGCGGCCGCTGGCTACCAGTTCGGCGGGGAGATAGGCATGGTCGGTGCCGATGTCCGCCAACCGACTGCTGGGACGGACCATATCGGCCACACAGCGCAGCCGTTTATCCAACATGAGCGGTCACTCCTTTGCACGGAATACGGACAACGAAAAGCAGGGGAGACCGCCGGGGATGCGATGCATCCCGACGGCCGCCCCTGCCGGCTTATCGCACAGGTGCGAAAATCACTTGCTGGCGATCATCGCGTTGACCTTTTCCAGCAGTGCGGCGCAGTCGACGCCGTGCACCATGCAGGCTTCTTCCACCGTTTCACCGCGGGCAGACGGGCAGCCCAGGCAGTGCATGCCGATCTCCAGAAAACAAGGAGCCGTCTCCGGCGCGATGTCGAGAATATCACCGATCACGGTATCTTTAGTAATCGTCATAACAGACACATCCTTTTTCTTTGACATAAGCCGGACGGTATGACCGGCTGGATTTATTATACCGCTTGTGTCGTCAAAATGCAAGGGGCATATGGCGGGAAAGCGCCGTCCGGGAGAAGACCGGGCGCGCGAAAACAGCCGAGGCCGTATTGGCCGGAAGTAGTGCGGCAGAATAAGGAAATCCCCCGGACTTAGTGTCCGGGGGATTGGGAAAACGAATTAGTTTTCGCCTCTCATGCTTGCAAAGCACTCGCTGCAGTATACAGGACGGTCCTCGCGCGGCTTGAAGGGAACCTTCGCTTCCTTACCGCAATTCGCGCAGATCGCCGTGTGCATCTCGCGCTCCGGCTTCGCAGCGGCCTTGCGGGCATCGCGGCAGGACTTGCAGCGCTGCGGCTCGTTCACAAAGCCTTTTTCAGCGTAGAACTCCTGTTCGCCGGCGGTGAATACAAATTCAGCGCCACATTCTTTGCAGGTCAGAGTCTTGTCTTCGTACATGATGTTACCTCGCTTTAAGATAGTAAAATTTGCCCTGCGACGGATTCGGACCGACACCTTTTGGAAAAACCAACGCTCTCGTTAAGCTACCCGGGCATATATTCCCAACGGCCTGCGGCCGTTACGGACAAATTGGATTTCTCCCGGACAATACCGGGGGAAGACATACTGTGCGCTCTGCATGAGAGACGTCAGTCTAACAATGGCTGGCTTGCCAGCTTGCGGCGGATACGCTGCAGAGCGTTATCCACCGCCTTGGTGCGGATCCCTAACCTCTGTGCGATTTCTTCATAAGTATATGCGCCGAAATACAGCATCAGCACTTCATATTCCAGTGAAGTCAATATCTCGCGCAGACGGTTGTCCAACCGCTGCGTATCCTCGCGCTGCACCACCAGCTGTGCCGGATCGATCTCCGCCTTGCCGGGCGCATCGCTGCATTCCGTTTGATCGGCATCTGCCCATCCGGCACCGGAAAGCGCCGCTTCGTGACCGGCACGCCGCACCGCTGAAAGCATACGCCGCCGGATACACACCGACGCATAAGTACGGAAAGCCGCACCGCCGTTCTCACGAAAGGTGCGCGCCGCAAAAAGGAGACCAAGAAGCCCTTCCTGCGCCAAATCTTCCGCGTCCACACCGGATTGCCGGAAAGCGGTCGCCAGAAACTGAATCATTCCCGTACAGCGTGACACCAATAGGGAGAACGCCTCTTCGGAGGAATCCCGTACAAGAACCGCAAGCTGTTCATCGCTCAGATCGCAAAGCGGAACCTCACGGGATGCGCACACAAGAAATCACCTCATCTGGGACAGCAAAACATTTATAACGTAATGCTTTCATCACTATACCTCACTTTTTCGCAAATGTCAAGGCTAATTTTGAAAAAATTATTCATAGTGCAAAAAAAGTTATATTTCTCGTTTGTTAATTTCTTGTTTTTTTATAAATCGAACGTTTTGGCGTCGAAAATCTGTCGGAATCGTTCGCAAAAAGCGAATAAATTGCCAAATTCTAGTAGGGCTGACGATTTATGCGTTTTTTGGAGTGCACAAGGGAAAACGCCGGCAGGATGCCGGGGGGGAATTTCCTATATTTTGGTGTTTTTGATCGTGTGCGGAATACCGTCCGGCTGCCCGGCGGCAGTGTTTTACATTGACATCCCCCGCCGTTGGCAGTAAAATGATTTACATATGTGCTGCGTATGAAAAGAATCATGAGCCGGCAGCGGGCGAGAGGATGGAAAACATAATGGCACACACCGGATTGACCAGGGAAACGCTGCGGAAAATGTGGCTGGGGATGCTGTCCCTGTCCATTTACCGCAATGTATTGAAACGGCCGGTGACGGCGGCGCTTTGTGCACTGCTGGAGGCGGCGGCGAGGGAAGAGGAACCGGAACTTTTCCGCAGCTGGGGGGCGCTTTGTGCGCTGCTGGCACAGAAAAACCGGCTGAACAGCCTGCCGGGAGCGATGGCGGAAGAGGTGCTGGCAGACGATAACCGGTTTTCTGCCGCGCTGTCTGCCAAAGAGCAGCCGGATCATTATCTGCGGGATATGGCGCAGCGCGATTTGACGGTGCTTTATGAAGCGGCGGTTCTGCCGGCGGAGGAACTGCGGGCGCTGTGCGGAACGGCGGCGCAGACGCTGCCGCTGTGGGGCTGCGCGCCCGCACCGGCGCCGATGGATGTGCCGTGGGGGCAGATCGGCGAGGAGCTTTCCGCTTACCACGCCGCACACGGTTGCGGCCGGTTTTCTTCGCATAACGCCTTCCTGTGGCGTGCCGGCCATATTCTGCCGGTGGAGCACCCGGATCCCATCCGGCTGAGCAATCTGAAAGGGTATGAATACCAGCGGCGGATCGCGGTGGATAATACGCTGGCGTTCCTCAACGGGTTTGAAGCCAATAACATGCTGCTGTACGGCGACCGCGGCACCGGAAAGTCCTCCACCGTCAAAGCACTGCTTAACGAATATGCTCCCAAGGGCCTGCGGATGATCGAAATGCCCAAGGAATTCCTGCATCAGCTTCCGGATCTGACCGGCTACCTGGCAGGTATTCCGATGAAATTTATTGTGTTTATCGATGATTTGTCCTTTTCCGACAACGACGATAATTTTGCGGCGCTCAAGGCAGTGCTCGAAGGCGGACTTGCCTCCCGGCCGGAGAACGTGCTGATTTATGCCACCTCCAACCGGCGGCATCTGCTGCGGGAAACCTTTTCCGGCCGCGAGGGGGACGAGGTGCACCGCGGCGACACGGTGCAGGAAGCGGTATCGCTGTCCGACCGGTTCGGCATCAGCCTGACCTTCCTGATGCCGGATAAGCAGCGCTTTCTGGATATCGTCGAGCAGATGGCGGCGGATCACGGCCTGACAGTGGAACGGCAGGAGCTGCTTTCCGCAGCCGAACGCTGGGTGCTGGAGCGGGGGGCGCGTTCGCCGCGCTATGCGCGTCAGTTCATCGCTGATGCGCAGGCCAAGCTCGCGCGTGGAGAACACCTGTGAACGCAGACGGAAAGGATGGACTGTGACGATGGGATGGTTTACCCGCCGGAAAAAAGAGGATTCCGCCGACATTCGGACCATCGAGCGGCTGGACGGGCGGGAGCTTAAATATGTGACCCTGCGCGGCGTCGATGAGGGCGGTGGCCCGGTCGAAACGGTGCTGGGCAAAACGGGACGGATCAACGCTTTGCATGAGGATATTGTGATTGTCTGCGACGGCACTGAGGTGTTCCGCTGCGACAAAGAGAGCGCCAAATGCGGCGAGCTGATGAGCCTGGACGGCGTCGTGGTGACCGGTGTCAACCGCTGTGTGCGCCATGCAGCGGTGCCGGTGAACGAAACCGTGACGGTGGTGGCATACTACAAATATTATCGCTGAAAGGAAGGCTGACGATATGAAAAAAGCGATTTGGGCCTGGGCGGCGGTTTTGCTGTTCGGTATAGCCATGTTTTCCGGCTGCCGGAAAAAGCCGGATGCTTCGGAAACGGAAGAGTCGCAGGAACCGGCCATTTCGGCGGATTCGCCGGCGGATTTTCCGGTGGAGGTCAACGGGCTGACCATTGAAACGGTACCGCAGAAGGTAGTGGTGCTGTCGCCGTCGCTGGCAGAGGTGGTAAGCGATATGGAACTGGCGGCTGCACTGTGTGGCCGTGCGGAGGAATGCGATTATCCGGAAGCCGTTGCATCACTGCCCGCTGTGGGCGGTATGCTGATGCCGGATGTGGAGGCCATTGCCGAATTGCAGCCGGATTTTGTGCTGATGCAGAGCGAGCCGGCCGAGGAGCTGGCGCGGCTGTTTGAAGAGCGCGGCGTTAAGGTGCTGGTGATCCCGGCGGCATCCGACTGGGATACGCTTGCGGAGATGTACGAGGCTGTCGGCAAAGCATTCGCCGGCGCGGAGACCGGTCCGGAAAAAGCGGATGCGTTTTTTGCGTCGGCAGTGGAGGCACCGATGAAGCGAATCGCACAGATGCTCGGCGATAACGCCGGTACGCTAAAGGCGCTGTATGCTGCCGACGGAAGCGGCAGTGCCGCCACCGGAGATACGCTGATCGGCGTATTGCTGGAAAAGGCCGGTGCCGTCAATGCGGCGGCAGAGGATACCGGCTGGACAATCAGCGCCGATATGGCTGTACAGGCAGAGGTGATCTTCTGCCCGGAAGAGCTGGTGGATACCGTGAAGTCGGCGGAAATATATGCCTCCTCTCCGGCGGTGCAGAACGGCCGCGTTTACGGCGTGGATGCCGCTGTGTTTGAACGGCAGGGAAAACGGATGGCGCAGGCGGCGCAATTCGTGGCCGGGCAGCTGTATCCGGAGGCATTCGTTATATCCTCTGATGTTCAGACTATATAAGTGCCTGAGGAAAGGGATACGACCATGAAGATTGTGGCAGCACCGGATTCCTATAAAGGAAGTCTGACGGCGGTGCAGGTTGCGCAGAGCATGGCGGCGGGTATCCGCCGGGTGATGCCGGATGCGCAGGTGGTGCAGCTGCCGGTAGCGGACGGCGGAGAGGGGACCACCGAGGCGTTTTATGCTGCAGCCGGCGGGGAGCGGTATACCGTACAGGTAACCGGTCCGCTGGGGGATCCGGTGCAGGCGGTCTGGCTGCGTCTGCCGGACGGCACCGGAGTTATGGAGATGGCACAGGCGAGCGGGATTACGCTGATCCCGCGGGAGCGCCTGGATCCGCTGCGGGCGACCTCCTATGGTACGGGAGAGCTGCTGCGTGCCATGCTGGATGCCGGTTGTCGGAAAATTTTGCTCGGGATCGGCGGTTCGGCGACGAATGACGGTGGTGCCGGCATGATGCAGGCGCTCGGTGCCCGGTTTCTGGATGCTGCCGGAAAAGAGCTTGCACCGGGCGGCGCAGCGTTGGAACGGCTGGAGCATATTGATCTGGCCGGCTGGGACAAACGGGTGCAGGAGGCTTCCATTACGGTCGCGTGCGATGTGACCAACCCGCTGTGCGGACCTCAGGGCGCGTCGGCAGTATATGGCCCGCAGAAAGGCGCGGATGCGCCGATGGCCGCTTTGCTGGATAAAGCACTGGCACGGTATGCGGAAGTAATACAGCGGCAGCTGGGAAAAGATGTGGCGCAGCTGCCGGGCGCCGGTGCGGCCGGCGGACTGGGCGCGGGACTGCTGGCCTTCTGCGGCGCGCAGATGCGCCCGGGCATCGAAACGGTACTGCAGGCGGTGGGATTCGATCAGCTGGCGGAAGGCGCCTGCGCCGTATTCACCGGGGAGGGCCGATTGGATGGGCAGTCGGTCAACGGTAAGGTGCCGGCCGGCGTGGCCGCTCATGCGAAAGCCGTGCGGCCGGATATGCCGGTGATTGCGGTCGGCGGCAGCATCGGCGCCGGAGCGGAGGGGCTGTACGCCTGCGGTGTGGACGGTATGCTGTCACTGGTGGACAGCATCATGCCGCTTGAGCGGGCGATGACCGAAGCGGCCGGTCTGCTGGAAGCTGCAGTGGAGCGGGCAATGCGCCTGCTGCTTGCGGGACGGCGGATGGGTTTTTAAAACATAAAGCACTGGAAAAATCGCCGTCAGCGCCGTTTGAGACTGCCGAAAAAGGCATATTCTCCCGGCAGGGGAGATGTTCCGCTGATGGTAGAACTCGTCGAGGCTGCGTAAGCAGGCCTCGAAGCCCACTCCCCGTTAAGAGAAGCGGATAAATCCGCCCGCAGGCGACAAAAAGTGGGGAAAAGGACGGCATAAACCGGACTTTTTCGGCAAGCTGAAACGGCTCTCTGCTTTTGGCAGAGAGCCGTTTGCTGCATTTTACCGCTGGTCGATCGGCACGTATTCGCGGCGCGGCGCAACGTTGAGGTAAGCGGGACGGATGATTTTGCCGGCATTCACCAGCTCCTCGATGCGGTGGGCACTCCAGCCCGCAATGCGGGAGATGGCGAAAATGGGGGTGTACAACTCGGTAGGCAGATTCAGCATACTGTACACGAAACCGCTGTAAAAGTCGATGTTGGCACTGACGCCTTTATAAATCCGGCGTTCGTCGGCGATTACCTGCGGAGCAAGGCGTTCCACGCGGGCATACAGATCGTATTCCGCTTCCAGACCCTTTTCCTCCGAAAGGTTTTTGACAAATTTCTTGAATATGTTCGCCCGCGGATCCGACAGGGAATACACCGCGTGTCCCATGCCGTAAATCAATCCGGAATGGTCGAACGCCTCCTTGTGGAGCAGCTTGCGCAGATGCGCGCAGATGGCCTCATCGTCGCTCCAGTCGGGCAGGCACGCCTTCATATCCTCGAACATCTGCACCACCTTGATGTTGGCACCGCCGTGCTTGGGCCCCTTGAGCGAGCCGAGAGACGCGGCAATGACCGAATAGGTATCGGTGCCGGAGGAGGAGACGACGTGGGTCGTGAAGGTGGAATTGTTGCCGCCGCCGTGTTCGGCGTGCAGCACCAGAGCGAGATCCAGGATATGCGCTTCCAGTTGGCTGTACTGGCTGTCCGGACGCAGGATACGCAGGATGTTTTCTGCCGTGGACAGTTCAGGCAGCGGATTGTGAATGTACAGGCTGTTGCCGTCGTGATAGTGGCTGTACGCCTGATAGCCGTAAACCGACAGCAGCGGGAACAGGGCGATCAGCTGCAGGCATTGCCGCAGGACGTTCGGGATGCTGATGTCGTTGGCGTTCTCGTCGTAGGAATACAGTGTCAGCACGCTGCGCGCGAGTGTGTTCATCATGTCGCGGCTGGGCGCTTTCATAATGATATCGCGCACAAAGCTGGTGGGCAGGGTGCGGTAGTCGGACAGGATCTGCTGGAAATCGGTCAGCTCCTCATGGCTTGGCAGATGACCGAACAGCAACAGATAAACGGTTTCTTCAAATCCGAAGCGCTGCTCCTTGACAAAACCGCCGACGATATCTTCCACATCGATCCCGCGGTAAAACAGCTTGCCCTCGCAGGGGACCGATTCACCATTGATCTTCTGACTGGATTGAATCTCGGAAATTTCGGTCAGGCCAGCCAACACGCCGCGCCCCTGAAGATCGCGAAGTCCCCGGTTGACCTGATGCTTGGTATACAGCTCCGGATCAATCGCACCATCGCTGATGCATTGATCCGCCAACCGGCGGATGGCGGGGGTGATTTCGGAATAATTCGTGTTTGGCATAGACATCTTCCTTTCTGACACAGGGTTGCCTTCAGCGGATGCAGGGGCAAAATGCCGCAGGGCCGGAAGGAACAGTGCCGCCGGCGTCCGCTTCCCGTCTGTCTGCCGCGTGTGCCCGCGGTGCAGTCTGCTGAGAATGCGTCTTTCCGCCGCATACAATATAGACTTTTATTTTAGCATAAAATTCTGAACAAATTATGTCTAACCGGGAACAAAAATACAAGATGCCCAAAATTTTCGATGTCATCCGGCGGCAACCCCGCCGAGGAATCAGGAAATGAAGGGGAAAAGGCGCTTCTGGTTATCCGGCGTATACATTTCTTCACGCGGGATAACGATGCTGCCGGTATCGAAAACATCCGGTACAGTTTTGCTGCGCAGCAGGTCGACGGCGGTTCGCACAGCGATGTATCCCATATTGAAAGGGTTCTGAATCACGACAGCCTGAATGGTTCCGCTTTCGAGAGACTGAATCTGCTGGCTGGAGCTGTCACAGGAGATCAATGCCACCTGATGATTAAGTCCGAGTTCCTCGAGCGCCTCGGCGATGCCAATGGCGGAGCTCTCGTTCAGCCCCACCATGCAGCGGATTTCGGGGTGTTCACTGAGCATCCGGATGGTCTGCTGTCTGGACAGGTCCGAATCGCTGTTGCAGTATTCAATGCCGGCCAGCCGGATTTCGGCATTGACGGCCTTCTCCATCAGACCAGCGAACCGCTCGACCGCTGTGGTGGAAGTGGGAACATGGCCGATTACGCCAAATGCCGCCTGTGTGCCGGCTATCCGGTCCACCTGTCCGGCCAGCTTGCGGCCGAGTTCGCGGTTGTCGGTGCCTACGAAGGCGGCACGTCCGTCATAATGGACGTCGCTGTCCACGGTGATCAGCCGGATTCCCAGCTCCACAGCCTTTTGACATACTGGGACCAGCCGTTCGGGATCGCTGGCCGCAAGGATGATTGCGTTGGGCCGGCGGGCAATAGCTTCTTCTACCAAAGCAATCTGCCCGTCAATATCCTGCTCGGTTACCGCACCGGTGACGGTACACTGGACGCCGTATTCTTCGGCGGCGCTGCTGACGCCCTGCTCCACAATACGCCAGAAATCCGGCGGGTTGGAGCGGGCTTTGAGAATGATTTCCAGTTTGTACGGGGATTTTCCCGACGAAAAGACGTCGCTGCGCAGAGACAGCAGCAGCGTGAAGCCGACGACGCACAGAACCAGCGCGGTTATCGTCAGATAGTGATGTCGCTTCATCCTTCCGCCTCCTTCTCTTCGGTCAGCATCGGCAGGAGAATTTCCACCCGGGTACCGCAGCCGCTGCGGCTGGAGTAAAACAGACCGTAAGGTTCGCCAAACAACAGCCGGATGCGGCTGTGTACATTGACGACCCCAATGCCGTGGCTGTCCTGCGGCTTTTGGAGGAACAGCCGGCGGATCTGTTCCTCGTCCATCCCGACGCCGTTGTCTTCCACTGAAAGCACCAGGCACCCGCCGCGTTCCAAGGCATGGATATGCACCATGCCGCCGTCCGGCAGCGGTTTGAGTCCATGATAGATGGCGTTTTCGACAATCGGCTGAAGGATAAGCTTGGGCAGCAGAAAAGCATCGAACCGTTCCGGCATATCCAGCGTATAGGTCAGCTTATCCTCGTACCGCATTTTTTGGATGGTCAGATAGCTGAGAATGTTTTCCTTTTCCATCGATAGCGGCACCAGACGGTGATCGCTGGAGATGCTGGTGCGGAACAGCCGGGCGAGCGCGGAGGTCATCTCCATGACCTCGTCATTTTTGCCGCTGGCCGCCATCCAGATGATCGCATCGAGCGTGTTATAGAGGAAATGCGGGTTGATCTGCGCTTGAAGGGCACGGATCTCGCTGTGCCTTTTTTCCTTTTCGTCCTCCACGCGCTGTGCCATGAGGGCATTGGTGTGCTCCACCATGCTGTTGAAAGCGCGGCTGAGATGGCCGATTTCATTGTTGAGCGAGGTGTCGGCATGTACCGACAGATCGCCCTGCTCCACCTCGTGCATCGTGCTTTCCAGCTGTTTGATCGGCCGGGTAATGGCGGTGGAGATCAGCGCAGCCATTACGGCGGCAAGCGAAACAGCACTGATGGCCATGAGCGCGAAAAACACAATCATGCCGTGCTTGTCAATCAGTTCCTCGGTTTTCACCACGCCGACCGCGGTCCAGTCCGTTAGTGAAGAGTAATCCAGCAGATAGACCGAGCGGTCGTCCTCTCTGAGCAGATAGGCCTCATCGTGCTCCCTGACGGCAAGCACTTCATGGATATATTCACTTTTGAGATTGGCATGAATCAGCTGCTGCTGTTTGTGGTAGATGAGGCTGCCGCGGCTGTCGATCAGATAGATGTATCCGCCGCTGCCGATCTGGGCGTTTTCGCAGATGCCGGCGATGGCACTGTAATTGAGATCCACCACCAGTACCCCGGTGACCGCCTCGGTCAGCGGATCGGTGATCGCTTTCGATATGGAGATGACCCAGGGATATTCTCCCTGAACCAGATTCTGTACGTGCGAAGGGGAAACGATGATATCTTTGGTATAGGACAGCGGACGGAGATACCAGTCGGTGACCATGAAATCCGCATAGGGATTGACCTGTTTGGTGCGGTCACTGAGTACTACCTCCCCGCTGCGGGACACAACGGCGATGTTGGTGATATCGCTGCGGGTGCTCGCTGCTGTTTCCATCAGTGCCGCCACCCGTTCGCGCAGCCGGCGGATTTCCGTCTCATCCGCCTCGCCGGTTTCGGCGCGGGTCTGGTACAGCGACAGCAGTGAGCGCACATCCGAATTGCGTCCGACCAGATCGGCGGTGCTTTTCATGTTGCCGATATAGGCGTCGATGCTGTAGGTGATTTCGCTGAGCAGGCGGTCGGTATAGGAGATGGCGGTCCGGCGGCTGTCCTGCATGGTGTGGCGGTAAGAGAGCAGCGACAGCAGAAAGACCACCAGAATGATGATCGCCATGAAGGACAGCAGAATGCTCGTGCGCACGCTGCCGGGATTGTAAAAACGCCGGATCCATTGACGAAAGCGCTGCATGGCATTTTGCTC
>CAJKBW010000059.1 GCA_905198295.1 uncultured Oscillospiraceae bacterium | reverse complement strand
TTCGGCACAAAAAAAGACCTTGCAGATGTTACTCCACAAGGTCAGTTTTTCTATTCGGGTTTTGCTATCGGGTGTTGCCCTAAAACACAAAATGTTATGGGGCAAGCCCATTTTGATTTTTTGGGGCAAAGAAATTTGCGTTTTCAATCATCACGGAAAAGGCGGAAAAATGGCTATTTTACGAATTTTTCCCGTATTCACAAGGCTTTCGGCACAAAAAAAGACCTTGCAGATGTTACTCCACAAGGTCAGTTTTTCTATTGACGTTTTGCTATCGGGTGTTGCCCTAAAACACAAAAATTACTTCGCGCGCTTCTCCTTGATCGCCGCCTGCGCAGCCGCCAGACGTGCGATCGGCACGCGGAACGGCGAGCAGGAGACATAATTAAGGCCGATGTTGTGGCAGAATTCCACGGACGACGGATCGCCGCCGTGCTCGCCGCAGATGCCCAGTTTGATGTCCGGGCGGGTCGCACGCCCCTTTTCCGCGGCCATCTTCACCAGCGCACCCACGCCGGTCTGGTCGAGCTTCGCAAACGGATCGAACTCGTAGATCTTGGCATCGTAGTACGCATCCAGGAACTTGCCGGCGTCGTCACGGCTGAAGCCGAAGGTCATCTGGGTCAGGTCGTTGGTGCCGAAGGAGAAGAACTCGGCTTCGGTCGCGATCTGATCCGCGGTGACCGCTGCGCGCGGGATTTCGATCATGGTGCCCACATGGTATTCCATCTTCACGCCGGCTTCTGCAATCAGCTTGTCGGCGGTGGCAACCACGACATCCTTGACGTACTTGAGTTCCTTGACCTCGCCCACGAGCGGGATCATGATCTCCGGAACAATGTTGTATTCCGGATGCTTCTTGTTGACGTTGATCGCCGCACGGATGACCGCTTCGGTCTGCATCTCGGCGATTTCCGGATAGGTGACCGCCAGACGGCAGCCACGGTGGCCCATCATCGGGTTGAACTCATGCAGCGACGCGATGGTCTGTTTGAGCTCGTCGACGGTGATGTTCAGCTCGCCGGCGATTTCCACGATGTCCTCTTCCTTGGTCGGCAGGAACTCGTGCAGCGGCGGATCGAGGTAGCGGACGGTCATCGGACGTCCCTCAAGAACCTCATACATCGCCTCAAAGTCGCCCTGCTGATACGGCAGCAGTTTGGCCAGCGCGGTTTTGCGGGCAGCAACGTCCTTCGCCACGATCATCTCGCGCACCGCCTTGATGCGGGTGCCCTCGAAGAACATATGCTCGGTGCGGCACAGGCCGATACCTTCCGCGCCGAACTTCACAGCCTGAGCCGCGTCACGCGGGTTGTCGGCATTGGTACGGACCTTCAGCTTGCGCGCCGCATCCGCCCACGCCATATAACGGCCGAAGTCGCCAGAGATGGACGCTTCCACGGTCGCGATCGCTTCGCCGTAGATGTTGCCGGTGGAGCCGTCCAGGGAGATATAGTCGCCTTCCTTGATGGTTTTGCCGCCCAGCGTGAACAGCTTCGCATCCTCGTCAATCTTGATTTCGCCGCAGCCGGACACACAGCAGGTGCCCATGCCGCGCGCGACAACCGCCGCGTGGGAGGTCATGCCACCGCGCACGGTCAGGATGCCCTGCGAAACGTCCATACCCTCGATGTCTTCCGGAGAGGTTTCCAGACGGACCAGAATAACCTTTTCGCCCTTGTCGGCCCAGGCCTTCGCATCCGCAGCGGTGAATACCACGCGGCCGCAGGCAGCGCCGGGGGAAGCGGCCAGACCCTTGCCGATGGCCTGCGCTTTCTTCAGCGCGGCGGCATCGAACTGCGGGTGCAGCAGCGAGTCGAGCTGCTTCGGCTCGACGCGGAGCACGGCTTCCTCTTCGGAAATCATGCCTTCATCCACCAGATCAACAGCAATCTTCAGCGCCGCAGCCGCGGTGCGCTTGCCGTTGCGGGTCTGCAGCATGAACAGCTTGCCGTCCTCGATGGTGAATTCCATATCCTGCATGTCCTTGTAGTGGTTTTCCAGACGGGTCGCCACTTCCACGAACTGCTTGTAGACTTCCGGCATATCCTTTTCCAGGGTCGCGATCGGGGACGGCGTGCGGATGCCCGCCACAACGTCTTCGCCCTGCGCGTTGATCAGGTATTCACCGAACAGCTTCTTCTCACCGGTGGCGGCGTTGCGGGTGAAGGCCACGCCGGTACCGGAGTTCGGGCCGGTGTTGCCGAACACCATCATCTGCACGTTGACTGCAGTACCCCAGCTGTACGGGATGTCGTTCATGCGGCGATAGTAGTTGGCGCGCGGGTTGTCCCAAGAGCGGAACACGGCCTTAACGGCTTCCATCAGCTGGACCTTCGGATCGGACGGGAAATCCTCACCCTTCTGCTCCTTGTAGTAAGCCTTGAAGCGGGCGGCCATCTTCTTCATGTCGTCGGCGTCGAATTCGGTATCGAGCTTGATGCCCTTTTCTTCCTTCATCTCGTCGATGATCTTCTCGAAATCCTTCTTGGAAAGCTCCATGACGACATCGGAGAACATCTGCACGAAACGGCGGTAGGAGTCGTAGGCGAAACGCGGGTTGCCGGTCTTCTTCGCCAGACCCTCCACCACGACGTCGTTGAGGCCGAGGTTCAGGATGGTGTCCATCATGCCGGGCATGGACGCACGGGCGCCGGAACGCACCGAAACGAGCAGCGGGTTGACCGGATCGCCGAATTTCTTGCCGGCCTGGGTCTCCAGCTCGGCAAGACCCGCGTAGATCTGCTGCTGGATTTCGTCGCTGATCTTGCGGCCGTCCTCATAGTACTGGGTGCAGGCTTCGGTGGAAACGGTGAAGCCGTACGGCACAGGCATGCCGAGGTTGGTCATTTCCGCGAGGTTCGCGCCCTTACCGCCGAGGAGCTCCCGCATGGAGCCGTTGCCCTCTTTGAAAAGGTAGACATACTTTTGACTCATGGTGTAATCGACCTCCTGAATTATTGATTCCGGATAAATGGAATGCTTTGGAAAAGGTTGTCCGGCCAAGGCCGGTTCCCCCTCCGTCCCCCAGCCGCGTCCAGAGGGGCGCATACCGGGCAGAATCATCTTATAGTATACCAAACGCTGCCCGTTTTTTCCAGAATATTATGATAAAAATCTGTAAATTTACCCTTTATACAGAGTTCCTGCCGCTTTGCGGGGATTGTCTGGTCATTTTATGAAAGGATTCCCCCTTGAAATGCGGTTAAATTTTTGTCATAATGGTAGTGGATCGAATTGCGGCCGGCAAAGCCGGCATACGAAACAGGAAAGAGGCCCGAGGCAGGCTGCCGGAACGGGCTTTTGCGCTTTTCGGGATTCATTTTGCAGGGAAGGCGGTGGCTGGTGTGGACGGCGGGGAACGGGGGAATACCCGCCGCCGGGAACGCAGACAACCCAAAGCAGACCGCTGTGTCAGCGCGGCGGTGCAGCAGAAGAAGGGCGTGGGCAGGGGCGAGGTTTTGTGCCGTGAGGACGGACACAGAGCCAGCCGGGCCGAAAAGCGGGCCGGAGCCCCGGTTACAGCAAGAAAGGAATGGGCAAAAGCATGAATTTTCATGGCAAGGACATCAAAATCTTCTCCGCGAATTCTAATCCTAAACTGGCGAAAATGATCGCCGAGGCACTCGGCCTGCCGCTGGGCAAATCCGAAGTGGCCACCTTCAGCGACGGTGAAATCGCGGTGTCGATCAACGAGTCGGTACGCGGCTCGGACGTGTTTGTGGTACAGTCAACCTGTGAACCGGTCAATGACAATTTGATGGAACTGCTGATCATGATCGATGCGTTCAAGCGCGCGTCGGCTGCCCGCATTACGGCGGTTATTCCGTACATGGGTTATGCCCGCCAGGACCGCAAGGCGAAAGCCCGCGACCCGATTTCGGCCAAGCTGGTTGCCGATCTTATCACCACCGCCGGCGCGGACCGCGTGCTGACGATGGATCTCCACGCTTCCCAGATTCAGGGCTTCTTCAACATACCGGTGGATCATCTGGTGGGCGCGCCGATTCTGGCGAATTATTTCCGCGAGCTGATCGGTGACCAGAAGGATGATTATGTGGTCGTTTCCCCCGACCTCGGTTCAGTCACCCGTGCGCGCAATTTTGCTGCGCGGCTGGACTGCCCGCTCGCCATCGTGGATAAACGCCGCCAGCGTGCGAACGTGTGCGAGGTGATGAACATCATCGGCGATGTGCGCGACAAGAAGGTCATCCTCGTCGACGATATGATCGACACTGCCGGCACGCTGTGCAATGCGGCGGCGGCCATCGTGGAAAAGGGCGGCGCCAAGACGGTCATTGCCGCGGCGACCCATGCGGTGCTGTCCGGCCCGGCGATCGAGCGTATCCAGAACAGCGTCATCGACACGGTGGTGCTGCTCGATACCATCGCGCTGCCGCCGGAGAAGCAGATCGACAAATTCAAGGTGCTCACCGTCGGCCCGGTCTTTTCCGAGGCGATCGAGCGTATCTATGAGGATAAGCCCGTTTCCATCATGTTTGTGTGATAGTTGTGTAACCGTCGCGGCGGGGCGTCGGACCGACCATGCGGTGGGTTCGCTGTCCCGCCGTTTTCGCCTGTGAAAACGGAGGAAAACCAATGTTTGGCCGCAAATCCAAACCGGAGGGTCCGATCGATTTCCTGATCGCCGGGCTGGGCAATCCGGGAAAACAGTATGAGGGCACCCGGCACAACGCCGGATTTGTGGTGATGGAAGCGCTCGGGGAAAAGCTCGGCGCAGAAATTACCCGTGTAAAGTTCAAATCCTACTGTACCACCGTTTCTATCGGGGATGTCCGGGTACTGCTGCTTATGCCGCAGACCTTTATGAACCTGAGCGGTGAGGCGGTATGTGAAGCCATGCGGTTTTATAAGCTGCCGCCGGAAAAATGCCTGATCTGCGTGGACGATATCTCGCTGCCGGTGGGGACCATCCGCATCCGCCGCAAGGGCAGCGACGCGGGCCAGCGCGGTATGCGCAGCATCATTACCCTGTCCGGTTCCGACCAGTTTCCGCGCATCAAGGTCGGGGTCGGCGACAAGCCGCATCCCGATTACGATCTGGCGGCGTGGGTGCTCTCCCGCTTTACCCGGGAAGAGGCACCGGCGATGGTGGACGCGGTCCGCCGCGCCGCGGACGCCGCGTGCCTGATTGCACAGGGGCAGATCGATCAGGCGATGAACCAGTATTCCAAATAGGCGGACATAGACTTTACCGCGGACGCCGCCTGCATGGAGCAGGAACAAACCAGGGCTGCCCCGGCCGGCAAGGAACATCGCCCCGCGCTGTTTCGCCCCGACGGGCTGCCGCCTACCTGAGGCAGCGATACTGCCTCTTCTCCCGCTTTGCAGCGGATTCCTGCTTATCCCAAACCGAAACTCCCGCCGCATCCGCGGCCGGGAGCCTTTTCCATATTATCAGAAAGGTGCGGTATCACAGTATGGGGTTATTTGAACGGAGCATGCGTTCCCTGCCCGCTTTTGAGCAGCTTTGTGCGGATATCCGCGCCGAACGCACGCCGGTGTCGCTGACCGGTCTCGGCCATATCCATAAGGTGCTGTTTGTCCATACGCTGTGCGGTGCGCTGTCCCGCCGGGCGGTAATGCTGGTTGCGGACGAGGCGGAGGCCATGAAGGTGGTCGACGACCTGACCGCGCTCGGCCGGCAGGCGCTGTTTCTGCCGGCGCGGGAGCTCTCGCTGCGACGGGTGGAATCCGCCTCGCGGGAATACGAGCAGATGCGGCTGGGGGTGCTGGCCAAAATGCTCGACGGGGCGTATGACTGCGTGGTTACCTGTGCGGATGCAGCGGCACAGTATACGCTGCCGCCGGACGTGCTGCTGCGCCGTACCCTGCATCTGAAGGCCGGCGCCGCGCTGCCCTGCGCGGATCTGGCCGCGGCGCTGTCCGCCGCCGGCTATGAACGCTGCGAGCAGATCGAGGGCGCTGGCCAGTTTGCGGTGCGCGGCGGGATTTTCGACGTGTTTCCTGCCGACTGTCCCGCCCCGGTGCGCATCGAGCTGTGGGGGGATACGGTGGATACCCTGTCCTATTTTGATCTGCTGTCGCAGCGGCGCACCGATCCCCTGTCCGCCCTGTCCATTCCGCCGGCGGCGGAAATCGGCTATGACGACGGTGCGGATCTGGCCGCGAAAATCGAAAAACTCGCCGGTACGCTGCGCGGCAAGGGCGCGGAGGTACAGAGGGAAAACCTGCTCGCGGACGTGGACCGCCTGCGCGGCGGCAGCCAGCCGGCCTCGCTGGATAAGTATATCCCACTGGTCTATCCCATTCCCGCCACGCTGTTCGATTACGCAGAGGATGCCGTTTGGTGCGTGTCGGAACCGGCACGGGTGCGCGAGCGGATGCGCACCGCGGAATGGCAGCTGCATGAAGATATCAAGACGCTGCTCGAGGAAGGGCAGCTGTGCCGCGGGCTGAGCGAGTATATGCTTTCACCCGACGGCCTGTTTGCCGAACTGCAGTCCCGTTTGTGCGTGCTGATGGATGCCTTTGCACGCTCCGGCCCGGACATGCGGCTGCGGCAGGTGTACAACATCACTGCGCGGCAGCTGCCGGTGTGGTCCGGCGGCATCGAGCTGCTGACCGAGGATCTTCAGGATATGCTGCACCGGGGGCTGGCCTGTATCGTGCTGGCGGGCAGCGAGGAGAAAAACGCCGAAACCCTCGCGCAGGACCTTGCCGCGCGGGATATCCCGGCGCTGTACGCCCCCAGCCCGGAGGCGCCGGTCAAAGGCCGGGTGCTGGTGGTGCGTGGCGGCCTGTCCTCCGGATTTGAGTTTCCGGAGGCAGGGTTCGCGGTGATCTCCCATGGCCGTGCCGCTGCGCGCAAGCGCAGCACCCGCCGCTTCAAGCGGGACAAGGGCGCAGAAATCCATTCGCTGGCCGAGCTGACTCCCGGCGACTATGTTGTGCATGCCGCACACGGCATCGGCATCTATGACGGGATCCAGCAGCTCGAAATGCAGGGCGTGGTCAAGGACTACATCAAGCTGCGGTACGATAAGGGCGACACTTTGTATGTACCGGTCACCCAGCTGGACCTGGTGTCCAAGTATATCGGCACCAAGGACGAAGTGCGGGTCAAGCTGCACCGCCTGGGCGGCCAGGAGTGGCAGAAGACCAAATCGCGGGTGCGGTCAGCGGTGCGGGACATCGCCCGGGAGCTGATCGCGCTGTATGCCAAGCGGATGGCGACCCCTGGCTTTGCGTTTGAGCCGGACGGGGAATGGCAGTATGACTTTGAGCGGCGGTTTGAATTTGAGGAAACCGACGACCAGCTGCGGTGCACCGACGAGATCAAGGCCGATATGGAACGGCCGGTGCCGATGGACCGGCTGCTGTGCGGCGACGTGGGCTTCGGCAAGACCGAAGTGGCGCTGCGCGCTGCATTCAAATGCGTGTCACAGAGCCGGCAGTGCGTGGTGCTTGTGCCGACCACCATTCTCGCCTTCCAGCATTATAACACTTTCACCAAGCGGTTTGAGGGCTTCCCGGTACGCATCGAGATGATCTCCCGCTTCCGCACCCCGAAGCAGCAGGAGGACATCCTGCGCCGCACCGCCGCTGGCGAGGTCGATATCCTCATCGGCACCCACCGGATGCTGTCGAAGGATGTGCGCTTCCGCAGCCTGGGGCTGTTCATCGTCGATGAGGAGCAGCGCTTCGGTGTGGCGCAGAAGGAGCGGATCAAGGAGCTCGCGCCCGGCATCGACGTGCTCACCCTGTCCGCCACCCCGATCCCCCGTACGCTGAACATGGCCATGAGCGGCATCCGGGATATGTCGGTCATCGAGGAAGCCCCGCAGGACCGCCGCCCGGTGCAGACCTATGTGCTCGAGCACGACAACGGCATCATCACCGATGCGATCCGCCGGGAGCTCCGCCGCGGCGGGCAGGTATATTACCTGCATAACCGGGTGGAGAGCATCGAGCGGTGCGCCGCCGGCATTCAGATGCGCATCCCGGAGGCGCGGGTGGCCTTTGCCCACGGCAAAATGACCGAGGAACAGCTCAGCGAGATCTGGCGGCAGGTGATGGAGCACGAAATCGACGTGCTGGTGTGCACCACCATCATCGAAACCGGCGTGGATATCGCCAACGTCAATACGCTCATCATCGAGAATGCCGACCGGTTCGGCCTGTCGCAGCTGCATCAGCTGCGCGGGCGGGTCGGGCGTTCTTCCCGCCGCGCATTTGCCTATCTGACCTTTGTGCGCGGCAAGGTGCTCACCGATGTCGCCTCCAAGCGGCTGGAGGCCATGCGGGAATTCACCGAGTTCGGCGCCGGCTTCAAGATCGCGATGCGGGACATGGAAATCCGTGGCGCCGGCAATCTGCTCGGCGCACAGCAGCACGGACACATGGAGGCGGTCGGGTACGAGATGTACCTGCGGCTGCTGGGCGAGGCGGTCAATGAAGAGAAGGGCCTGTCCTCCGGCGACCCGGAGGCGGAATGCCTGATCGACCTGCAGATTTCTGCCCACATTCCGGAATCCTATATCGCCGCAAACGCACAGCGGCTGGATGTGTACCGCCGCATCGCCGGTATCCGCACCCACGAGGATTCCCTGGATGTGTATGACGAGCTGATCGACCGCTTCGGCGAACCGCCGGCAGCGGTACAGGGGCTTATCGATGTCGCGCTGCTGCGCAATATGGCAGCAGCGGTGGGGATTTATGAGGTCAAGCAGCAGCAGGATACCCTGCTGCTCTACCAGAAAAAGCTCGATGTCGCGGTGGGCGCCAAAATGTCGGCCGCGATGAAGGGACGGGTGATGATCAACGCCGGTCCGAAGCCGTATTTTGCGGTGCGCATCGCCAAGGGGCTGACCGCGCTCGATACCCTGCGCGAAGCACTGGAGGCGGCCGCGCCGGAGGAGACGGAAAAGCCGGCCGGGAAAAAGGGGGTAAAGCTGTGACCGAGGTGGTGGCCGCGCTGCTGTGGGATGGCGGTCGATTTCTCATCGGGCAGCGCCCGGCTCATAAGGCGCGCGGGCTGCTGTGGGAGTTCGTCGGCGGCAAGGTGGAGCCGGGCGAGATGCCGGAGCAGGCGCTGGTGCGCGAGTGCCGGGAGGAGCTCGGTGTCACCGTAGCGGTGGACGGGGTATTCATGGAGGTCACCCATACCTATCCGGATATCACGGTACACCTTACGCTGTATCATGCGGCGATCGCACAGGGCGTGCCGCAGAAACGGGAACACGCACAGCTGCGGTGGATCACACCGGCGGAGATTCCGCAGTATGCTTTCTGTCCGGCGGATGTGGATATTCTGGCACGTCTGCAGAAGGAATACGGCGGATAAAAAAGAGGAGGCCTCAGCCTCCCCCCTTGTGCCTGTCGTTTTCCGACTCAGCAGTGCTCGGGAAAAAAGGAATTGCCCTGCCGGTTGAGCTCCGCTTCCAGCCGTTCGAGGTATTCCACCGGCAGATGCGCATACGCCTGCTTGTTGCCTGTGATGCGGTGCCGTGCGTCGTTTTCGAAAATTTCCACCCTCCGGTAAGCCGCGAAAGGGGAGTCCCCCCAGCAGCCGTCCACCCAGCTGCTCTGCGGCATGGAACGCACCAAACGTTCGCCGCGGTATATCTCGATGCAGTTTTCCCCGAAAGCAAAACAGCGGGTGCCGATGTGGTTGCTGACCACCGTGTAATCCGCCATTTCCCGGATCAACGCCTGATCGGTAATGACGGTCGAGCCGCCGGCGGTAGTGATAATCATTTCGTCCGCATGGCGCATCGCCCACGCATCCGCCGCATAAGCGAAGGTGGTATACGCCTCACCCGACGGCATGGCAAACGCCACAAAACGTGTGAGAATTCCCCATGCGGCGGCCAGCGCCAGCACGGTTGCCAAAAAAACCGTCGTCTTTTTATGCCGCCGTATCCAGACCAGAAACTTTTTCATCTTCCGCCCCCCTTTATTTAATAGTATCATTTCTTATTCCCCGCGTAAAGACAGTCTCCTGCATTTTACATGGCATGCGTCGGCGAAGGACGCTGGATCTGCCGCCACAAAAACGAATAGACAAAACAGGAAAGGAGCACACAGCATGAAAAAAGGCGCTTTGCTTGGCAAGCTGTTTGTCTCCACCTTTCTGCTCAGCGCGTTCACCTTCGGAGGCGGCTACGTCATCATCTCGCTGATGAAGAAAAAATTCGTCGATGAGCTGCACTGGCTTGACGAGGAAGAGATGCTGGACTACACCGCGATCGCACAGTCCTGTCCGGGTGCGGTGGCGGTCAACGCATCCATTCTGGTGGGCTCTCGGGTCGCCGGAGCGGCGGGGATGCTGGTGGCGCTGGCGGGAACCATCCTGCCGCCGCTGCTGATCATCGGCGTCCTCTCCTTTTTCTATACCGCGTTCCGCGACAATTTTGCCGTCCGGGCGGTGCTTAAGGGAATGCAGGCCGGCGTGGTGGCGGTAATCCTCGATGTGGTTATCCAGCTGGGCGGCCGGGTAATCCGGCAGAAAAATGTGGTGTCCACCGTGGTGATGGTACTGGCATTCGCGGCGACCTTTGTATTTCGGGTCAATATCATCATCCTCCTGCTGACGTGCGCGGCAATAGGCATCGTGCAGGCGCTGGTGCGCAGCCGAAGGGCGCGGCGGGGCGGATAGCCGAGCCGGATCCGGCAAAGCGGATGGAAAGAAACGCACCGAAAGGAGGCCTGCGGAAATGACGCAGCTGCTGATGCTGTTCTGGAGCTTTTTTCAGGTGGGGCTGTTCAGCTTCGGCGGCGGGATGGCGTCGCTTCCGCTGATTCAGGAGCAGGTGGTGGATACCCACGCATGGCTGACGCTGTCGGAGTTTTCCGACCTGGTCACCATAGCGGAGATGACCCCCGGCCCGCTCGCGGTGAACGCCGCGACCTTTGTCGGCATCCGCATCGCCGGGATTCCGGGCGCGCTGCTCGCAACGTTCGGCTGCATCCTGCCGGCATGTGTTCTGGTCACGCTGCTGGCCTGGGTATACAAGCGATATAAACAAATGACGCTGGTACAGGGTGCGCTGGACGGGCTGCGTCCGGCGGTGGTGGCGCTCATCGCCGCGGCGGGCCTGTCGATTCTGGAGCTGAGCGTGTGGGGAACGGCCGGTTTTTCCCCCGATCCGGGGAGCATCAACGCGGTATCGGTTGTACTGACGGCGGCGGCGCTCATATTGCTGCGGGCAGTAAAAAAACTCAGTCCGATTGCGGTCATGGTCGGCTGCGGTGCGGTGGGCGGCGCCGTTTACTGGTTTATGGGTACAGTCCCAGCATAACCATAGCACACGCGTACGAACACGCCCAAGAGGCGTACCATGCGGGCACTTTTCCACTTGTCGCCCGCCCTCTGCGTCCAAAATTGCACTGCAATCCACGCCTTTTGGGTCGCAGAATTTTCGGGTGCAGGATTTTTGACTCTGCGCGGCATAAAACGCAGTCAATCCTTTCGGATTGACGAGGATTTTAACAATGCAGAGGCGGAAAGACTGCCGCGAAAATCGTGTTCGTACGCGTGCGCTATGGTTAAGATAAACGGGATGGAACACAATCCGGTTTGGGGACGAAAACGCCGACAGACGCTGTCCTGCACCAGTTGAGACGGGACGGGTTCGACCCTGCTCATCTTAAAGCCTGTCCGGCGCGCACCATCTCCCTGACCATATGCATACACTGGGATAACCCCTGTTATTTTTGGACAGAAAGGATTCCGGTGTCATGTTTTACGTAACAACCGATCGCGGCTGCCGTATTGCCGTGTACGATTGGAACCCCCGCAATCCAGACGCGGTGCTGTTGATACACGGCTGGCCGCTTTCGCATTTGATGTATGAATACCAGATCGAGTTGCTCACCCGGCTCGGCTATCGGGTGGTGGCGCTCGACCTGCGCGGCTTCGGCCGCTCGGATGCGCCGGTCTCCGGCTATCATTATGACCGTATGGCGGACGACGTGTACCGCGTAGTGCAGACGCTCGGCCTTAATCGTTTCACCCTCGTGGGCTTTTCGATGGGCGGCGCGATTGCGCTGCGGTATATGCGCCGTTTCCGCGGTGCCGGCGTCAAAAAGCTGATCCTGCTTGCGGCAGCGGCGCCCTGCTGGGTGCAGCGCCCCGATTTTCCGTATGGTCTGCCGCGTGGTCAGGTGGATGACCTGATCCGTCTGGCGGAGACCGACCGGCCATTGCTGGCCCAGCATTTCAGCCATGAACAGCTGTTTGCCAGCCCGCAGAGCGATGCCGCAAAGGACTGGTTTAAGGACATCGCACTGTCGGCATCCGGTCTGGGAACGGTACAGGCGGCGATCGCGCTGCGTGACGAAGACGGCCGCCGCGATCTGGCGGCGGTACAGGTGCCGGCTTTTATCCTGCACGGCGCCAAGGATGTCGTCGTTTCCACCGCGCTCGCGGAGATCCAGCAGCAGGGCATCCGCGGCGCCAAACGCATCACGCTGGAAAATTCCGGTCACGGCATCGTTTACGACGAGCTGGAGCGCTTCAACCGCCTGTTTCTGGATGCGCTGCGCAGCTGAGCCGCTGTTTTTCCGCCGCCGGGAAAACCCGGCGGTATTTTTTTCTTTCCTCCGGTCAGACTAAGGATGCCGTACGCATCTGTCCGCCCGCACGAATTTGCCGGGACAAACCGCTCCAACTTTTCCCAAAATGCCCGTTTACTTTTGGCGCGCATGTGCTATAATAATTGCAGAGCGATCAAGTAGAGTTTAGCCTCCCGCAGCATACGGAGGCGCGGCCGGCACCGCAGACTGCGGCCGGCGCAATTTCTTGCAGCAAGGATGTGAATCACCATGTATTGTTACAGACAGGTGACCGAGGATATCGCATGGATCGGCGGAAACGACCGGCGCATAGCGCTGTTTGAGAACGTGTATCCGGTGCCGGCAGGCATGTCGTACAACGCTTATTTTGTCTCGGACGAAAAGACAATGGTCATCGATACAGTGGACCACGCGGTGGCGGATGTGTTTTTCGAGAATATCCGGCATCTGCTGGCCGGCCGGAAGCTGGACTATCTGGTGGTCAACCATATGGAGCCGGATCATGCGGCCACCATTGACGACCTGGTGCAGCGGTATCCGGAGGTGCAGATCGTCTGCGGGCAAAAAGCCGCCGCAATGATGAAGCAGTTTTTCGCCTTTGACGTGGACGCGCGCACCCGGCTGGTCAAGGAGGGCGACACCCTTTCGACCGGCAGACGCTCTTTCACGTTCCTGTCAGCGCCAATGGTGCACTGGCCGGAAGTGATGATGACCTATGAAACCACCGGAAAGATCCTGTTTTCGGCCGATGCGTTCGGCACCTTCGGCGCACTTGACGGCCGCCTGTTTGCCGATGAAGTGGATTTTGACCGGGATTATATGGCCGAGGCGCGGCGGTATTACGTGAATATCGTCGGCAAATACGGCACCCAGGTGCAGGCGGTGCTCAAAAAAGCCGCGAAAGTGGACATTCAGATGATCTGCCCGCTGCACGGGTTTGTCTGGCGCCGCCGCTTGGGTGATTTTATCGAAAAATACCAGAAATGGAGCACCTATACCCCCGAGGAGGAAGGGGTACTGATCGCCTACGGTTCGATTTACGGCAATACGGCGAACGCCGCGGAAATCCTCGCCTGCAAACTGGCCGCTGCGGGCAAAAAAGTGGCGGTGTACGACGTGTCCGCCACCGATCCCTCCTATATTATCGCGGAGGCGTTCCGGTACAGCCATGCGGTGTTTGCTTCCTCCACCTATAATGCGGGAATCTTTGTCAATATGGAAAACCTGCTGCATGAGCTGGCCGCTCATAACTGGCAGAACCGCACCATTTCACTGGTGGAAAACGGCTCGTGGGCAGCGTCGGCCGGCGGCCTGATGCGCGGCCTGCTGGACGGGTGCAAAAACATGACGCTTCTGCCCGCTTCTGTGACGCTGAAATCCGCCCTGCGCGAGGAGCAGCTCGCGCAGCTGGATGCGGTTGTGCAGGAGATTTTGGAGTCGATGGCACCGGCGGCTTCTGTTGCGCCGGCCTCCGGCAAAAAGATTGAGCAGAACGCGCTGTTCGATATCAGCTACGGGTTGTTTGTACTCAGCACCCGGGACGGCGGACGCGACAACGGCTGTATCATCAACACGGTCATGCAGGTCACCGATGAACCTAAGCGGATCGCCGTAGCGGTCAACAAGGCGAATTTCACACACGATATGATTTGCAGCGCAGGTGTGTTCAATCTGTCAGTGCTGTCCACTGCGGTACCGTTTGAGGTGTTCCGTCATTTCGGGTTCCAGAGCGGGCGGGATACCGAAAAATTCTCCGCCGACGTGCCGCAGGCACGCAGCGAAAACGGACTGATGTATCTCCCGCAGTATACGAATGCGTTCATTTCCGCCCGGGTAATTGAGCAGCAGGACTGCGGCACCCACACGCTGTTCACCGCCGAGATAACCGAGGCGCGGGTGCTGTCGGATGAACCGTCGGCCACCTATGCTTACTATTTTGAGCATATCAAACCCAAGCCTCAGCCGGCGCAGGAGAAGAAGAAGGGATTTGTGTGTAAAATCTGCGGCTATGTGTATGAGGGTGACACGCTGCCGGCCGATTTCATCTGCCCGCTGTGCAAGCACGGCGCGGAGGATTTCGAGCCGCTGGCATAACTGTGATTTGTGCGGGCAGGCTAATTGCTGCTGCCCGGCTAAAAAGGGAAAGGCGCGAAAGCGCGAAGAAAGGATGGTTGTCCATGAAACAGCGTTTTTTTAAATGCCTGCATTGCGGGAACATCATTGCCTTTGTCGAGGATAAGGGTGTACCGGTGATGTGCTGCGGCGAAAAAATGACCGAGCTTGTGCCGAACACTACCGAGGCGGCCGGTGAAAAGCATGTTCCGGTGTATGCTGTCAAGGGGCATAAAGTCAGCGTCACGGTCGGTGAGGTGGAACATCCGATGACCGAGGAGCATTATATCCAGTGGATATCGCTGGAGACGCAGCAGGGGAACCAGCGTAAGATGCTGGCGCCGGGTGCGGCGCCGAAGGCAGAGTTCTTCATCGGCGAGGACGACGAGATTACCGCCGTATACGCCTATTGCAATCTGCACGGTCTGTGGAAGGCCTGAATGGAAAGGAACGGAACCGATGAGCATTGTGCATGTGACAAAAGAAAATTTTCAGCAAGAGGTCCTGCAGGCGAAAAAGCCGGTTTTAGTGGATTTCTGGGCACCGTGGTGCGGACCGTGCCGGATGCTTGCGCCGATTCTCGAGGAGATCGCGGCCGAAACCGACGGTGCGGTTATTGCCAAGGTGAATGTGGATGAGCAGCCGGAGCTTGCGCAGCAGTTCGGCATCATGAGCATTCCGACCCTGGTGTTTTTCAAAGAGGGCCGCGTGACCGATACGCTGGTCGGTCTTCGGGATAAAGCGGCGATTCTGTCGCTGCTGAAATAAAAAGGAGGAAACACAAATGAAGTACATCTGTGACGTGTGTGGCTACGAATACGACGAGGCGGCCGGGGATCCGGATAACGGCATCGCGCCGGGCACCAAGTGGGAGGATGTGCCGGAAGATTTTGTCTGCCCGCTGTGCGGGGTCGGCAAGGATCAGTTTTCGGCGGAATGAACACGGAGAAAAAGGCGTGCAGCTGCTGCGGCGTGACCTATGGGGATATCGCGACGGCGGTGGCAGCCGGGGCGTCCACGTATGAAGAAGTCAGCGCGGTTACCCGGTGCGGGAAGGGCTGCGGGCGCTGCCAGGAGTTTATCCGGCATTTCGTCGCCGAGCTGGTCCGCGAAAAACAGCAAAAGGAGTGAATATGATGCTCGATAAGAAAGTGGCTGAACTGCTCAATGAGCAGATCAATAAGGAGTTTTATTCCGCGTATCTGTATCTGGATTTTTCCAACTACTACGAGAGCGTGGGTCTGGAGGGTTTTGCCAACTGGTACCGCGTGCAGGCGCAGGAGGAGCGCGATCATGCGCTGCTGTTCTATCAGTACCTGCAGAACAACAACGAAAAGGTGACCCTCGAGGCGATTGCCAAGCCCGATAAAGTGTTCGCCGACAATATGGCGCCGCTCAAGGCGGGGCTGGAGCATGAAATTTATGTCACCTCACTGATCAATACCATTTATGCCGCGGCGTTTGAGGTGAAGGATTTCCGTACCATGCAGTTCCTCGACTGGTTTATCAAGGAGCAGGGCGAGGAGGAAACCAACGCCAACGATCTGATCTCCAAGATGGAGCTGTTTGGTTCGGATCCGAAGAGTCTGTATATGCTCAACAGCGAGCTTCAGGCGCGGGTATATACCGCTCCGTCGCTGGTGCTGTAACCGTGAACATAAACCAGCCCGCCGCGCCCCCTATGGGGCGGCGGGCCGGTTTTTATTTATCGTCAGAATAAAATTGCAGGCCCATAGCAAGCACAAATTGGATAAGGCGAAAGCCGGAAAGCAATGGAAAATGGGTGAGGTTTTATTCCGTTTACCCACAGCGGATAATCGCGGAAAAAGCGTGCCAACGCGCCATGACGCATGCGGCGGACAGAACAATATTCTGTACAGGCATGTCCACCGCCTTTTCTGTCATCCGCTATATTACCGACAAAAAGAGGTCTGACCAAACAGGTCAGACCTCTTTTTGTATAACAGCAGCACGCCATTATCAGGCGTTAGTGAAATTATCAAAATATCCCTGAATGAGCACCACCGGGGTACCTTTGTCACCAGAACCGCTGGTCAGATCGCTCAGCGAGCCGAGCAGGTCAGTGAATCGCCGGGGAGTTGTGCCCTGTGATGCCATATCGCCGACCAGATTGTCTTTCTTTTCCTTGATCTGGGTTTCGATGGCCTTCTGCAGCGCCTCGCCGGACAGATCTGCGAAATCGTTGTCTGCCAGATATTTCAATTTGATCTCGTTCGGAGTACCCTCAAGGCCGGGGGTGTTGCCGGCGGAAACGCAGGGATCGGCCAACTCCCAGATCTTGCCCACCGGATCCTTGAACGCGCCATCACCATACACCATAACCTCCACATGCCTGCCGGTCTTCGCCAGCAGCTGCTTCTGCACATCCATCACGAGATCGGTGCAGTCACGCGGGAACAGCTTGATTTTATCCTCGGTAGATTTGTTGGAGCCAAGCAGGCCGAAATTTTCGTTATAGCCGCTGCCGTCCACCGGGGCGTTGAGGATTTCATCGAGGCCAAACACCCGCTCGCCGCCAGCAGCCTTAAGCAGCCGTTTGGTTCTTGCACGGGTATGAATATCGCAGTGCAGCACGTTTTTGGTGTAGGCGAGGATGCGCCGGGGGTCGTTGGCGAAGATGATTTCGCACGCGGCACCGGACTGCCGCACCAGATCACCATAATACTGCACATAATCCACACCGGTAAATGGGTGTTTATTTTCTCCGAACAATCTGCGATATTCCTCCAGCGTCAGCAGATCGGTATAGGGATTAATCCCCGCCTCGTCCAGCTGATCAAGCGAGACGAGCTGGTTACCCACCTCATCACTGGGATAGCTGAGCATCAGGACCACCTTTTTCGCTCCCTGCGCGATACCCCGCAGACAGATGGCGAAGCGGTTGCGGGACAGAATAGGGAAAATCACCCCAATGGTTTCTCCACCGAGCTTCGCTTTAACGTCGGCAGCCACCGCCGCAACCGCAGCGTAGTTACCTTGCGCACGGGCTACAATAGATTCCGTGACCGCGACCACGTCACGGTCGCGCAGCGCAAAGCCTTCCTGCTCCGCCGCTTCCAGTACGCTATTGACCACGATGGAGGACAGGTCATCCCCTTCACGAATAATCGGGCAACGAATGCCCCTGGCTATTGTACCAACCTTGCGTTCCACAATCAATCACCATTCTTTTTATATTTGTGCCGCATTCCTGCGGCGGATCACCTTGTTTTGGATGCCGCACCAGCGGCAGGAGGAACTTCGTCCCGACAGCGCTTCTTCCTGAGGAACCGCACCGCGGTTCCTCATTCCCACAAGAATCTACGCTGAATCGGAAGAAGGGCGGTGCCGCACCAGCGGCAGGAGGAACTTCGTCCCGACAGCGCTTCTTCCTGAGGAAC
>CAJKBW010000058.1 GCA_905198295.1 uncultured Oscillospiraceae bacterium | reverse complement strand
TTCCCTTGTTTCGGCTCATAAGGGCAAAAACAAGGGAAAATACATAAGGTTTGAATATTTAATAGGCGATATGCCTTGAAAACACAGGGTTTACAGAGGATTGAATAGATAAATATGAATTTGTCGAAAAGGTACGATTTATCCTCGAAAAGCCAGCAGCCGGCATAAGGTGGAGATTTTCCAAAGCTGAACGATTTATCGTAAATGGATTTACAAAATGTATATATAGAAGAAAAAATAACAAATATCGTCGAAAAACAGCATTTGGTGTGCGGAAAAATGGTAGCGGACAGCGTGGGAATATGCTATACTGGGGAAAAATGTGTCCAAGCGGCCGGAGAAGGCTGCTGAAAGGGAAACGGGGAGCAACAGTATGACGGACGATAAAAAGCGGATTGTGGTCAAGGTGGGGACCTCGACCCTTACATATGAAAACGGAAAAATGAATCTGCGCCGCATCGAGGCGCTGTGCAAGGTGCTCAGCGACCTGCAGAATGCGGGAAATCAGATCGTGCTGGTCACCTCCGGCGCTATCGGCGTGGGTGTCGGCAAGCTGGGGCTGCGGGAGAAGCCGAAGGAAACCCGGGGCAAGCAGGCGGCCGCGGCGGTCGGGCAATGCGAGCTGATGTTCATGTACGATAAGCTGTTTGGGGAGTATAACCACACAGTGGCGCAGGTGCTGCTGACCCGGCGGGTGGTGGAGAACGAGCACTCCAAGCAGAACGTGGTCAATACCATCGATACGCTGCTGGAGATGGGAGTCATCCCGGTGGTCAACGAGAATGACACGGTGGCGATCGACGAGCTGGTTGGCGCGAACTATGGGGATAACGATACGCTGTCGGCAATCGTGGCCGCACTGGTGCATGCAGATCTTCTGATCCTGCTGACCGATATCGACGGGCTGTATGATGCGGACCCGCATAAGAACCCCCAGGCGAAGCGGATCAGCCTGCTGACGGCGGTGGACGATGACGTGCTTGCGCTCGCGGGCGGCGCCGGTTCCAAGCGGGGCACCGGCGGTATGCGCACCAAGCTGCAGGCCGCACAGCTGACCCTGCAGGAGCATATCCCACTGGTGATTATGCAGGGGGATAAGCCGGAGCTGATCTATTCGCTGCTCGAAGGGGAGCCGGTGGGTACCCGGATCGATGCAGACGCGGAAAGGGCGGATTGAGATGGAAACATTGGAGAATATCGGCCGGCGCGCGAAGGCTGCGGCGCAGCAGATGGCGGTCGCCGGTACGGCGGGCAAAAATCGGGCGCTTGAGGCAATGGCGGCATCGCTCGAAGCGCATACGGCGGAAATCCTTGCCGCGAACGCCGCGGATTTGGAGGCTGCGGCGGCCGCGGGCATGAGTGTGTCGCTGCAGGACCGTCTGCGGCTGACCGCCGACCGAATCGCCGGCATGGCGGCCGGGGTGCGGGAGATCATCGCGCTGACCGATCCGGTCGGTGAGGTGATCGAAGGCAGCTGCCGGCCGAACGGGCTGCAGATCCTGAAAACGCGGGTGCCGCTCGGTGTGGTGGGTATTATTTATGAGGCACGCCCGAACGTCACCTCGGATGCGGCGGCGCTGTGCCTGAAAGCGGGCAATGCGGTGATTCTTCGCGGCGGCAAGGAGGCGATCCGCTCAAACCTTGCGCTGGCTGCCGCCCTGCGGCAGGCGCTGCCGGAGGCGGGGCTGCCGGAGGATGCAGTGCAGCTGTTGGAGGACACTTCGCGTGAGACCGCGGCGGAAATGATGCGGCTGAATGCGTATATCGACGTGCTGATCCCGCGCGGCGGTGCGGGACTGATCAATGCGGTAGTGCAGCAGTCCACCGTTCCGGTTATCCAGACCGGTGTGGGCAACTGCCATGTGTATGTCGACCGGTCGGCGGATATCGCGATGGCCGCGGCGATTACGGCCAATGCCAAGGCGTCCCGTCCTTCGGTGTGCAACGCGGCAGAAACCCTGCTGATCCATAAGGATATTGCGCAGAAAGCCCTGCCGGTCATCGCGGATGCGCTTGCGGAGAAGAAGGTGCGGCTGCGCTGCTGTGCGCGGTCGGCTGCGATGCTCGCCGGCCGTGCGGTGGAACCGGCGGAAGAAGCGGACTGGGAAACCGAATATCTTGATTATATTCTCGCCGTGCGGGTGGTGGATTCGCTCGAAGAGGCGATGGCGCATATTGCGCGCTACGGCACCGGTCACAGCGAATGCATCGTCACCGACAGCCAGTCGTCCGCGGCGCGGTTTACCGCCGGGGTGGACGCAGCTGCGGTGTATGTCAATGCTTCAACCCGCTTTACCGACGGCGGGGAATTTGGTATGGGAGCGGAAATCGGCATTTCCACCCAGAAGCTCCACGCGCGCGGCCCGATGGGGGTGCGGGAGCTGACTACCTGTAAATATGTCGTTACCGGCAGCGGACAGATCCGCTGAACGGGGGCGTTTCAATCGGCAGACACGCCGCGCGGCGGCAGGAAAGGGAGGAGACAACCCTATGAGCGAATGGAAAAAGGTCGAGCAGCCGCTCACACCGGAAGAGCCGGCTCCTGAACCGGATACGGCGCCGGAGGAGAGGGCGCCGGAAACACTGCCGGCGGCGGATGAACTGGCCGAAACAGTGCTGTCGGAGCCGGCGGCAGAAGACACCTGTGTTTCCTCGCCGCGGTATACCGCGGCCGGAGTGCGCCGCGGCCGGAATAAGCTGGCCGCGCCGGTGGGGCTGATTGTGCTGCTGCTCGCGCTGACCGGCGTGGTGGCGCTGATCGTCGGTGTGGTGAATATGGTGCAGGGCCGGCAGGAGACTGCGGCGGAAGAGCTTCGCGCCGATATGGAAGATTTCCTGGAGCCGGTGCTGATGTATGACCTGCCTTCGTTTTCCAGTGTGTCGGAGGCTGGCAGCAATTCGCTGCTCAGCGATGACCTGTTGCTTGCCTCCATTTGGCCGATCACCCGCCGTGAAGTGGTGCGGCAGCAACAGGCGCAGATTGCCGGGGAAAGCTATACCAGTCCGTATCCGGTGGACGATCTCGGTCGTATGATGGTGCCGGTATCGGAGGTGGATGAATCCTATGCGGCGCTGTTCGGTGCGGATGCGATACCGCAGCATCACACCATCGGTGATAACGAGGAGAACGCCTATGCGGCGTATCTGTATGATCCGGACGCGGCCTGCTATCATGTCCCGGCCTATTTCCAGTCCTCGCAGTACGAGACGTTTCTGGATGCCATCAAACGCAAGGGCGATACCATTACGGTGCGGGTAGGCTATGTGGAGGCGATCAGCATCGGCATCGACGACAAAGGGGAACCGCTGCCGCTGACGGCGGATATGGCGGATCACTTTGCCCTTTTCACAGTGGAAAAAACGGAGAACGGCTATCGTCTGGCCGCGGTGGAACAGGAAGAATGACAAAGAGCGCCCCTCCGGGGCGCTCTTTTGGAATGCGTGTGAAAATGTGCGTACCGCGTCCGGGAAAGGGTTGTCCTTTGCCGGGGGACGGGTATAATAATTAAGTACGGAGTAAACTGTCCGCGGATCGATAAAGGAAGAGGTATGGCCGGTGCCGGTTCGTAAAAGAGTATGGGCGAAAACGCCTTTTTGGGTAAAGAGTCTATATGCGGCTGCTGCGGTGGTTTGGACTGCGGTTTTAGCTTTGGCTGCCTGGCAGAAGCAGTCGGTGGAACCGGAAATACTGGAACAGGATATGCCGCATCGGATGAGTGAGTTTGCTGCAGAGGTACCTGTTCAGGATGGACCGGAATTTGTGCTGGAGTCTGCCGCGGATACACCGGCATATATCGACTGCGCGCCGCTGGAACCGACCGCACAGGAGTGTGCAGCAATTTGTGCCGCTTACGAAACATCACCGGCGCGTAAAATTGTGTTTGGTGAAAACGGCAGGGTAGATTATACGGATGCGGCAGTCGGTGCGGACAGCGGCTCGGCCGATGCCGAACGGGCGCTGGAACTGGCGGAAGCGTTTCTGCGCATGGGCGGCCTGCTGCCGGAAAGCGGGTATACCCGCACGCTTTCTTATGTACGCGCTGACGAAGAAGCGGGCTGTCTGGTCTTTTTTGTCCCGGTGTATAAAGGGGTTCCTTTGTTGGCCGAAGAGTACGGAGCGCGCCTGATAGTGAAGCAGGATGGGGTAGCGGAGATGTCCTGCCGCTGGCCAGTTTTTTCTGATGGCACTATGTTTGAACCGAAAGAAAATGCGCGGGCAGCACAGCAGGCATACCTGGCCTATATGGAGGAACAGGGACGGACACCGGGGGCAAAAGTGGTGTACCGTAGGGTGTACTGGTATGAGGATATTGGCCGTGTCGGGCAGACGGCCTGGATGTTCGGCGACGGGGAGCTGTTCAACAACAGCGTAGTAATGGATAGTCAGACGCTGGAAATCCTGTCGGCAGCCAAATGATGTGATCTGTGTATGGCAGTGCTGGTTGGCAATGCCGCAGGAATGATTATTTTCCTGATTTTTGTGGATAACCCCTTGACAAAACCCGTGCAGTTTACTATAATAGTGACCGCGTCACCGACAGATCATCCGGTACGCGGTAAAATAAGGACGTTTAGCTCAGCTGGTAGAGCATTCGCTTGACGTGCGAAGGGTCAGCGGTTCGAGTCCGTTAACGTCCACCAGACCTGCGGTCGGCAATTCGCGATGAGTTGCCGACCTTTTTATGGCTTAGCCCGCTCATGGGCGATATCGCATTGCCCCGCTCATCTCTATACCGCGTTTCGCCCTTCAGGGCGGAACGCGGTTTTTATGTACTCTAAGGGGATCCATGGCGCTGGCCTTCCGAAATGCTGACAAGCATTTCACAAGTGGGCTGCACAGCAAACCGTTGGGATCAAGCACTTCGGGTTTGTTAATGTCTACCAGGCCTGCAGCCGGCAATTCGCGATGAACTGATGGCTGTTCATTGTGTATAATAGAAAAACAGTCGACATTATATCCAAAATATGTTATGGTGAAAAGGAAAGAATCCGCCTGTCAGGAGGGAATGCTTATTGTGAAATGTCCGTGGTGCGGCAAGCCGGTGCGCGGCCGCGGGATTTTATCGCTGCTGCCGGTCGGCGGCGCGTCTGTTTGTCCGCATTGCGGGGAAAGCTATGCCCAGAAGCCGTATTCCTTCGTGCTGCTTCTGGCGGTTTTGGCGATAATGCTCATCGGCGCTTTCGTGAGCCTGTACTGGCTCATCGTCACGGCAGTGCTTCTGGCGGGTTTGGTCATTTACGGTCTTCAGCTGCCTTATGAAAGGGTTCGGGTGGAAGGTCAATGGGTGGATACCCTGCCGGAAGAAGCCAGAACAGCGTACAAGGCGATATTGGAGACCGCACCGTTCCTGCGCCGGGGAATGCTCTGGTATACGCTGCCGGATTTTGCCGGGCGTCCTCCCCACTCTTCAGCAGCACCCGTGCGTGTGGAGCGATGGCGGAAAAGCAGCCGGGAACTGACGTTTACCTTTTTGTATGATCATGATGACAATGCCGTCCTGCTGCGTGAAGGCGCGCTGACGTTGTGGGATGAGCAGGGCAGGCAGATCGCCCGGGGCAGGCTGGTGTCCGCTACGGAACAGTAAGCCGGCAGGCGATGAGAACAGGGAGGAATGAAAATATGCAGGCAAAGGAAAAAGGTGGACAGATGCTGCTGTCCGCAGGCTATGTGGTGCTCGGCGGCTTGCTGATCTGGCGGCCGGACGGAAGCGCGAAGGTGATCGGCTGGGCGATCGGTATCGCGGCGCTGCTGTATGGGCTGCTGCATCTGATTAATTACTGGCGTACCCAGCGTATGGGAGACGGCGGCAAAAGCGAGCTGTTTCTTGGCATTACCTTTGCCGCGCTCGGTATCTTCTGCCTGATCACCCCGCAGACAGTGCTGTCCTTCCTGCCGTTTCTGCTTGGCCTGGTACTGGTAGTGGACGCGGTTGGCAAAGCACAGCGCGCGTTTGAATTCCGCCGGTTGGGTTTTGCCCGCTGGTGGCTGGCGCTGCTGCTGGCGATTTGCCTGCTCGTGCTGGGGATTGTGCTACTGTTTGACCCGTTCGGGGCGGTACGGCTGACCATGATCTTTTTCGGTGCCTGTCTGCTGGGCGACGGCATTCTGGATATTGTATCGCTGCTGGCTGCGCGATAACCGTGCGGCGGTTTCCTGAGCGAAAAAATAAAAGCCCTGCGGCCGTGTTCAACAGCCGCAGGGCTTTTGCTATAAAGGCGGGGGTTATTCTGTGCGGTCGAGTGTGAAATCGCCGCTGGTCAGCTTGACGCGGTAGCTGCGGCCGGCGGCATCGCTTTTGTAGACATAGCGTCCGCTTTTGTCGTTAATCGGGGACAGCAGATCGAAGCTGCTGCGGATGTCACCGGAGGTTTTGCTGGCTTCAAGCACAAAGCCGTCGTTATCCGGGATGGAAACCCCCACATTGCCGGAGGTGATATTGACGTCCAGCGCATCCGGCACCAGGGAAGAGCTGAGCGTGATTCTGCCTGAAGTGCACTTGGCGGTAATGCCCGAGAAGGCACCGGAAAGGGAGAGCTTTCCGGAGGTGATGCCGGTGTCAAGCTTTTGGGCAGAAATGCCGGTGCCGGTCATTTGTCCGCTGGTGAGCTTGGCAGTCAGGCTGTCTGCGTGAAGAGTATCTACACGCAGATCGCCGCTGGTTAGTTCAAACCGTTGGCTGACAGCATTGACGCCGGCGACATCGCCCTCGCCGCTGGACATTTTGAGCTGGAAGGCTTCGTATTCTTTTTCCGGCAGCTGCAGCGTAAGGGTGGAGCTGCGGGAGCCGAAGCCAAAGAAAAAGAATCCGAATCCGGTTTGCTGCTTGATCTTCAGCACGCCGCCGTCGGAAGTGCAGAGCATGGGGTCGACGTCATAGCGAGAGGTTTCGGCGGCGTGGAAGTTTCCGTCGGCGGATTTGGAGACCTCCACCCGTCCGGCGCGCCAATCAATTTGTATATCCCGAATGCCGGAGGCATCGCGGGAAACCGAAGTAATCATGTGTTCCTCTCCTTTGCGGAAAAATGAGGGCAAGGACAGGCGTCCGTTGATGCCGAGTATCAGCAGAACGCTGAAAGCTACCGCAGCCAGTGAGGCGATAATGATGCGCACGATCTGTCCCGTTTTATTTGTCATACGATAATCCGACCTTTCTGCAGGGCGATAGCCGCCGCTGCTTGAAATACGCTTACTCGTGCCGGCTCAGCGCGAAAACGGCACGGATAATCTGGTCGACGGCGGCGCCGACCAGGAAGATGATCCAGGTCACATGCCAGGCGAAAGTAGCAAAGCTGACAATGAAATAGACCGCGAGCACGGTTAGCCATAGGGCGCTGCTGACTGCCCGCAGGGCGTGGGATTCCTTGCGTTCCTTATGCTGCTTCCACTCATGGAATTCCTCCACCATCGTGTCGTCCATCTTCCGATAGCGGGGACGGGACATGAAATTAAAAATCAGCAGCCCAGTGGCGACTGCGCAGATAGCCAGCAGCGGCACTACCGCCAGTTCTTCGTTGAAGCCCAGTTCTTCGGCAAGGATCACCGGGATGACGCTGAGAATGTACAGAACCACTGCGATGCTCACCAGAACCGCGCTGCGGCGGCGGTAGCGCTGCTGTTCGGCCTGGATATACGGCGGTGTCTGGTCGGAGAGATCTGCAAACATCTCGCTGACGTCGCCCACCCCGGCCACGGCAGCATTATAGGCGTCGTTCGGCGCCATGCCGGAAGCGACCAGGTCGTTGTATTTATCGTTGAGGTTGGCGGCGATTTCCTCCTGCAGCTCCATAGCCTTCTTTGTGCGCGGCGCGTCCTCGAACAGCCCGCGTACATATTCCTGAATGTGTTCGTTCATGTTGACACAACCTTTCTGTATAAAATGATCTGGTTCAACGGGATTCCGGTTTGGGCTGCAGGCGGATCAGGCTGTCGATCAGTGCCTTGGCATTGTCCCAGTCCTGCAGGTATTGCTGGTAGGTGCGCCGCCCCGGTTCGGTGATGGAATAGTACCGCCGTCTGGCGCCGGTATTTTCGTCCCCCCAGTAGGAGACAATCAGCCCTGCGGCCTCGAGCCGGCGGAACGCGGTGTACAGGGTAGCCTCCTTGAGTTCGTACTGGTTGCCGGTAATGTTCTGGATGGATTTGTTGATCTCGTAGCCGTAAGTATCGCCGGACAGCAGGTGCGCAAGAATGATGGCGTCGGTATGCCCGCGAATGATATCGGAAGCAATCGACATATAGAGATTCCTCCTTCCGATTTAGTATCTCACAGTCGCAAATATAAAATATTACGATATACTTCATCTGTCAAGGTATATACGCAAAAAAAGAAAAATTTTTTGGTCAGTAGAAAAACGCAGCAGGATTCATCGACACGATTCTGGCCATTCCCAATAAAATCGCCCTTTGCTGTGGGGTGCGCTTTTACGAAATAACAGGGAAAAAAGACTTGAAAAGCATCAGGGTATCGCTTATAATAAAAAAGTATTTGTGAAAGATGCCTGCAGGTCTGCTTTCATCATGGTGTCTGGGCCGCGGCCGTTCTTCGGCTGTCCGGTTCCAGAGCAGCAGGAAAAACGAAAGCGGCGGGCACCTGTCCTGCAGAGAGAATTTGGGAAAATCGGCGGGAGACCGCCGTGCGGAACAAGATGTAGGGGGAAGAATGTATGAAAATGAAAAAATGGTTGGCTCTGCTGGCGGCAGCTGCACTGCTTACGGTGCCGCTGTCCGGCTGCTCGAAGGAAGGAAGCGGTGATACCATCCGCATCGGCGGACTCGCACCGCTGACCGGCGACCTGAAGCAGTACGGTGAGGCGGTCAACAACGCCGTGAAAATGGCGGTTGAGGAGATCAATAAGAATGGCGGCGTGCTCGGCAAGGATATAGAGTATATTGTGTACGACGAAAAGGGCGATGTCACCGAAGCGCTCAACGCCTACAATAAGCTGGTCAGCAGCGATAAGGTGGTCGCAATCGTCGGCGATGTAACTTCGGCGCCCTCCAAGGCGGTGGCGCAGAAGGCCAACGACGATGGTATGCCGATCATCACCGCTTCGGGCACCGATGCGGATATCACCAAAACCGGCAAGTATGCATACCGCGCCTGCTTTATCGACCCGTATCAGGGACAGCTGATGGCGGATTATGCATCCAAGGAGCTGAAAGCGAAGACGGTTGCCGTCCTGTATGACAGCGGCGATTCCTATTCGACCGGTATTGCTGACGCGTTTGAAGCGGCGGCGAAAGAGCTCGGCATGACCGTGACCAATAAGGAAGGCTATGCGCACGGCAGCACCGACTTCAACGCGCAGCTGGATAAGATCAAGACCAATAACCCGGATGCGATTCTGCTGCCGGTGTATTACAGTGATGTGGTGTCAATTCTCAAGCAGGCCAAGCAGAAGGGGATTGCCTCGAAATTCCTCGGCGCCGACGGCTGGGACGGCGTGGTGCCGCAGCTCGACGGGGATACCGGCCTTAACGATGTGCTGGCGAATGCTTATTTCTGCAGCCAGTATTCGGCATCTTCGGACGATCCGGCGTTGCAGAATTTCCTGAGCAGCTATAAAGAGAGATACGGTATCGAGGCGAATATGTTCGCGGTGCTGGGTTACGATGCGATGCACATCCTCGCGGATGCGATTGAGCGCGCCGGTTCCACCGATGCTGACAAAATCATCGAGGCGATGCAGGCGACGAATTACAGCGGTCTGACCGGTACCACTACTTTTGACGCAGAGCGCAATCCGGTTCGCGAGGCGGTTATCACCTCGTTCGGCGCCGACGAAAAGGGAGCCTGCGTTTATAAGGTGATCGGCACCTATAAGGCATAAGCGGATAGAAAATCGAATATGAACAGAAAAAAAGGGCGCGTATCCGCCCTTTTTTTCGGATTATATCGGTTTTATTACGAGAAGGAAGTAGGGTACGGCAATGGAATTCATCACGCAGTTGCTCAATGGCCTGAGCCTTGGGAGCATATATGCCCTGGTTGCCTTGGGATACAGCATGGTGTACGGCATCGTGCAGCTGATCAACTTTGCCCACGGCGATATCATTATGGTGGGCGGCTATACCATCTATCTGGTCATGGTGGTGGCAGGGCTGCCGGCGTGGCTGGCGGTTTTGGCACCGATTGTGGTCTGCGCCCTGGCCGGCGTGCTCATTGAGCGGATCGCCTATCATCGCCTGCTGACCCATAATGCGGAACGCATCTCCCTGTTGATCACAGCACTGGGGGTCAGCCTGTTCCTCCAGAATCTGTTCATGCTGCTGTTCAAGGCGGATGCCAAGAACCTGCAGGGGATGGACGGCTATATTGAGTTGGGCGGGCTTCAGATTACGAATACGACGCTGATCAATATTATCGTTTCGGTGATCATGATGGTCATGCTGCAGCTGCTCGTGAATAAGACGAAAATCGGCAAGGCGATGCAGGCGACCTCCGAGGATGCCGGCGCTGCCAAGCTGATGGGAATCAATACCAGCAACATCATCCTGATCACCTTTGCCGTCGGCTCGGCGCTTGCGGCGGTTGGGGCGGTATTGTACTGCAATACTTATCCGCAGATTAAGCCGACAATGGGCAACCTGCTCGGCCTGAAGGCATTTGTGGCAGCGGTGCTTGGCGGAATCGGCTCGATCCCCGGCGCGATGCTCGGCGGGTATCTGCTCGGTGTGGTGGAGCAGCTGACCAAAGCGTACATCAGTACCACTGTTACCGATGCGGTGGTGTTTGCGATTCTGATTCTGGTGCTGCTGGTGAGGCCGGCCGGCTTGATGGGTAAGCTGCGGAAGGAGAAGGTGTGAGTCATGGGAAAACCAAAAAAGAAGACCGGACTTTTCTATCTGGTCAACACCTTGCTGACCGCCGTATTGTTTGTCGTGCTGTTTATGCTCATCTCTGGCGGTGTTCTGGACAGTTATGTAACTGGTATTTTGGTGCTGGTATGCATCAATGTGATCCTGGCGGTCAGTCTGAATCTGGTCACTGGTATTCTCGGCCAGCTGGTGCTCGGCCATGCGGGTTTTATGCTGGTAGGGGCGTATGCGGCGGCTAACTTCACCAGGGCTGTGGTGAATAACGGCGACATGTCGCTGCAGCTGGCACTGCCGATTGCTATGCTCATTGGCGGTGTGTTCGCGGCGCTGTTCGGCGTGGTGATCGGCATCCCGGCGCTGCGCCTGCGCGGCGACTATCTGGCGATTATTACCCTTGGCTTCGGGGAGATCATTCGGGTTATGGCGAATGCGGAATTCCTCAAACCCATCACCAACGGCGCCATGGGTCTCGGCGGCATCAAAACCTTCGGCAGCCGGAACCCGGCGACCATGTTTGTCTATGTGTTCGTAACCATGGCACTGGTGATTTTTATTTCTTTCACGTTTGGCCGTTCCCGTCACGGTCGGTCGGTCATTGCCATCCGGGAGGATGAAATCGCGGCGGAATCGATGGGGGTCAACACCACCTACTATAAGCTGTTTGCCTTTGTGCTTGCCGCGTTTATCGCGGGGGTGGCGGGGGCGCTGTATGCCCATTATATTGGTGTGATCGACCCGTCCAAATTTGACTTCAACCGTTCGGTGGAGATCCTCATCATGGTGGTGCTCGGCGGTATGGGCTCGATCTCCGGCTCGGTCATTTCCGCGACGGTGCTCACCATCCTGCCGGAGGTGCTGCGCGATTTACCGGCAATAATAGTGGGCTGGATACATAATCTATTTGCGTTATTTGGTGCAGGCCACCTCATTCCAGAGGGGGGCGGCAATTTTAGCGATATAAGAATGTTGTTGTATTCCATCATCCTTGTCTCCGTGATGCTGTTCCGCCCGTCGGGACTGCTCGGCCGGTATGAGATTTCCCTGCCCGGCCTGGCGGATAAGCTGCTGCACCGCGGGAAGAAAACCAAAACGACGGGGGAGGTGTGATCGATGCCGTTACTCGAAACCAAGGATCTCGGCATACAGTTCGGAGGCCTTCGCGCGCTCGATGACGTGTACCTGACGGTAGATGAGCGGGAGATCATCGGTCTCATCGGCCCCAACGGCGCAGGCAAAACGACCGTGTTTAATCTGCTGACCGGCGTCTACACGCCGACAAAAGGCGCTATCCGCTTCTGCGGCAAAAGCATCATCGGCAAAAAGCCGTATCAGATCAACCGTCTGGGTATCGCGCGTACCTTTCAGAATATCCGGCTGTTCAAGCATATGTCGGTGCTGGATAATATCAAGGTGGCCATGAACCAGAATATGCATTATACCGTGATCGAGAGTATGTTCCGGCTGCCGCGCTACTGGAAAGAGGAAGCGCGGGTGACCGAAAAGGCGAAGGAACTGCTGCGTATTTTCGATATGGAGGATACCGCCGACCAGATGGCGGCGAACCTGCCGTATGGCCAGCAGCGCAAGCTGGAAATCCTGCGCGCGATCGCGTCAAAGCCAAAAGTTCTGCTGCTCGACGAGCCGGCTGCCGGCATGAACCCGACCGAAACGCGGGAGCTGATGGAAACCATCCGGCAGATCCGGGATATGTTCGGTGTGGGCATCCTGCTCATCGAACACGACATGGCGCTGGTCATGGGTGTCTGTGAGCGGATTTATGTGCTGGATTACGGTACGCTGATCGCTTCCGGTACGCCGGAGGAAATCCGTTCGGACGAGCGGGTTATTAAAGCCTATCTTGGCGGCTGAGGAGGGTGCTGTATGCTGAACGTAACCGATATCAATGTGTATTATGGCGCCATCCACGCGCTTAAAGGCCTGTCTTTCCACGTGGAGGAAGGAGAAATCGTCTCTCTTATCGGGGCCAACGGCGCGGGGAAAACCACCGCCATGCATACCGTGTCCGGCCTGCTGCGCTCAAAAACCGGCGATATTACCTTTTTGGGCAGCAGCATTGCGAAAACCGAACCGCATAAAATCGTGCGGCAGGGCCTTGCGCAGGTGCCGGAAGGCCGCCGGGTGTTTGCCAGCATGACGGTGCAGGAAAACCTGGAGATGGGGGCGTTTATCCGCAAGGGCGCCGGTATCGCGGAGGATCTGGAAAAGGTGTTCAACCGCTTTCCCCGCCTGAAGGAGCGGCGTAAACAGCTCGCCGGTACTCTGTCCGGCGGTGAGCAGCAGATGCTGGCGATCGGCCGTGCGCTGATGTCGCGGCCGAAAATGCTGCTGCTGGACGAGCCGTCGATGGGGTTGTCCCCGATTCTGGTGCAGGAGATTTTCGATTGCATCACCGAGGTCAACCGGGACGGAACGACGGTGCTGCTGGTGGAGCAGAATGCAAAAATGGCGCTTTCGATTTCCCGGCGCGCTTATGTGCTGGAAACCGGTACGCTGTTTATGGAGGGCGACGCGGCCGACCTGCTCAATAACGAGGAGATCCGCCGGGCCTATCTCGGCTCCTGACCATACCGCGCAGCCGGCACAAACTGCCGGCTGCGTTTTCACGTGATGCTGGCATTGGCCGGATTTTTCAAAACGAAAGGCGATTGACTCGTGATGGAACCTGGACGTTTGAACCGTTTTGCACAGGGTTTCCGCTATGGCCTGCCGATTATGCTGGGCTATTTTCCGGTATCCTTTGCTTTCGCGGTTTCGGCGGTGGCCAGCGGCCTGCCGTGGCCGCTGGTGGTGCTGATATCGATGAGCAACTTCACTTCCGCCGGCCAGCAGGCCGGTGCGGGCCTGCTGATCCGCCACGCGCCGCTGCCGGAGATCGGCGTGACGGTGTTTATTATCAATATCCGTTATATGCTCATGTCGCTGTCGCTGTCGCAAAAGCTCGGCAAAATGCCGCTGATCAAGCGGCTGCTGATCGCCAATGGGGTGACCGATGAGATCTTTTTTTTAGCCATGCGCAAAGACGGCACCCTGTCCGGCTGGTTTCTGACCGGTCTTGCTGCCGGGCCGTATGGCGGCTGGGTGCTGGGAACGCTTGCCGGCGCGCTTGCCGGCGCTGTGCTGCCCGCGTCGCTGTCGAGCGCGCTGGGCATTGCGCTGTATGCGATGTTTATCGCCATCATCACACCGGCGGCGCGGGATTCGCATCCAATCGCGGCGGTGGCGCTGCTTGCAGTCGGGCTGTCCTGCCTGTTCCGGTATCTGCCGGGCCTTCGCCTGATCCCGTCCGGCTGGGCGCTGGTTCTTTGTGCAGTGCTCGCGGCAGTGTTTGGAGCGCTGCGCTTCCCGGTGGAAACCGCCGGAGAGGAGGCGGCCGCATGAGCGATATGGTGTACTGGATACTTGGCGTGCTGGTGATGGCGGTGGTGACCTATATCCCGCGCGCGCTGCCGCTGACCCTGATGCGCCGACAGGTGCAGAACCGCTTTGTGCAGTCGGTGTTGTTTTATATGCCATATGCAGTGCTGGGCGCGATGATTTTCCCGTCGGTGCTCGAGGCGACCGCAACTCCCTGGTCGGCGCTCGCCGGTGTAGCGGTGGCACTGGTGCTGTCGTGGCTGCGGCTGTCGCTGCTGCCGGTGGCTCTGGCATCCACGGCGACGGTGTTTGTAGTGGAATGGCTGATGAAAATTCCGTTTGGAGCCGGATAAGAAGGCGGGGCAGCTCTGCTTAAGAGCTGCCCCGCCTTTTTATAAGTTTTTACATCAGTCCGGCAAACCAGTTGCCTACCGCTTCCAGAACGCCCAGATGTTCCAGCAGAATCTTGACCCCGATGCCGATAAGTACGATGCCGCCGATGATTTCCGCCTTACGGCCGAGCAGTGCGCCGGTACGGCAGCCGATGATGACGCCGATTATGCAGATGAGGAAGGTTACCAGTGCGATCACACCGCAGCAGATCAGATAGCCGAGCGGCAGACCGAGCACACCGGTGGTCGGCATCACAGCGAGTGAAGCACCGACGGCGAGTGCGTCAATGCTTGTGGCAATGGACATCACAAAGAGATTTTTCCATTCGCAGGGATCGCCCTTGGGATGTTCCTGCGGCTGTCCGCGCTCCTTCCACACTTCAAAAAGCATCTTGCCGCCGATAAAAGCCAGCAGTATGAAGGCCAGCCAGTGGTCGATAGCCTGGATTTTATCCGCGAAGGTGCGGGCGATGGTGTAGCCGATGAGCGGCATAATCCCCTGAAAAAGCCCGAAACTGCCGGCCATCTTGAGGATGGGGGTTGCCCGTATGTGGCAGATCACCATGCCGCTGGAGACACATACAGCAAAGGCGTCCATGGCGAGGCTTGCCGAGAGCAGGAGCAGCGTGATTATGTCCATGAAAACGACGCATCCTTTCGCATGGGTGTTGAAGGCATGCTATACCGCAGAAATATCATTATACTGCAGGGGTGTGGTCTTGTCAATGCGAGGGAGTGGGTTGGTGCTGCCGTATGGGGCCGCGTTCGTCGGCCGCCGGACAGGCCATAATTATATGTAGGATATTCCTGACCGAATGCAGGAAAAGAGGGATACCCGCCGGCATGCCGACATAAGATTGTATTGCTTTTCGTGGATAAATATGTGATAATCAGAAAGAAATGTACGGTTTCGGCAAAGATGAAAGGGAGGACGGCATATGAGCGTTGAAGTGAAGGAATTCGGCAGTCTGCCGGATGGCTGCATCGTACGGCGGTATGACCTGTCCGGAGCGGGCGGTCTGGAGATCACGGTGCTCAATTACGGCGCCACGCTGCAGGCGGTGCGGTTCGGCGGCAGGGACGTGATTCTGGGTTTTGACACGCTGGACGATTACCGGGAGAATAATCATTCTTATCAGGGGGCGACCATCGGCCGCTATGCCAACCGGATCGCGGACGGCCGCTTTGCTCTGGATGGGAAAACGTATACGCTTGGCCTTAATGAGCACGATGTGGAACACCTGCACGGCGGCTTCAGCGGCTTTGACTGCAAGCTGTGGGCGGCGCAGGTACTCAGTGACGGCGGTGAACCGTCGGTACGGTTTACTTGTACTGCCGAGGATGGAGAGGAAGGCTATCCCGGACGGCTGGAGACGGCGGTTATCTTTACCGTGACAGCGGGGAACGCGCTGACGATCCGGTATGAGGCGCGCACCGATGCGCCGACGGTTTTGAATCTGACCAACCATGCCTATTTCAACCTCAACGGCTTTGACGGTGCGGATGTGCGGGATACGGTATTGCAGATCGAGGCGGACCGGTATATGCCGGTGGACGATAAGCTGATCCCGACCGGCGAGCTTGCGCCGGTGGAGGGGACACCTTTCGATTTCCGCGCGGCGAAGGCGATTGGCCGGGATTTTTCATCGGGGCTGCAGGGTTACGACCATAATTTTGTGCTGTGCGGGGAAGGTTTCCGCCGGGCGCTGACGGCGGTTTCGCCGCATACCGGCATCCGGATGGAGTGCTGGACCGACCAGCCGGGCGTGCAGCTGTATACGGCGGGCGCGCTGGAAGAGGAAACCGGAAAGGGCGGGAAGCCGATGGGGCATTTCCAGGCGTTCTGCGCGGAGACGCAGCATTTCCCGGACTCCCCGAATCATCCGGAATACCCGTCTGTCGTACTGCGTCCGGGAGAAGTATTCACCTCGGTCACGGAATACCGGTTCAGCCGGTAAGGAGAATGTCATGGAAAAGGAGCTGCTGGAAGAGTTTTGGGCGCTGGGGCTGGAGGGACTGAAGACGGTTACGCAGCTGTATGAGCTCAAAGGGGATTTTATCAACCTCGACTGCCGCCTGCCCAATGGGCAGACGGCGAAGCTGCTGGACGATGAAAAGCGCTACTATGGGGCTGAGGTCTGTAAGCGTGGCAGCGAGCGCTGCTATGGGCTTGCGGCGGATGAGGGGCAGCTTGTGGTGTATGAATACGGCAACGGCGGCGCGGACGCGGAGCTGGTTGTCTGGAAGCGCCGCGGCTGACCGCAAAATCGGGGCGGACTGCAGAAAAGAGCGTTCTGCGGTCTGCCCCTTGGCCTTTTTTGCCATTTGTCCGGCCCCGGGTGCCCGGATTATTATGGGCGATGATGATTGACAAAAACCACCCCGGAATTTTATAATATTTCCATAGGCATTTCCGCTGCTCATCAGAGAAAGGAATGGTCAAACATGCCGAAATTTACCGCCGAAGACATTGTCCGCATCGTCGAGGAGGAAAACGTAAGGTTTATCCGCCTGCAATTCACCGATATTTTCGGGTCATTCAAAAACATCGCGATCACGGCGAGCCAGCTGGAAAAGGCGCTGAATAATAAATGCATGTTCGACGGTTCCTCGATCGAGGGCTTCGTGCGCATTGAAGAATCGGATATGTACCTGTATCCGGATCTCGACACGTTTACGATTTTCCCGTGGTACGGGGAGGAATGCCGGGTTGCGCGCCTGATCTGCGACGTGTATAAGCCGGACGGCACCCCGTTTGAGGGGGATCCGCGCGGCCTGCTGAAGAAGGTGCTGCGGCAGGCGGAGGAGATGGGCTTTTCGTCCTTCAACGTTGGGCCGGAATGCGAATTCTTCCTGTTTGCCAACGATGAGAACGGCCATCCGACCACCCGCACGCAGGATCGCGGCGCGTATTTCGAGCTCGGTCCCACCGACCTCGGGGAGAGTGCGCGGCGGGATATGTGCCTGACGCTGGAGGATATGGGCTTTGAGATCGAGGCGTCCCACCACGAGGTGGCGAACGGCCAGCACGAAATCGACTTCAAATACGACAATGCGCTGTCGGCGGCGGATAATATCGTCACCTTCAAGCTGGTGGTCAAGACTATCGCGCACGACCATAACCTGTATGCGACCTTCATGCCCAAACCGATTTACGGCGTGGCGGGCAGCGGCATGCACGTGAATATGTCGCTGATGAAGGACGGGAAAAACGCCTTTTATGATCCGGAGGACGCGCTCGGGCTGAGCGAGACGGCATACAGCTTTATTGCGGGCATCCTCGAGCACGCCCGCGGCATGGCGGCGGTAACTAACCCGCTGGTCAACTCGTATAAGCGGCTGGTGTCGGGATATGAGGCGCCGGTGTACATCGCCTGGTCGGCGAGCAACCGCAGCCCGCTTGTGCGTGTGCCGGCCTCCCGCGGGGTAGGGACGCGCATCGAACTGCGCAACCCGGACCCGTCCGCGAACCCGTATCTTACGCTGGCGCTGTGTCTGGCGGCCGGGCTGGACGGCATCCGCCGCGGACTGCGGCCGCCGTGCTCGACCGACGGCAATATCTTTGAGCTGACCGAGGACGAGCGCGAGGAGCGGGGCATCCAGCAGCTGCCGACCAACCTCAAGGAGGCGGTACGGGCGATGAAGCGGGATCCGCTTGTGCGCGAGACGCTCGGGGAGCATATTTTTGAGAAATACGTCACCCATAAAACCGAGGAATGGGATGAGTATAAGATCCGCATCACCAAATGGGAACTGGATCGTTATCTCGAGCGGTATTGAATGGAATAAAGTAAACCGGGGCGCGGGCTGCATACAG
>CAJKBW010000057.1 GCA_905198295.1 uncultured Oscillospiraceae bacterium | reverse complement strand
AGTCTTAGCTTATGGGGAGGCAGAGGGGCAGTATGCGCAAGAGAACTGGGCCGAGGCCGGCGAAACGGCATAAACGGCTTAACAGATCGCCGCTGACAACCGCACTCCTCGCGGTGATCCTCGCGGGACTCGGCATGTTTATGGCCCTGCCGCTGCTTTATGCGGTGGTATCCGCCTTCAAGCCGCTCGAAGAATTCTTCCTGTTCCCGCCGCGGTTCATGGTGATCAACCCGACTCTCGAAAACTTTACCCAGATGTCGCAGCTGATTTCCAACCTGTGGATATCCTTCGACCGCTACCTGTTCAATACTGCGATGGTCAGCGTGGTGTCCACGATCACCTACATCCTGATTGCTTCACTTGCGGCCTATCCGCTGGCCAAGCACAGGTTTGCCGGACGCAGGGTGATCCGAAGCATTATCACCACCGCGCTGATGTTCACCGCTGCGGTGACCGGGGTGGTACAGTATGTCATTCTGGCGTTTATCGGCCTGATTGATACCTACGGCGCGCTGATTCTGCCGTCATTGGCCAATACCATGGGGGTTTTCCTGTGTATGCAGAACCTGGAAACCATCCCCGGTGAAATGCTGGAATCCGGCAGGATGGACGGTGCAGGCGAATACCGGATATGGTGGAGCCTGGTGATGCCCAACATCAAGCCGGTGCTGGCGACCATGGTGATTTTTCAGTTCCAGAGCGTGTGGAACATCACCGCCGGCAATGTGGTGTACAGTGAGGCACTCAAGCCCCTGCCCACCGCAATGACCCAGATCACCACCGCCGGTATTTCCCGCGCGGGAGTGGGATCGGCGGTGGCGATGCTGCTGATGATTCCGCCGATCCTGCTGTTTATCCTTGCGCAGCGCAAAGTGATGGAAACCATGGTAAACTCCGGCATCAAGGGCTGACCGGCTGGAAATCCCACGACGAAAAAGGTGCGGATCATGAGAAAAATGGCCTTGCTTATCGGCATAATCCTTTCCCTTTGCCTTATCGGCCCTCCGGCATCGGCCATGGGCACCGGAAAGGCATATGTATATGATCACGGCGACAACGCCATGCAGGTGCCGGATCCCTATATCGTTGAGCGGGTGCTGGACGGGGGAGCGTACCCCTGGTCGTCCCCGGTGGATGTGGCCAGCCGCGACGGAGAGCTGTATGTGCTGGATGCGGGCGGCAAGGTGGTGGTGCTCGACGGAGACTTTTCACCGGTGCGGGAGATTGCCTTTGCCAAGGACGGGCAGCCGTACGAAACCACAGAGCTCAAAAGCCTGTGGGTGGATGCCGACGGCACCCTTCTGGTGGTGGACCGCAGCAAAAAAATCGTGTTCCGCACCGACCAGCAGGGCAGGGTGATGCAGGAATACGGCAAGCCGGATACCGATCTGATCGACGATACCTCCGACTACCTGCCCTGTCAGGTGATTACCGACAGGCTGGGCATGGTGTACATACTCGCGGAAAACCAGTACCGCGGCATTTTCAAGCTCACCCGCGAAGGGAAGTTCGTCACCTTTTTCGGCAGCAAAAGCGTTACGGTGGATGCGGGGCTGCTGCTGGATATGTTCTGGCGCAATTTTATGACCGATACGCAGATCGCCAACAGCCGCCGTTACCTGCCCACCGAATACAGCGGCATGGCAATCGACCAGGAGGGCTTTATTTATGCCACCAGCCTGAGCAACGCCGACCGCGCTGAATGGCTGGTCAAGCTCAATTCCCTTGGCACCAATGTCCTGCAGAGCGAGGGGAAGTTCGGCGATTACAACCTCGGCCGGCTGCGTGGGCGGTGGTACACCACCAACTTCGTATCGGTTGCGGTGGATGAAGAGGGTTATATCACGGCGCTTGATCAGACATGGAACCGGCTGTTTCAGTACAGCCGGGAAGGGGAGCTGTTGTATGTGTTCGGCGGTACGGGGGAACAGAGCGGCACCTTTGACCGGCCGAGTGCGGTGCGGGCTTTCGGCAGCCGGCTGCTGGTGTGCGACCCGTCCTACGGTACGGTGACGGTTTGGACACAAAGTGCCTTCGGTTCCGCGGTGCGCAGGGCTGACCGCCTTTATCAGAACGGGCAGTTTGCCGAATCGGTGGAGCCGTGGAAAGAAGTGCTGCGGCTGTGCCAGAACTACGAATATGCGTATAACGGCCTGGGCAAGGCTGCCTATATTCAGAAGGACTACCCGCAGGCGATGATGTATTTCAAGCTGGGCTATTCCCGGGATGAATATTCCCTCGCCTACGACCGGTACCGTGCGCTGTGGATGCGCGACGCCTTTACTGCAGCCGTTGTTGTGCTCGCGGCGGCAATTCTGGCTTTGGTGGCCGTACGGCTGCGCGGCAGGCGCACGGTGCCGGCAGCCGGCCGGCCGCAGCGCCTGCCGCGGGTAAAATATCTGTCCACGGTTTTGCTGCATCCGATCGACGGTTTCCGGGAGATGCGCTATAACGGCATGGGCAGCACGGCCCTGGCCAACGGCATAATGGCGTTTTTTTCCTGGTTTCCTGCCTCGATTACACCAGCCGCGGCTTTATCTTCAACACCAACGAACCCGGCAGCTTTAACGTCTTTGTGCTGCTGGCCACCACCGTAGTGTTCGCCGCGGTGTTCAGCCTGGTCAACTGGTTGCTATCCACCTTTTTCGAGGGCAAGGGAAGCCTGCGGGAGGTGTGGATCGGGGTTTGCTATGCGCTTGTCCCAATGACCTGCGGCCTCGCGCTGCAGCTGCTCCTTTCGCAGTTTCTGACCGCGGAGGAGGGGACATTCCTTACCTATATCACGGTAATCGGCGCCGGATGGACGCTGCTGCTTTTGGTCTTCGGCATGCAGGAGATTCATCAGTATTCCTTCGGTCGAAACGTCGTCGCCCTGTTTTTCACGATTGTGGGGATCCTGATTTTACTGTTTTTGCTGTTTTTGATGGCGAATCTGGCCATTCAGGTTTCGGATTTTGTCAAGACCGTATTCGATGAACTGATGTACCGTATAAAAGCGGGCTTTTGATCCTCGAAAGCGTGCGAAAGGAGGACGTTCGATGAAAATACAGTGTGTCCGGCGCCGTGCTTTCCTGCGGTATGCTGCCATGCTGGCGGCAGCAGCGCTGCTTGCCGGCTGCGCGCCGTCGGATGGGGATCAAACCGCCCCGGCGCCGGCGGAGCGGGTGGAGGCCGGCACGCTGATCACCAGCGAGGAGGAGCTGGCGATGGAAAACAGCCGCCTGCGCCTGACGCTGGATCCGGCGACCTGCGCCATCGAGGTGACCGACAAGCAAAACGGGATGCGCTGGGGTTCTAATCCACCGGCGGATTACGAGGATCCGCTCGCGGCCGGCAGTTTCCGCACGGACATCAAATCGCAGCTGCTGGTATCCTACACCACCAAAGAGAACGCCACCGTGCGGCAGGCCAACAGCTTTGCCGCAAGCGTGAACAAAGGGGATTACAGGATCTACCGGCTGGACAACGGTTTTCGGGTGCACTACACCTTTAACCTTGGCTTCACCATTCCGGTAGCGTACCTTTTGGAAGAGGACAGCCTCAATGCCATGGTGCTGTACGATGAGATCGAGGAAGACGGCACCAATCTGCTCAACACGGTGTCCTTCCTGCCGTATTTCGGTTTGGCCGGTTCGCAGGATGAGGGGTTTATGCTCATCCCCGACGGAAGCGGGGCGCTTATCCGGTTCAACAACGGAAAAACCACCGTCCCGATGTATGAAAAGATGGTTTACGGCGACGATGTCACCCTGGGAACCGCGATCGAGTCCTCCCGCGAGGAACAGATACGGCTGCCGATGTTCGGCATGCAGAAGGGAGCGGCGGCCTTCGCTGCGGTGATAGAGTCGGGGGACGGCGGCGCAGTCCTGCGGGCTGCCGTTTCCGGACAGAAGACCGCCTTCAATACGGTATACGCGACCGGCATCTACCGGGTGTCCTCCACCATTTATATGATGAGCAACGACACCGGTTCCCGCAACGTGCTGTATAACGCCGAGGAGGTTACCGGAGCCGCCCGCCTGCAGATCCGGTACACCTTTCTGGCGGACGACCAGGCGGATCTCGCCGGTATGTCGGCGGTCTACCGTCGGTGGCTTCCGACCGGTGCTGCGGGCACCCGGCCGCCTGCCCTGCATGTCGAATTGACCGGCGGGGTGAGCAGTACCAAGAGCTTTTTGGGATTTCAGTACGAGGGGCACGACACCCTTACCTCTTTTGATGATGCGGCGCGGATGCTCGAAGAGTTGCATGTGGCGGGCGTTCCCAGCCTTTCCGCCGGATACCGGCAATACAGCGCCGATGCCTTTGCCGGCCGGGTGGAAACCACCCTTAAGCCTGCGGCAGCTGCCGGTTCGCAAAAGCAGCTCGCACGGCTGCTCGAAGCCGCAGCGGCGGCCGGAGATGCGCTGTATTTTCACGCCGATGTTTTCCGTATGCAGAAAACCGGCAATGGGGTATCCCGGTTTTTCGATGTATGCAAAAACGTCAATCTCGGTGCGGCCGGGATACAGCCCATCGGATTTCACACCAATATCCCCGATGCGTCGGAACCGGTCTGGTATCTGGTCAATCCACGCCGCTATACCGATCTGTTGGAAGCGCTTTCGGAGGCCGCGGACGACCGCGGGATAGATGGGCTGTATTTTACCGACACGGCCGGCAGCCTCGCCGGGGATTACGGTATCGGCGGCGCTCAGCGGGACGAGGCCAAGGCGCTGCTTGCGGCCGGCTTCGGGAAACTGGCGCAGGGGCGCCGGCTGCTGCTGGCGGATCCAAACGCCTATCTTTACGCTGCCGCCGCACAGCTGACCGATATCCCGATGCAGTCGAGCCGTCATCTGCTGTTTGATGAGGATGTGCCGTTTGTCCAGATGGTGCTCAAGGGCTGCCTGCCGTACACCGCCCGTCCGATGAACATGAACGGCGACACGGCGGATGTGTTTTTGCAGCAGGTGGAAACGCTGAGCGGGCTCCAGTTTGCCTTCATCGCGGGGGATCCGTCTCTGCTGCTTCGCACGGATCTGATCCACGCGTACAGCCTGTCGTACGACGCATGGAAGGCGTCGGCAGTACAGTACGCCCGGGCGCTGTCTGCAGTATCCGAAGCGGTGGGGGATGCCCGCATGACCGGCTACAGGCGTGAAGGGGAGCTGACCGTCACCGCCTATGAAAACGGTGTTAAGGTCTATGTCAACCACGGGCAGCAGGATGTGACGGCAGACGGGCTGACCGTCGGCGCCAGGCATTATCTGGCGGTACGTGATGGCACAGTGGTCGCATCCGGCGACGGTCAGGGGAATATGGGCGCCTGATCCGAAGTCTTCAGGAAAGGGATGGTCAAGCATGGGAAAATTAAGCGGCGGCCGGCGCAGGCTGTCGGTTGAACGCCGGATCAAACGGGTCGGCTGGCTGTTCCTGCTGCCGTGGCTGGTCGGGCTTGTGTTCTTCTTCCTCATTCCCTTCATCCAGTCGGTCGTATTCTCCTTCAACCGGGTAAGCATCGGCGATACCGGGCTGGATTATCAGTTCTTGGGCTGGGAGAACTACCGGTACATCCTGTTTGAGGATGCCGATTTCAACCGCAACGTTCTGGAACAGATCTCGGGCCTTGCGGTGGATATCCCCATCATCCTGTTTTTCTCCGTATTTGTCGCTCTTCTGCTCAACCAGAAATTCCGGGGACGCATGTTCGCGCGCAGCCTGTTTTTCCTGCCGGTTATTATCGCCTCCGGTGTGGTTACCGAAATCATCCAAAACGATGTTTTTGTCAGCAGCGTTATGCGTGCGGACACCTCCACCTTCCAGACGGAAGCGGTCAGCGAGGTGCTCTACCGGCTGCAGTTCAGCGACGACCTGATCAGCCTTTTCACCACCGTCACCTCACAGGTGTTTGATTTGAGCTGGAAAACCGGTGTGCCGATCCTGCTGTTCCTCAGCGCCCTGCAGAGCATTCCCGAAACCTATTTCGAGGTTGCCTCGATTGAGGGCGCGAACACGTGGGATGCATTCTGGAAGATCACCTTTCCTGTGCTGCTTCCCACCTGCTTACTGGTGACCGTTTATGCCATGATTGACAGCTTTACCGATATGAGCAATCAGGTGATGAAAAGCATCGTCACCCGGTTTTCGGAGGTGAAGTACGGCTATGCGTCGGCGGCGGCGATCCTGTATTTTGCGGCAATTATTCTGCTGCTGTTGCTGATTGCGGCGCTGTTCTTCCGCAAAGCCATCCGTGACAGATAGGAGGGGGCCTGTGAAAGCAATCCGATTCGTTCCCAAGACAGCCGGCAGGCCTGTGGTCACGCATCGCCGCCGGGAGCAGCTCGGACGCTGTGCGTTTATCCTGTTCCGGCTGGCTTTTCTCATCGGCATGGCGTATGTGCTGCTGTTTCCGTTGCTGGTGATGCTTTCCCGCGCGCTCCGGCCGCAGGCGGACATGTATAACCCAAGTATCGTCTGGATTCCCAGCGGCCTGACGCTCGAAAACTTCCGACTGGCATTTGATGCCCTCAACTATGACACCTCATTGGTGTTCACGCTGCGCATCGTGCTCATCAGCACCGTATTCTCCACCGTTTCCTGTTCGATGGCCGGCTATGCGATCGGACGCTATCACCTCAAGGCGAACAAGCTGCTCATCGGCATGGCCGTGCTGACCTTTCTGGTGCCGATGCAGACCTACATTATCCCGCTGTTTTTCCGGATGAAATATTTTGATTTTTTCGGCATCGGTAGCCTGATCGGGCTGTTCACCGGCAACCCGCTTACGATCAACCTGACCAACACCGAGGTACCGTATTATCTGCTCAATGCGCTGGGCAGCGGGCTGCGCTCCGGGATTTTTATTCTGCTTTTCACCCAAATTTTCAGAGGGCTCCCCAAGGAGCTGGAGGATGCCGCCCGCATCGACGGCGCCGGGGAATTCCGCATATTTGCGCGGATTATGGTGCCCAACGCCGCTTCGGCCTTTTTGGTGGAAGTGATCATGTGCGTCGTATGGAACTGGAACGACTACTTTTTCCCCGCCATCCTGTTCCAGCAGAATCAGTTCCTTTCCACCAAGCTGAGCATCATGCGGCAGCTGGCTACCTCCATGATGACCACCACCCAGTATGGAGACGGCCTGGCGGAAACGGTGATTATGTATGCAGGGGCCTTCTGGTTCGTGCTGCCTATGCTGGTTTTATATATGTTTGCGCAGCGGTTCTTTTTGCAGAGCGTCGAGCGCAGCGGGATTACCGGCTGAAATCGGGGCTATCCCGGCAGGAGGGGGGCGGATGAAAAGCCAATAGGGCAGATGTGCCGATTTTATAGCAGGAAAGGAAGGATACGTATGAACAAACCGTTAGCCCGAAGCCTCGCAGCAGCAGCGGCGCTGGTACTGTTGCTGACCGGCTGCGGCAGCACGCCGGACACCTCGTCCGGCACCGAAAGCGACAGTACCACGACCACAACCGCAACGGCGTCAACCACGAACACAACTACTGCGGATACGACCACCACGGAGGATACGACCGCTACCACGACAGGCAGCGGCGGCGTGATCGGCGGCGGTGAGGAAGAAGAGGACGAATTTCTCCCGCAGACCGCGCTGTTTGCAGCGGACAACGGACGACTGGCCGACGCGGAGAAAACGCCGGGGGCATCCGTGGAGAACCACAGCGATGCCGCCCATCTGCCGGAGGGTGCCGATCGGGGCATGCGTCTGAGCTTCAACGGCAACAACTGGGGACAGGTCCTGCTGTTCCATCTTGAGGACGGCAAGGAGGCCACGCTGGTTGATCCGTGCCCCGATCCGCTGAGCGATTACGACGGGCTGCGGGTCTGGCTGCAGATAAAACCCGATGCGGGCGGCGGCGTTCCCGATGAGCTGATCTTTATTTTCGGGAACTGGACCTATGGTTACCGCGATATGTTTGAATATCATTACGCTGTGCCGGAAGGCGGGTATACGGGCTATATCGAGATGCCCTTCTCCGAGATGATCAACGCCTATCCGCCCAACGACAAGTATTACAATGCCGACCTGATCGATTTTATCGGCTTTAAGGTCACCTCCGGGGCCACCATTCAGAATGCCGACATCTATATGGCCGACCTGTCGGCTTACCGCGGGGTGTTCTGGTAAGGGAAACACGGACAGCCGGGCCGTCGCTGCGGTACTGGAGGTCCGATATGAAAAAAAGAAAGGGGTAATCACATGAACGTCAAAAAAATGCTCGCGGCAGTCAGCGCCGGTATGCTTCTTTTGGGCCTGCTGCCTCTGTCCGTGCCGGCTTCCGCCGAGGAAACCGAGACGGTGACCGAAACCTACAACATGGACGGCTTTGAAAAAGCGCCGCAGAGCGCGCTGGATACCCTGCTGAAAACCGAAAGCGTTGCACTGACCGCCGGCATTACCGACGACAAGTATGTTGCCGACGGCGCGGAATCGGCGGTAAAAGTCGCCTATCTGAAGGATCCCGAAAACTGGGGCCAGGTGCTGCTGTACGCCGACGACGCGGAAGCGGAGACCGGAAAGGCACTGCCGTTTGCGCTGCTGCCGGAGAATATGTCCGAGTGGGAAACGCTGCGCATGTATGTCTATGCAGACAACGCCACCGGCGGCATGCCGACCGGACCCTCCCTCCATCTGATTAACGAATGGGGCGAGGAACTTGCGAGCACGCAGCTCGAAATTTGGGTGGAAAGCGGCGATTTCAGCGGCTGGATCGAACTGGAGCCGGGCGATTTCAAGGATGCCGAAGGCACGGCGCTGACGGCTTTCCCGGCGGAAGCGTGGAGCTTTGTCATCAAATTTACCGGTATGTACAACGAGTATGATCCGTATAAGCCGGTGGATCTCTATTTCTCCGGTCTGTCGCTCACCCGCGAGGTGGAAAAGCCGAAGCCGACGCTGCCGGAAGAAAATCCCGCGCGGGAGGATGAGTATGCCCATACCGCTGCCGACGGCTTTGAGACGGCTACGCAGCAGCAGCTCGATACCCTGATCCGAAGTGAGAGCATGACACTGACCGCGGGGGTCACGGATGAACAGTATGTCGCCAAGGGGGCCCAGTCGGCTGTCAAAATTTCCTATAACGGCCAAAAAGGCGGTTGGGGCCAGGTGCTGCTGTACAGCGCGGATGCGTCCGGCGTCAAGACGCTGCCGTTTGAAACGCTGCCGCAGGGACTTTCCGCTTATGACGGGCTGTGCTTTTTTGTTAAGGCAACCTCCGAAACCGGTCTGCCCAACGCCGTTTCCTTCCGCTTCCTCGATCAGTACGGTATGGAGATCGGCACCGCCAATATACCGGTATACAGCGAGTCGGGTACTTATGCCGAATGGGTATATCTGACCCCGGAGGATTTCGGGCTTGAGGCGTTCCCGGATGCGTGGAGCTATCTGTGGAAGGTGACAAATGAGACCGGGGAAGAGGACGGTTACAAGGCGTTCGATCTGTATGTATCCGGCATGTCGGTCTATAAGGAGAAGACCGGGGGCGACGACGACCAGCACCCGAACAAGCCGACCGGCGTATCGCTGCCGGTTGCTCTGCCGGCTGCGGCTCTGGTGCTCTCCGCCGGGCTGCTGTATATCTGCAAACGGCGCATCAGCGCCCGCTGAAGCCCGGGAAAGGAATGCACGTTAATCATGAAAAAACGTCTGGCCGCTTTACTGGCCGCCGTCATGCTGCTTGTGTGTTCGTGTGCGGGGCAGTCGTCTTCATCCTCTGCCCCCTCCTCTGCGGCTTCCGACGGCGGGACATCACAGACCGGGCAGCCGCCCCGGCAGTTGGAGCTTGAAGAAATGAAAAACCTGATTACAGAAAAGGCCGGGGCGCAGGGCCTGACCGATGCAATGCTCGCGGAGGGGCTGTCGCCCACCGGCAATCACGGGCGCATCGCCGCCGCCATCCGGAAATCCCTTGCCGGCGAACCGGTGACCTTAGGCGTTATCGGCGGCTCCATCACCGAGGGTACAGCCTCCTCGGCTGCGGAGAATTCCTATGCCGGGCAGTTCAAAACCTGGTGGGAAACCCTGTTCCCCGGCGGCGAAGTGACACTGGTCAATGCCGGCAAAGGGGCAACCGGCTCCCTCATCGGTGCGCACCGCGTCGAGGAGGATCTGCTTGCCCATCAGCCGGATGTGGTAGTCGTGGAGTATGCTGTCAACGACGGTAACGGCGAGCGGGATCAGATGGCTTACGAAAGCCTGCTCCGCCGGATCCTGAAGGCCGAAAATCAGCCTGGCGTGTTGCTGCTTTTCACCATGAAGGAGGACGGCACCAGCGTACAGCGCAACCAATCGAAGATCGGCCAGCATTATGATGTACCGATGGTGAGCTACCGCAATGCCGTATATCCGGCGGTGGAGGACGGCCGCATACCGTGGACCGAAATCAGCCCCGACGGCATTCATCCCAACGACAAGGGCCATGCGATGATCGGTGTCCTGCTCGCAAACTACCTTGTTTCGGTATACGAAAAACTGGATTCGCTGTCGGCTGACGGGTATGTCCTGCCGGAACCGCTCGTCGGCGATGCCTATGAAAACGGGATCCTCTACACCAACAAGAATCTGGAGGAACTGCAGGCGGGCAGCTTTATGCGGCAGGTCAATTCCTTCTATCAGTTCCCCTACGGCTGGAAGGCGGTCGGCGGGAGCGAGGCGATCGAGTTCGAGATCCCGGAATGCCGTGAGCTGTATCTGCTGACCCTGCGGCTGGATGACCCGAATGCCGGTATTGCCGAGGTGACGGTGGAGGGGGAGACGGTCAAGACCACCGAGCTGCAGCAAAACTATCCCGGACTTACCTACCAGTATGCCGATCCGCTGCTGGTGTATACCGGCGTGAATCCCGGCACCGTCCGGGTGACGGTACGGCTGAAGGCCCCGGCGGATACCGATTATTTCACTCTGCTGGGTTTTCTGGCATCCTAGTTCTGCGGCCGGGGGAACGCAGTATCCCCCGGCCAGCTTTTCACCAAGAAAGGAAGATCTGAACCGATGAAAAAATGTATTCCGGCTCTGCTCATCTGCCTGCTTGCCGGTCTGCTTGCCGGCTGCGGAACGGACGGCCCGGCTTCCTCCGGAATGGCGCCGGGCACCGATCTCGTCTCCGGCGTGGAGATGCCTGCCCTAAACAACAGCAAGGTTACCATCCTGCTCAACGTCGAAAAGGATACCGTCGCCGCCAGCGACACCGAGGATGAACCGAGTGCGATGAACCGCACCTTTCAGAAATGGGAGGCCGAGTACGGCACGGCGGTGGAGGTGCAGGCGGTGGAATGGGACAGCTTTACCTCCCATCTGGCCACCGCGGCCGCTGCCGACCAGATGCCGGACGTGGTGTACGGTGGCCCGCTGTGGTTCCCGCGCTGGCCGGCCAACAATCTGGTGCAGCCGCTGGATGATTACAGCGATTATATCGATCTGAATGACCCGATGTGGAACCGGGAAATCATGGATCAGCTGATGGTGGACGGCAAGCACTATGTCGCTTTTGGCCAGCGGCCGGAGAAGTTTTACATCGCCTTTAATCAGACCAAATTTGAGCAGGCGGGCGAAACCACCCCGCTTGAACACTTTCAGGCGGGCACCTGGAACTGGACCCAGTTTGTCAAAACCGCCCAGAATATGACCGACGCCGCCAACGACGAATTCGGGTTCAACAGCTGGAACCTCGGTTACGGAAACTGCATTTACCCGCTGCTGACCTGGGGCGACGACGGCAAGCTGCAGGTTTCCATCCGCGACAACAATACCGTGCGCTGGCTCACCGAGGTATCCAACCTGTACCGCAGCGGCGCTGCGCGGGTGGAGGATATGGGCAACTGGCTGCAGACCTTCCCGGCCGGCAAGGATGCCATGGTCAGCTGTACGCCGGAGGAATACGTCCGTTTCCGCCAGCGCATCAACTCGACCGGCGGCGACCAGCTGGGCATTGCTCCGATGCCGGTGTTTGATCCTACCGGCGAAACCGAATCGATCTGCACCGCCAACGTTTACGGCTTCAGCATCGCCTCCAAGGCGTCGAATCCGCAGGGGGCGGCCGCTTTCATTGATCTGTATTACAAGAACTGGAACGCCGTTATCGGCAAGATGGGTGAATTCGGCCTGATGGAGAAATATCTCACCGAGGATGAACGCGAGGCGCTGCTTGCGGTGGACGATGTGCCGGTGGTGCTGGATTTCACCAATGGCATCGGCAACAACAAGACCATTCTGGCGCAGGCGCTCGACGGCATCAATAACCCCAACAGCACCAAGTCGGTGCAGGCGTTTGTCGACGAAGCGGCACCGCTGCTGGAGGCGGAACTCAACGAGTTCTACCGCTCGCTCGGCTGACATGCACCGCACGGAGGGGAAAGAAATGATGTATATGAAACGCTTTTTCCGGCTGCTGGGGCTGTTTCTGGCCTCAACCATGCTGTGCACCGCCTGTTCTCCGGGGGCGACGCCGGACAGTGATCCGGCCGGCGATCCCGCGGCGTCCGGCGCGGCCGGCAACCTGATCCCGTCGGATACCTTTCCGATGTTTTCCAATGACATCGATTATTCCCGGGGCGGCAACATCCCGGAGTCGGAGGATTATTTGAACTATTCAGCACAAAAGGGGTTCCGCCATACCTTTACCGATATGGTTTATCACGATGCCGAGCTGGCGGCGGTGCGGCTGGCGGAGGCCGGCATCTTTGAAAAGACCGATACCTTTGCACCGGATGAAACCATGAATGTGCAGACCTTTGTCACCGCACTGCTCCAGCTTGCCGGCAAGGCAAAGGGTGGCGAGGATGAGGCGGAGGTCAAAAAGCTGGTGAAGAGCACCGCCCTTGCCGAGGATGGTGTGCTCGGCGATTACGGTGCGGCGCTCACCCGTGAACAGCTGGCGTACCTGCTTGACCGCGCCTGTGTCGACCGCGAGAATGTGTCGCAGTATAAGCTGCTGGTCGGCGATTTTGCCGCAATCGCCGACAGCATGAAAAACAGCGTGCTGCAGTGCATCGGGCTGGGGCTGCTGCCCTGCAGTGAAAGCTTTTCGCCGCAGCAGGCGGTCACCCGTGCCGAAGCGGCCCAGGCGCTGTACCGTCTGGCAAATCCCGGCATGCGGCTGATCCCGCCCTATGAGCTGGGGGACGCCTATGCCGACGGGACAACCACCTACCTTGTGAAAAATACCTATGAGGAAAATCCCGGCGGGGTACAGTTCGGCTTCTGGTCCAATTACAATCAGCAGGCCTTTACCTTCTCCCAGTTCGGCAAGAGGCCCATCGACCGGGTGGATTTTCATAAGTGGGTGAGTTCCGAGACCGAAAAGGGGCATTACCAGTTCGGCTTCTCCAACTCGCAGAACGGGCATAGGCTCGGCTCCACCGTTATCACCAATGTGGATATTTCGGCTAATCTGGAATGGAACCCTTATTTCCAGAAAAGCAACATCCCGGCATTTTACAAGCAGGATATCACCGATCCCGAAACCCGTCAGGCGGCGAAATCCTTCCTGTACTCGTATGTGCAGGCGCTGCTGGAGGCGCTCAAGGGAGATGTGATCCTGTCGATTGATTATGAGGTGGACTGGCAGCAGAACATCTCCGGCATCGATGAGGAATCCCGCCGCCGCGCGGCGATCTGGGGAGAATGGTATGTCGAGGCGTGCCAGGTGGCGAGGGACGCGGCCAAACAGATCGGCGCGGCTGACCGGCTCAAGCTGATCATTATCTATAACAACATCACCGACCTGCACAAGCTCGGCGTGGCCCAGAACGAGTGGATGGTCAAGTGCGGCCAGGCGTCGGATTACATCGGCATCGATTCCTACGCCATGGCCCAGGACAAGACCGACCCGTCCATCACCCTCGAAAGTATGCGGTACCTGATCAATAATTTTTCTTTCGGCAAGCCGGTCATCATGGTGGAAAACGGCCTGAGCACTACGGAAGAAGGCATCAGTGAGCAGACGCAGGCGGATTACTTCAAGAACCTGTTCCGGGAGTTCCGCTTCGCTCTGGGCAAGGGCGATTTCCTCAACGGCAACCTTGCTGGCTATCTGGTATGGTGCCTGAAGGATGAGGGAGGCGCCGGATTCGGCTTGTTCCGTGAAGACGGCAGCGCCAAGCCTGCCGCCGCGGTCGTACGGGAAGGGATCGATTGGCTGGAAAGCTGCCGGCAGTATAATCCGTCGGTGTTGAAGAAAACCGAAAACGTCATTTCCTCCAGCGAGATCGAGGTGTCGGTAAACAGCGGTACGGCCTACGACAAACTGACTTTTGTCACCGAACAGACCGCGGGCGAAAAGAACCTGCGGATTAAGCTCAGGGAGCAGGGTTCGGTCTATATCACCGTCAACGGGACCTATCATTATGCCAGCACCGGCATGACCACCCGGCATGTTATCGCCCTGCCGGAAGGGGTGAAGGACGGAATCAATGTTATCGACATCTATTTCGGTCACGACACCACCCCGTTCTCCCAGGCGGTGGAGGCCATTGATTTGAAATGATAAACGAGGTTGCTGCATGAGTACGACCATATTACGAACCCCTTTGGTCTGGGAATGCGGATTTTGTGACGACGAGACGGCCTTGCCGGCGGAGTATTATCCGGCTGAGGTGCCGGGGGCGGTACAGCTGGATTATGCCAGGGCACATGGCTGGGGCCCGTTCTGGCTGGAAAAGGATCCGTCGGTCTACGCCTTTATGGAGGATAAATTCTGGTGCTATCGGGCGACGCTGTCAATCGGTGGAGATCGGGAAGGCGCCGTGCTGGTTTTCTGCGGAATCGACTATCGCTGCCGCATCCGGGTGGACGGCGACACACTGTATGAGGGCGAAGGGATGTTTTCCGAGCTGCGTCTGGATGTCAGCCGGTACCGCGGTGCGCCGCATACGCTGGAGGTGCGCATCTGGCCGGCGCCGAAGGTCCCGCCGGTTCGGGAAGGACGGGACGAGGCGCGGGAGAGCTGTAAACCGCCGGTGTCCTATGGCTGGGATTTCCAGCCGCGGCTGATTCCGTTGGGAATTTGGGATGAGGCGTATCTGGAACAAAGCGCGGAAACGGGGCTTCTGTCCTGCCGGGTGGCGCCGGAAGTGGCGGACGATCTGGGTACGGCCTGGCTCGACGCCGAGGTATCGGTCACCCGGAACACTCGGATTGTCTTTGAGCTGTGGGACGACGAGGGAAACCGCTGCCTGCGCCGGGAGCGGCAGACCGAGGACTGCCGGGCGGGCTGCCGCCTGACCGTGGTTTCCCCGCATTTATGGTGGCCGGCCGGTGCCGGCCCGCAGCGGCTGTATACGCTGCGGGTTCTGGCACAGGAGGAGTGCCTGATCGAAAAAACGGTTGGGTTCCGCCGGGTACGGCTGGTGATGAACGCCGGGGAATGGGATTTGCCGGACGCTTTTCCCAAAACCCGCAGCACCCCGCCGATCACGCTCGAAATCAACGGCAGAAGGCTCTTCGCCAAGGGCAGCAACTGGGTCAATCCCGATGTGTTCCCCGGCCGGGTGAACGAGGAGACGTATAAACAGCTGCTCTCCCTTGCGGCCGACGCAAACATGAATATCCTGCGGGTATGGGGCGGCGGCGGGGTCAACAAGGAGCCCTTTTTCCACTGGTGTGACCGGCTCGGCCTGATGGTATGGCAGGAGTTCCCGCTCGCCTGCAATGAATATCCGGATAAACCCGCGTATTTGCAGGTGCTTGAGCGGGAGGCGGTCAGCATCGTTACCCGGCTGCGCAGCCATCCGTGTGTGGTGCTGTGGTGCGGGGGCAACGAGCTGTTTAATGCCTGGTCCGGGATGACCGATCAGCATCACGCGCTGCGGCTGCTCAACAAGGTGTGCTATGAGCTGGACCGCCGGACGCCGTTTATCATGACTTCCCCGCTGTACGGCATGGCGCACGGGCATTACCGCCTTCTGGACAGCCCCACAGAGGAATTCATTACCAAAATGGCGGAGCAGAAAAATACCGCCTATACCGAATTTGGCGTGCCGGGAAGCAACAGCCGGGAATACCTGCTGCAGTTTGTCGCCAAAGAGGAGCTGGATGGCTGCCGTTCGATCAGCGATCTCAACCGGCTTATGCCGTTCATGGCCGCCCCGATCTGGCCAAAGCTGTTTGAACAAACGATGTGCTATTATTACGACCAGCCCGGTACACCGGAACAGGTTCTCGAGCGCTCGGCCGATCTGCAGGGGATGGCGTACAAATCGCTTTTCGAGGAGATGCGCAGGCAGTGGCCGCGCTGTTCGATGGCGGTCAACTGGTGTCTCAACGCGCCGTGGCCGCTTATCTGCAGTGAAAATCTGATCGACTGGCCGTGTGTTCCCAAACGGGCATTTGAGGACGTGAAGGCCGCGCTGCGCCCGCAGCTGGCCAGCCTGCGCATCCGCCGTCAGGTATATCCGGCCGGCGGCGAGTTCACCGCGGAAGTCTGGATGCTCAACGATGCGTTTGAGGAAATGCCCGGCGATACGGTGGAGGTGATCGGCCGGTGCGGCGGGCAGGAACAGGTGCTGCTCCTTTGGACGGCACAGTCCACTCCGCCGCAGAGCAATCAGCGGGGTCCGGGCGTGTACTGGTGCCTGCCGGACAACGGAGCGGATGAGCTGACCGTCGAGCTGAGGTGCCGGCAGCATCCGGAATGGACCTCGGTCTATCGCTACCGGGTCAAATCACCGGAGGCTTACCGACGCAGCATGACCCTGAACAACCTGTAAGGATTATCACGGCCGGGCGTTTTATTGCAACGGGAGAGCGCCCCTATACGGAGTGGCTGTATGCACAAATTAACTACCGGCAGGAAAGGAAGGACCAACGGGATGAAAAAACTGAAAATCGCGCTGATCGGTTTGGGCTTTGGCGGATGTTTTGCCGATATCTATCACGAGCACCCGGATGTGGGGGAACTGGTGGTGTTCGATACCGATAAGGCGCTGGAAAAGGTATTCCGGGACAAACTGGGGATTACCCGGCAGTACGACAGCCTGGACGAGATTTTGAAGGACGATACGGTTGACGCCGTGCACCTGGTTACCCCGATTCCGCTGCATGAAGAGCAGAGTGTCGCAGTGCTTGAGGCGGGAAAGCACTGCGCGTGTACGGTGCCGATGGCTACCACGCTGGAGGGAATCCGGAAAATTACGCAGGCCAAACGGCGTAGCGGCAAAATCTACATGATGATGGAAACCACCCTGTATACCTACCAGTTCCAGTATGTACGGCAGATGCGGGACAGCGGCCGCCTCGGACGCATTCAGTTTATGCGCGGCTCCCACTATCAGGATATGTCCAACTGGCCGGATTACTGGATGGGGCTACCGCCGATGCATTACGGCACCCATGCCATCGGGCCGATGGTCGCGTTGTCCGGTTCCCGGATTAAGCGCGTGAACTGTTTTGGCAGCGGCACAATGGAACCGTGGCTATCCGAGCAGTATCACAATCCGTTTCCGGTGGAAAGTGCCTTGTTTGAATTTGAAAACGGGCTTAAGGGCGAAGCGACTCGTTCGTTGTTCGAAACCGCACGGGTATATCAGGAGGGATTTTTTGTTTACGGAAGCGATGCCTGTTTTGAATGGGGCTTTGCCGACGAGGATGATCCGTATGTGACTACCCTCCTGCCGATGGAAGAGGGCAGGCGCGGCCGCAGCGCCAGAGTTGAGGTTGTACAGATGCCGAATTTTTGCGCATCCCTGCCTGAAGAGATCCGCCATTTTACGGTCGGCGGCAACTATGACCCGCTTAACCCGCAGGAATCATTGAAGGTGGGAGCGGGTGGAGGCCATCACGGTTCGCATCCTCATCTGGTTAACGAGTTCGTCAGGAGTATCGTCGAGAAGCGCAAACCGTATATTGACGAGGTGATCGGCGGCAATATTACCGCCGCTGGTGTGTGTGCCCATGAGTCTGCGTTGCGACACGGCGAAGCGGTTATGGTGCCGCAATTCTGAATATATCGTAGCTTGTCGGATTCCGCCGGTAGGCTTCCTCTTAGAATAACAGAAAAAGTGGACAACAGACAAAGTCCCCCTGATGTAGGATGTACTGTGCACACTACATCAGGGGGTATTGTTATGGTGCAAAATATGAAAAAGTGAAAGGGCTTCTTACGATTGTCGAGCAGCTGCGGGCGGAAGGAAAAACGAGGAAAGAGATAGCAAAGAAATTGGGATTGCAGAGAAAAGGGTTGTAAAGGACTTACTCTACCGAGTGCGCCACAAGCAGGAAAAGTCTATTTCCAAACAACGAGGAAGGAAACCAGCCAAAACATTGGCAGATATGAAAACAGAATGCTGAAGATGAGGATTGAACTGTTGCGGGATTTTCTGCAGTCTGCCGGAAGGCTAGTGCAAGCGATGCTGGGTACTTATGGCTATCGTCGGATGTGTCTGGCTAAGAAGCCAAAACATCCACAAAAATCTCAAGACAGTACTTGTATCATGAAAAAGTATTATCTGCTGTCCGAAATTCGCTGTCGCAGACAATAGAGGCAGATGGGATAGCAGATCAAATATGAAAATCTTTGGAACAGAGAATTTCACGCAAATAGTTCCAACTGCAAGTGGGTAACAGACATTTCCTATATCCACATAAGTTTGAGCATTAAAGGCAGTTGGTGTCAACTCGTTGAGATAATCTTTTGGGATTGAGTACATAAATTCCTCCATTTAATCGGATAACATCCTTGTATCAAGAGGTTGAGGAGGGCGTTTCATCGGCAATAGCCTCATAGCCTAAAAAACTCTCTGTTTGTGCGGCATCCAGACGACGATTTCCACTACAGGGCGAATGCCGCTGTGAGAAATACAGACGGTATTGCTGGCCGACTCTCATTTTGCAGCTTTTTGGCAAATACAGCATATGCTCTGCGCCATCCACATCCAGCAGCCCGATCGTTCGCGTTTTCCCAAAAGATCGGAATGTAAAATAATCCGTTCCATATCCTCTCCGGAAAACAAATGTTCCGATTTTCATTATACGCGATATTGCCTTATAAATTTCTGGTACTTGTTGGAAAATGGAGTTAGAACAGGGAGATTCTATTTGGCGGTTTGCTTATCCGGAAAAAAATTTTCCAGCAATTCCATACAATCCTTGGACGTATAGCCCCACAACACGTTACTGAGGGCTTCGATGGCCTCCCGGCGATA
>CAJKBW010000056.1 GCA_905198295.1 uncultured Oscillospiraceae bacterium | reverse complement strand
AGGTGGTTTTCAGGCCGCTGCCCAGCAAACGATCGCCCCTTATGCGGATCGGTTCCGGAATGATGTGAAAATATGCCTCGGCAATTCCGCCGGCGATACACGCCATCGTATCCGCATCGCCTCCGAGCGACACGGCCAGCCGTACCGCCTCTTCATAATCCTCCGCCTCCAGAAAAGCACGGATGGCCGGCGGCACCGTACGAGCCGTGCGGCTGTCAAAAGCAAAATCCGTACGGATTTCCGTGAGCGGACGGCCCAGCACATAGCCGAATCGTTTTTCCAGTTCCCGGCGTATGTTTTCCTTCGATGTGCCCTGAAGAGCTAGAAATGCGGCCGCTGCAACCGCTTGCGCCCCCGCAACGGCCTCCGGATGGCAGTGCGTGAAAAGACTACTCAGCCGGGCCTCCCGCAGCACCTCTTCCAGCGTGGAGCAGGCATATGCGATCGGCATAACCCGCATCGCCGCGCCGTTGCCGTAGCTGCGCTGCCGGGTCAGTTCCGGCTTCTCCGCCCAAGCCCGGAACATCTCCCCAAAGCCGGCGGAAGGGTAGCGGGCGTAATACTGCCGGTAGCGGCAAGCGTATTCCCGTGCACGGTGCCGGCGCTCCAAAAAGCCACTCGCCGGCCGTCTGCCGGCCAGAAGCGTTTCGCACACCGCCGCGGTCATCACCGTATCGTCGGTAAAGGTGCTCTGCGGCACGAACAAGGGAAAATCCATCTGTTTGGTGGCGTGCACCTCGTAATAGGAACCGATGATATCGCCGTAAACCGCACCGAACATACCCTCCGCTCCTTTCTCCTTTCAGTGTAGCGGATTCACCGAAGAAAAGCAAGCCGGCAGCGGTCATCTGCTCCGCAGCTGATGCAGCACCTCACCGATATCCGCCGGAATGCACAGCGACCGGCCAGCGACTTCCGGCGGGCAGACGGACGGGCACAGGTTTATGCTCACATAAAACGCCCCGGGATTCGCAGCTGTCATCCGCTGGAACGGATATTGGATAATCCCCGGCGTGTTGCCGCCCACCCCGAGTTCGAGATACAGCACCCGCGCGGCAGCAGTCCGGCGCAGGAATGCCGCATATCGCGCCGCGGCCGCGTGCCAGCCGGCATCTTCGACAAAGGTATCATCGACGCGCAGATTCATGGTCATCGGCCCGCCGCACACCGGGCAGCGCGGCAGCAGTTCAGCGGGTATCCGCATATTTTGCTGCTGCGCCACCATGCGCCGCACAGTGGCCTCGTTATCGTAGGTTTTCGCATGGCAGGGCTTCGCACACTGCCACAGCCCATAGTCTCCCTGCATATAAAACAGCCGGGTCCTGTCCGCGCCGGCGAGCTGAAACTGATGATCGACGTTGGTGGTGATCACAAAATGCTCCTTGTCCCGCAGCAACGTCAGCAGATCGAGATACGGCTGCCGGGCCGGCTGGTCATACCGATTCCAATAAATCTGGCGGCTCCAGTACGCCCAGTATTCCTCCGGCGTGGGAAACGGATAAAATCCTGCGGAATACATATCGGTCAAATGATAACGTGTGATAAAGTCCGCGAAATACGCCGTAAACCGTTCACCGGAATAGGTAAGCCCTGCGGAAGCGGACATACCCGCTCCGGCACCGGCCACCACGGCATCCGCGGCGGCGAGCCGTTCCCGCAGCTCAGCGATCTGCGCCGAGCAGGCGACGGTAGATCCGCTCATCCTCTTCTTTGAATACATTGAAAACCACCTGTATCTTTCCGGCAAACTCCTGCCGGCAGCGCTTAACCGTTTCCACCGCGATCGCGGCGGCCGCCGCATTGGGAAAATGGAACTCCCCAGTGGACAGACAGCAGAATACAAGGGAGCGCACGCCGTTTTCCGCCGCCAGCCGAAAGCACGCCCGGTAGCAGGCGGCCAGCTGCTGCTCATCACGGCGCGTTGGGCAGCCGGATACCGCCGGCCCCACGGTGTGCAGCACAAAACGGGAAGGCAGGTTGAACGCCGGGGTGATTTTTGCCCGTCCGACTGGTTCGTCGTATCCCTGCCGCTCCATCAGCCGCGCGCAGGCCAGCCGCAGTTGGACGCCGGCATATGTGTGGATCGCGTTGTCGATGCAGCCGTGCCCCGGCACAAAGCATCCAAGCAGCCGGCTGTTCGCCGCATTAACCACCGCATCCGCCCGCAGCGTGGTGATATCGCCCCGCCAGAGAAACAGCCCGTCGGTCAGCGGCGGCAGATCTTCCGCTTCGGTAATCCCCCTGCGCCGGATTTCCTCGGTCAGATAAGCGTCCTGCACCCGCAGAAACGTCGCGTCCGCCTCCAGCGGCGGGCGCAGGTTGAACAGCGCGCGCAGCAGCCGGCGCTTCTCCCCTACCTGAGCTGGCACGGCCTCTCCGTCCTGCCCTCGTTCGGCCAGCAGAGCCTCCAAAAGATAATTAAGCCGCTGTTCCTGCGTCATGCCGCATCCACCTCCCGCCGCCCGGTGCGGGTCGGCAGACAGCCGGCCCGCACCGGATAACGGCACCCGATCAGGCGAAGAAGAACCCCGCCGTCATATCCAGATAATTGTCCCCACTGTAATCGGGGTACTGTTTTTTGACCTGTTCCTTGAAAGCCGCCGCGTCGCGGCAGCCGGCGGCAATGGCCTTCAGATTCTGCAGATAGTCGATTTTCGTACGCACGTCTTTGAGATCCTCCGGCGTGTAGTGGGAGGTGAGAATCAGCGCATACCCCTGTTCCAGATAGCCGCTGAGCTGGGCGATCATCGCATCCGCGTGCGCGGCACCTGCCACAATCGAGTGGCAGTCGTGTCCGAGCATGTGGGTGTATACGGCCTGTATCTCCGGGATCTCCACATCGAATGCGTCCGGCGTTATCCGGATGTTCAGCTCTATGCCCCCGATGACCACCGATCCCTCCGCAAGAAAATCGGTCACGGTGTGGATGCTGCTGTCAAAAGCATCACCGAAGGCGACGGCAAAATTATCAATAAGCGCCCGTCCGCCGCCGCTGTGACCGTAGACATCCGCGTTGGGTGTGGCATATCTGCGCACTCCCGGCAGAATGCTGCCGCCGGCCATATGGTAAGCGAGCAGCATCCCGTCCACAGTGAGACCGCGTTCCCGGAGGTAGCCCTCCAGCTCCCGGTTATTGGCAAAAAAGCAGGGCGGTTCCAGCACCACCGCGCGGCCGGCCTTTTCCAGTACAAACACCTCGTCGGCGAGGGGATCCTTCGTCTGATAGGCATGCAGCCGGATCCCGCCGAAATCGTAAACATGCATTTCGCCCTCGGCCAGAACGATCTTCTCATACGTGTTTTTGTTCATTTTGTTTTCCTCCTGTACGGCAAGTAATACACGGGCACTTGACTTTTCGGCCCCGTGCTTTTACAATAAAGCCATACAGGCATTTTGTAAAGTAAGCACTTTATTGTGCTATAGTTATCTAAAAGAAACTATTGCCGGTTACCGTGGGGATACCTTTGCGGGAAACCTCGCTCCCCCCTTGGCAGGGAAAACTATTTTTTGAGGTGATGTGAAATGGACATGAAGCTGCCCGCCTGCCCGGTGGAAACCACCCTGTCCCTGATCGGCGACAAATGGAAGGTGCTGATCCTGCGCGACCTGCTGCCGGGCACCAGACGATTCGGAGAACTGCGGCGCTCCATCGGCAGCGTTAGCCAGAAGGTGCTGACCGCTCAGCTGCGGGACATGGAACAGAAGGGACTGGTGACGCGCACAGTATACGCGGAGGTGCCGCCCCGGGTGGAATACGCTCTCACCGAAACCGGATACAGCCTCAAGCCGATTCTGGATGCGATGGCGCAATGGGGAACCGTCTACAAGAAAAACTCTGCCGACTGAAAAGGGCAGAATGCCTAGGCGGCTGCGGGCCGGATGTTCTCCCGTCAAACGGCCGTTCGTCTTTGCGGGAGAAACTACCCCGCGCGCAGAAAAAGGAGCCGCCTGACTTTGGTCAGGCGGCTCCCCACGTTTGTCACCGGTATTCCGGCAGCCAGTCCTTATGTGCGGCAAACAAGTCGTCGCACATCGCAACAATATCGTCGATTGACAGTTCAGCGGCGGTGTGCGGATCCAGCATCGCCGCCATGTAAACGTCTTCCTTCCGCCGGGTTTCGGCGGCCTGAATGGTCATCAACTGCACATTGATGTTCGTTCGGTTGACCGCTGCACACTGCTCCGGCAGATCACCCACAAAGCAAGGGTTCACGCCGTTGCGGTCGACCAGACAGGGCACCTCGACGCAGGCGTTGCGCGGCAGATTGGTGATCAGCCCGGTGTTAAGCACATTGCCATGAATGCGGTACGGCACGTCGCTGAGCACCGCTTGAATGATATAGGACGCAAACTCGTGAGTTTTCTTATGTTCGATATGGCTGTCTCCGAGCAGGCTGTCCCGCATTTCGTTCCAGCCCTTGATCTGCTCAACACAACGCCGGGGGTATTCATCCAGCGGGATTTTGAAGCGTTCAATAAGCTCCGGGTATTTTTCTTTGATAAAATACGGCGTGTATTCGGATGTGTGCTCGCTCGATTCGGTCACATAGTAGCCGAACCGCCGCATGATCTCCAGACGCACCAGGTCTTCGCGCTCTTTGTTGTACTCCGGCGAAAGGGCACGGCGCTTGATCTCTGGATACAGATCGTTGCCCTCAAGGTCCTCGATTTTCAGCAGCCAGGCCTGGTGATTGATACCGGCGATCTCCCAGCGGCAGCGATCGGCATATTCGCCCATATCCAGCCGCTCGAGCAGCCCCTTCGCGCAGCCCTGCACCGAATGGCACAGCCCGACGGTACGGATACCGGTGTACCGCTGCATATAGCCGCTGAGCATCGCCATCGGATTGGTATAGTTGAGGAACAGAGCATTCGGGCAAAGCCGCTGCATGATGTCGGCATAGGCCTTCATCACGGGGATGGTGCGCAGGGTACGGAAAATGCCCCCGATCCCTAATGTGTCGGCGATGGTCTGCCGCAGCCCGTATTTCTTGGGGATTTCAAAATCGGTAACGGTGCACGGCTCATACCCGCCGACCTGGATGGCATTGACCACAAAATCCGCACCGGCGAACGCCTCTTCGGGATCCAGCGTCTGATATATGCTGGCTCTGCCGTTTGCGGTTTTGTTGATATTGTTCAGGATCTGCCAGGATTCGTCCAGCCGTTTCGGATCGATGTCGAACAGGCAGACATCGAACGCACCCAACTCCGGGGTAAGAATACAGTCTCCGATAACATTACGGGCAAAAATCGTGCTGCCCGCGCCGATAAAGGTAATTTTCATCTCGTCGCATCCTTTCGTTTCGCTTTGTCTCCATCCTACCGCAGCTTCGCCGGCTGCGCTATGGCTGCATGATGCAAATATTTGATTTTATGTTGCAATCGTGTATAATTAAGCCAGGAGGAGGATGCGGAATGGAAAGACCGGGACATCATCAGGAGCAAAGTGAATGGCTCAGCCTGCACCAGTGCGGAAAGCAGGCCTGCGCGCCAAGCTATCGATTTGGCCCGGCCGTGCGGGACCACTACCTTATCCATTGCATTTTTCAGGGGGAAGGCCGATTTGAAGCGAGCGGGAAAAGTTACACTCTCGGCGCGGGGCAGGGCTTTCTGATCGTGCCGTGGCAGACCACCGTCTATACCGCGGATGCCGTGCACCCCTGGGTATACCGTTGGATGGGCTTCAGCGGCAGGGATGCTGCCGCCCTGCTCGACACCTGCGGTCTGTCCGCCGAGCAGCCGGTTTTGGCCTTCCACGATATCGCTCGGATGGATCGCTGTCTGGAGGATCTGCTTCGGCGGTACGATGCGGGCGACAACGCCTTTTCGCTGATTGCCGGGATATACCGTTTTTTCGCGCTGCTGCTGGAAGATGTGCCGTCCGCCGGCGGTTCCGGCAACCACACCCTGGACGTGGCGGTGGATCACATCCGCAAAAATTACTCCTATCCACTGACGGTGGAAGAAACCGCCCGCCGCTGTGGGGTGGACCGCAGCCATCTGTTCCGGCTGTTTAAACGCCATCTGGGGATATCGCCTCAGCAGTACCTGCTCAACCTGCGGCTCACGCGCGCGCAGGAACTGCTGCGCGGTACCGACCTGTCGGTAACTGAAGTGGCCTTTTCCTGCGGATTCAGCGATATCAGCCACTTTTCCCGTTCCTTCCACCAGGCCTTTGGCATCCCGCCGCGTGACTGTCGAAACACTGTTCCCCCGCAAGCCGCCAGCCAGGACTGAGTACCCACCCGAAAAATTTTTCTCTGCAGGCAAAATCACGTGGCGCCCATCATGGACCGAAGAAGCGTTCATAAATGAAAAAATCCCGCTGGATACCGATATCGGCGGAGATATCGATGACACGGTTTGCCTTGCCTGTCCGCGCAGAGAGCCGTAGTGCGCCCCGTTCGGCATCACCACCGTATGCGGAGAGCCGGAAACGCGCGCCGCAGCGGATTACGCCATCTGTCGGGCCGCGGGCAAGACTGTCCCAATCGCAGCGGGCATGGATACGGCTCTGCAGCCGGTGCCGGTTTTCCATCCGGCACTGTGCCGTTTTGAACGCGGCAGCATCCGGGTAGAAACGGCCGCCGAAAACCATATGGGGGAAAACCGCTTTTACACCGAACCCGCACGGCGGTGTGGAAATCGCCAGAGCTGTCGACCGGGAACAATTTTACCGACTTCTGCACACCGTCCTGCACGGCGGCACGCAAGACCCGCGATTGTCCAGATTTCTGATTTTCCCCGGCACGCATACCGCAACCGTTGAAACAGGCGGCGCTGATTAATCAGCGCCGCCTGTTTTGTTCCATGTATGTTTATGTTCCGGCAATGGCCTTCCGCAGCTTTGCAATATCTTCCGACCGGTTCACAATGTGCATCTTTCTGTGGCAGTTCGGGCACAGTGCCGCCGTATTGTCCAATGTATCACTTCCGCCTTTTGACAGCCAGACAATATGGTGTGTTTCCAAATAGGCATTGCCTTCCCTGTCCAAAAACGGAGCCGGGCTGCCGCACAGCTGACAGTGTCCCTTTGCCCTTCGTTTGGCATACTCCGAAACATAGACGTTTCTATCCTATGCCGGCGCACTGGCTTTCCGTTTTCGCGGCATGCCCGACTGCATTTCCTCCGCCTTGGCTTTTAGCTGCTCATCCGACAGCTGTCGGGCACTTTGTCTGCCCAGTTCCTGCTTTTTATCCAGCACTTCCAGTGGAACCACATCGTCGTTACGACGGACATACGAAGGACGGAGTCCCCAGATGCCCCTACCCTTGCCTGCAACCGTGTAAAAAATATTCTTTTTACCGCTATAGGCAGCAGAATCACTGGAATGCATTTCAATATTCTGCCTTACAGCGGCCTGCCAGTTGGGATTATTTTCAAAATTTATAATCTGACGTTCATAGATCAGGCGGTAAATATCTTCATAATGAGCCTCGCCTCCCAGCAGCTGGATAACCTCGATAACTTCATTGAGCCAACTCCTCGGCTGCGCCATACAGCCACCTCCCTATAAATATTTGCGGCAGAACATTTTTACTTTTTAATAGTAAAGAAGCAGGGCTGATTCATCAGCCCTGCTTCTTCCGCCGAAGGCTTCTGTTTTGCAAAAGCAAGGCGTCGGTTATAAATCGGTTGTTGACTGCAGCGGCAAAAATTCTTTAGCTTTAGGTCTCCGCATAAGAAGCTGAAAAACTAAAAAGAACCGCCGCAAGCAGCGTACGGCTTGCGGCGGATTTGGCGGAGAAGGTGGGATTCGAACCCACGGGCCCGGTTAAGGGCTTACTCGATTTCGAGTCGAGGCCGTTATGACCACTTCGATACTTCTCCCTGTACCGCCAAACGGCTCATTTATTATAAGATACACGGCGCGGTTTGTCAATCTCAATTTTTCGACCGTATGCTCACCTGTGCACGATAACAAAATGAAAAGTCCGCGCAGAATTTCTTAAGAGGTGATGAAGTCTATTTACTCCCGGATTCCGGCATGCTAAGATGACGACAGTAAAAAAATTCCCACAGGGGAGAAAAGGAGATGCAGTGCGTGAACGAAAAGACACCTGCCCCGGCAGTCCGGAAGCGCCCCTTTTGGAAACGGACAAACCGCGGCTTTGTCGTCAGCATGGTTCTGCTTGCGGCGGTCATTGTATACGTCGTGGTGAGCCAGCTAATGCTGATCCCGGACAAAAACGCGATCCGGGCGCTGGCAGACAGGGTGGACGAGGCCTATATGTCCGCGATCACCCTCAGTGACGAACAGCTGGCGGCCCTGGAGGATCCTGCGGCGCTCAGTAAGAAGACAGATGAGGTCATGAAAGCCCTCGATCCGTATTTTGTAACCGATTCCCCGTATAAAACCGAGGAACCCATCGTAACCTTGCGTGACAACATTCAGAACCAGCTGCTGGGTGTGGATCGGTACGAAAAACAGGAGCTGCAAAAAACCAAATACGGTTTCTGCCGCATATCGGATGACGTTGCCAGGCTGTCGGTTTCCTACTTGTACAGCGTCAGTGGCAGCCGCTATAACGCCGGAACCGAATCCATCGAGGAAGTAACCGACGAGCGGCAGATGATTGAGCTGTCGGTGATCTGCAAAAAGGAAAACGGCGAGTGGAAGCTGTACCGCGTCAGCAGTCTGTACCGGCAGACACTTCCCTACTATATCGAGGGGGTGTTCGGGAAATGAGTGAAGTCTTAAAACTCCAGAACGTCTGCAAATCCTTCGGCAAACGCATGGTGGTGCAGGATATCAGCTTCACGGTAGAGGCCGGCCAGATTTTCGGTTTTCTCGGCCCCAACGGCGCCGGCAAAACCACCACTATCAAAATGATCCTCGGCCTGCTCACCCCGGACAGCGGTTCCATTCAGGTGATGGGCCATGACATCGAACGGGATTTCGAGGCCGCGATGCACAGCATCAGCGGCATTGTGGAAAACCCGGATATGTATCCGTACCTGTCCGGGTATGAAAATCTGCGGCTGCACGCGCGTGCCTGCGGCGTCGACGAAAAACGTATCGGCGAAGTCGTACAGATGGTGGGCATGCAGCACCGCATCCAGGAAAAGTTCAAATCGTATTCCCTCGGTATGAAACAGCGGCTCGGCGTGGCGCAGGCGCTGCTGCACAACCCGAAAATTATGATTCTCGACGAACCGACTAACGGACTCGATCCGGCGGGCATCAAAGATTTCCGCGACCTGCTTTCCCATCTGGCGCATACGCAGGGGTTGGCGGTGCTGGTGTCCAGCCATATTCTGCAGGAAATGCAGCTGATGTGCGACACGGTCGGCATCATCAACAACGGCCGCCTGCTGCGCATCGGTTCACTGGAAGAGATCACCTCGCAGAGCAGCCGCGGGCTGTACCGCTATACCCTGCGCCCGTTTGACCGTGCGGTCGAACTGCTGCAGAAGAACGCCCCCGACTTTATCTCCTCGGTGGAGGACGGCGTGGTCGAGCTGCATCTGGAAGAAGACCAGATTCCCGAGCTCAACCGGGCCCTGATGGAAAACGGCGTCGCCATCTACGGTCTTGCCCCGGTGAACGCCTCGCTCGAACAGAGCTTCATCGACATCACGGGAGGAGGGAACGTCATTGGGTAAGCTCATACAAAATGAACGCACCAAACTATACCGCAAAATATCCACATGGGTACTCATGGGGGTTATCGTCCTGCTGATGGCGGTCACTCTGATCCTCGGCAAGGTGGCAGGCGGTTCCTCCAGCTGGTACGGGAACTGGGAAGAAGATTACGAAGAGACCTTGAGCTATCTGCAGATGTACGCAAGGCAGGATCCGGAAGACCTCTATACAAAATACGAACTCAAAGAGGTCCAGTATCTGTACGACAACCAAATTCCCCCGAGCGACTGGCGCGCCGAGGTAATTTACCGCATCTGTAATACAGAGCGGCAGATTGAGGAGGCACAGCGCAGCCAGGAAGAGGGCGGCATGCAGCAGCCCGGCCAGACGCCGGCGGATACCGAAACACTGCAGAAGCAGGCGGACGAACTCACCCGCGTGCTGGAAACCAACAGCTGGCAGGAATATATCCGGCTGCAGATGGAACAACTGGAGACTTCCGGCAAAAACGAAGCCGAACGGCAGGTGGAGAAGGAAATTCTCCAGATGTATCTGGACTATGACATCGCACCGCTGCCGAACGAAGGCCGTTTTTCCTATTATGCCCGAAACTCTTCCGACCTGAGCTGGAAAAACGATCAACTGGGCATCATCCGCACCAATAAGCTTTCGCTGCTCAGCGGCGAGTTAAACAGCAACCCAATCGATTCCACCACCCGCGCGTCGCTTCAGCAGCAGATCGACGTGGCGACGGAGCGGCTGAAAACTGACAGCGCGCCGGTTTCCGCCACCAGCTTTGTCGGACTGATGGACGCCTCCACCGGTTCCATCTCACTGATCTCACTGCTCATCATTGTGCTGGCCGGCGGCCTGATTTCGTCGGAGTTCAGCTCCGGCACCATCAAGCTGCTGCTGATCACCCCGCATAAGCGGTACAAAATTTTCTGGGCCAAGGCCATCCTGATGCTCGAGGTCATCCTGATGACCGCCGGAGCGATGTTTGTGGTTTCCTTCCTGGTCAGCGGGCTGCTCACCGGTTTTGAGGACCTTGCCGCCATGCAGGTGCTCTCGCTGTTCGGCCAGGTTATCAAAATGCCGTATCTGCTGTTCGTACTGTTCAAATACGTGCTGTATCTGCTCCCGGTGATCTTCTATATGTCACTGGCGCTGATGCTCTCAGCGATAACCCGCAAAAGCGCGATTGCGATCGCGGTATCCCTGCTGCTGATGTACGGCAGCCAGATGGTGGTGCTGCTGCTCGCCGCAATCAGCTCTAGTTTTGGCTTTGTGCTGCCGGGTGCGTCGTTCGTGGTGTTCGCCAACACCGACCTGTCGGTGTATCTGCCGAGCGCTTCCTCCGGAATTATCAACATGATGGGCATGGGCAGCATGCTGGTGGACCCGCATATGACCCTCGGTTTCTCGGTCATTATTCTGCTGGTATACACCGCCTGCTTCCTCTGGATCGCCCGCGACAGCTTCTGCCGTCGGGATATCCGCTGATTTCCATAAGTGCAAAACGTCCGGCCCGGAAATTCCGGGCCGGACGTTTTTGGTCTTATTTGGTTTTATTGGCGTTCTGACACGGCTTCTGCCAGGTGGCGTTCCATCCGCCCGGAAAGCAGCGTCATCACCAGTGCTGTCACCAGCACAACCCCCGCCGCATACAGCAGCAGATGCCCGGCACTGAGTACACCCATGCGCATTCCCGGCACCTGCAGAATGCCCAGTGGGAACTGCACATCGCTGCTGTACAGCATAGGATCCGCCCCAATATACAGCAGCGAGAGCGCCGTCCCCAATCCCACAGCGAGTACGGCTGCGCCCGTGAGCACCACCCGTTTGGTCTTCCTGCGCCAGTCGGTAAAATTCCGGCAGCCCATCATGCTTCTGCGCAGGATCCACACCGTCAGCAGCACGCTCAGCGGCAGCAGGGGGCTTGTCATACACCGCAGCAGCGCCACCGGCAGCACGGCATCCACAAACAAGTTGAAGTTCCAATAGCCGCCGTATCCCAGCAGCGGTGCGGCAGCCATGCCGAGCAGCCATATCGCCATGACAATCCTTTTGCTCCGGCCCGGCACAAATGCCGCGCCGATCGCCGCAGGCAGCGCCGTCAGCAGATAAACAGCAAGCGCGTACAACAGATACAGCGGAATGCGGGCAAAGGACAGCCGCACCGCCATCGAAGAAAAGAGAGCGGTGAAATTTTCACCCACCGGCCGGCTCGTCAGCAGGACCGGAGGGAACAAAAACAGTTCCTCCGCCGGCTTCACCGCATAGTTAATCAGGATATATGCCGGGAACAGCAGCAGCACACCGCACGCCAAACCCGCGATTCCCCCGCACCAATGCACCGCCCGTACAGGATGCCCTGCTGCCGCGAGGGCACCGCACGCACGGAACAGCCGCGAAACCGCCCATACCAGCAGATGCCCCGCCGCGACCACCGCCGCATACAGCAGCAGGGTCAGGAGCATCAGCGCACAGGCTGTACCGATTTCAAAACGCACGCTGCCGTAATCGTAAATCATCGACGGCAGCCAGTGCGCGGTGTAATCTCGGGAGGGAAAACCGATCAGAAACAGTGGTGCAGCCCAGTTCGCCAGAAGCAGCACCGGAAGCGCGGTGACCCCAACATGCCAAGCCGCCCGCATCCGGCCGCTGCGTCCGCCGATGTAAAAAATCAGGTAGGCCGGCGCCAGACACAGCAGCCCCAGCTGGAGACACTGTACTGCATTGCTGTGGACGGTCAGCCAGCCAACCGGTTCCGTCACGATACCGCGCATAAGCAGCAGGTTGTTGAGCAACCCGGTGACATCCCCCGAAAACAGCAGTGCCAGCCACGACGGGGTGAGCGCGCTGAGCGAACCGGCGCCGAACAGTATACCGATGAGTATCCCCACCGGCAGCGGCAGACGGGCGGCAGTGCGGCCGAACAGCCAGCCCAGCAGCAGCGGCAGCCCTCCGGCAATCATAAAAATCCACAGAGTGTTTAGCGCCGACGGAAGGGTCAGCGGATTCTGCAAAACGGCTGCATAATTCTGCAGTCCTACAAAATGCGGCGCTTCAAGTCCATTAAAGGCGGTCATGCTGTAATAAAATGCCCTTCCCAAAGGGAGTACAACGACCAGCAGCGCCAATACCAGCACCGGCATAAAAAACAGCCAGCCCGTCTTCCGGCGGAGAACCGGACGACTTTGTTCATGCACTACCTCAGGAATCGGGCGAAAAATATACTTTTCGCCCGACGCGGCCGCTCCGCTATTTTCTTTTTGCACCGGCACGGCGGACGGCACTGCCTCCTCTCCGCTGAGAACCGTCTCCACCGAAACGCCGAACAACTCCGCCATCGTCAGCAGCGTTCCGGTGTCCGGAACCGATTTTCCGGATTCCCATTTGGAAACCGCCTGCCGGGTCACATGCAGTCTGTCTGCGAGCTCCGCCTGTGTCAGCTGCATCGTCCGGCGGCGCCCCGCAATGAAGGCCCCCATCCGCTGATTATCCACCGCCATCCCTCCCTTTTTCTCCATCCTAGCATATTTATCTGCCAGCAACAAGAGAATCTCCCTGGCGCAACCAACAGTTGCCTGCCATTTTTGCCCGATTGCCTAATTTTTTTATTATTTTTTGTAAGGAATATCTCTACCAATCTTCTCTGCTTTATGTTAAAAATTTCTTTGGCAGAGCCTATAGTTTATGTAGCATTTTGTGTCGAACTATGCTATACTTATATCTTGATGTATACTGTTCAGAGTATACTTGTTATCTTTTTCACAAACTGGGCGGCGGCTTTGTCTCGGCCGGCCGGATCAGCAAGGAGGAAACGGCAAAAATGCAGAAAAAAATCAGCAATCTCCCCTTCCGCGGAACGGAAGAGCAGGCGCTCGAGCTGCAGAAGATCATTGACGCCAACAAGCACGACACAAGTCGGCTGATGGGGGTGATGCAGCAGGCGCAGGACATCTACGGGTACCTCCCCTTTGAGGTGCAGAAGATGATCGCAGACGGCATGGGCGTGCCGCTGGAGAAGGTTTACGGCGTGGCCACCTTCTACGCGCAGTTCGCGCTGTCTCCGAAAGGCGTGTACAACGTCTCGGTGTGTCTGGGCACGGCGTGCTACGTCAAAGGCTCGGGTGATATCTTCAACAAGCTGAGCGAAAAGCTGGGCATCGGTGCGGACGAGTGCACCGAAGACGGCCGGTTCTCGCTGACTGCCTGCCGCTGCATCGGCGCCTGCGGCCTGGCTCCGGTTCTCACCGTCAACGACGATGTGTACGGCCGCCTGACAGTGGACGACATCGACGGTATTCTGGAGAAATACGCAGGCTGACGGTGGAAAATGGGAGGCCGGTATGCGTGAGCTGTCACTGAACATGCTGGACATTGCGCAGAACTCGATTGCCGCCGGTGCAACGCTTGTCACCCTGACGGTGGACTGCGAGAGTGCAGCCGACCGTCTGACGCTGACGGTGGAGGACAATGGACGCGGCATGACCGCCGAGCAGCTTGCTCGGGTGCGCGACCCGTTTTTTACCACCCGCACCACCCGGAAGGTGGGCATGGGGATCCCGCTGTTCCGCATGGCGGCCGAGATGGCCGGCGGCGGTCTGGAAATCCGCTCCGTTTCCGGCGCGGGCACAACGGTGGAGGCCGTTTTTATCCTCTCCCATATTGACAGGATGCCGCTCGGCGATATGGACGGCACCGTCACGGCACTCATCCGCATGAATCCGCAGATCGATTTCCGTTATGTATTCACCGCCAACGGCCGCTCGGCGCAGACGGACACCCGCCAGCTGCGGGAGATCCTCGGTGATGTGCCGCTGGATACGCCGGAGGTTATGGAATGGATCGACGGTTACATACGGGAGCAATCGGCCGCCATACGGCCGGAGGGCATTTGACGCAGACGAATCGCGGCGGGCAGGCCCGTCGACAAACTGAAGGAGGTAACCCCTGAATGAAAACGCTTGAAGAACTGCAGGCTATCCGCGAACAGGCCCGGCAGAAGATGACCGTGCGCGCCAATCAGCAGGATGCGGTACGGGTGGTCGTCGGCATGGCGACCTGCGGCATTGCCGCGGGCGCACGCCCGGTGCTGAACGCTTTTGTGGAAGAAGTCGGCAAACGCCATCTGGAAAACGTGACGGTCGCCCAGACCGGCTGCATCGGCATGTGCCAGTTTGAGCCGATCGTCGAGGTGATGGTTCCCGGCAAGGAGAAGGTCACCTACGCGAAGGTCACGCCGGAAAAGGTGGCGCGCATCGTGGTTGACCACCTGGTCAACGGCAATCCGGTGACCGAATACACCATCGGCAGCATGATGAAGTAAACAGAGGAGGAAAACTTACGATGTATCGTTCACACGTGCTCGTCTGCGGCGGTACCGGCTGTACCTCATCCGGAAGCCATCAGATTATTGAGACACTGGAAAGGGAAATTGAAGTGCAGGGGCTTTCCGAGGAAGTCAAGGTCGTGCGCACCGGCTGCTTCGGCCTGTGCGCGCTCGGCCCGATCATGATCGTGTATCCGGAAGGCTGCTTCTACTCCCGTGTCAAAGCGGAGGACATCCCGGAAATCGTTTCGGAGCATCTGCTCAAGGGCCGTATCGTCACCCGCCTGCTCTATGATGAGACGGTGGAAAAGGATGAAATCAAGTCCCTCAACGAAACCGACTTCTACCGCAAACAGGTCCGCGTTGCGCTGCGCAACTGCGGCGTCATCAACCCGGAATCGATCGATGAATACATAGCGTATGACGGCTATCAGGCGCTGGGCAAGTGCCTGACCGAATACACGCCGGAGCAGGTCATCCAGGTCATCACCGACTCCGGCCTGCGCGGCCGCGGCGGCGGCGGATTCCCCACCGGTCGCAAGTGGGCGCTGTGCGCGCCGAACAAAGCGCCACAGAAATACGTGGTGTGCAACGCCGACGAAGGTGACCCCGGTGCATTCATGGACCGCTCTGTGCTCGAGGGCGACCCGCACTGCATTATCGAAGCAATGGCGATTGCCGGCTATGCAATCGGCGCGACCAAAGGCTTTGTGTATGTGCGCGCGGAGTACCCGATCGCGGTGCGCCGTCTGCAGATTGCCATCGATCAGGCCCGCGAGGCCGGTCTGCTCGGCAAAGACATTTTCGGCTCCGGGTTCGATTTTGATATGGAAATCCGCCTGGGCGCCGGTGCATTTGTGTGCGGCGAGGAAACCGCGCTGATGACCTCTATCGAGGGCAACCGCGGCGAGCCGCGTCCGCGTCCGCCGTACCCGGCGGTCAAGGGCCTGTTCGGCTGCCCGACGGTGGAAAACAACGTCGAAACCTTCGCCAACGTTCCGCAGATCATCCTCAAGGGCGCTGAATGGTTTGCCTCGATGGGCACCGAGAAGTCGAAAGGCACCAAGGTGTTCGCGCTCGGCGGCAAGATCAAGCACACCGGCCTGGTGGAAATCCCGATGGGTACTACCCTGCGGGAGATCGTCGAGGAAATCGGCGGCGGCATCCCGAACGGCAAGAAGTTCAAGGCGGCACAGACCGGCGGCCCGTCCGGCGGCTGTATCCCGGCCTCGCTCATCGATACCAAGATCGACTATGACAACCTCATTGCAATGGGCTGCATGATGGGTTCCGGCGGCCTGATCGTCATGGACGAGGACACCTGCATGGTGGACATCGCGAAATTCTTCCTGGAATTCACGGTGGATGAATCCTGCGGCAAATGCACGCCCTGCCGCGTGGGCACCAAGCGCCTGCTCGAAAAACTCGAAAAGATCACCAGCGGCAACGGCACGCTGGAGGATATCGACGACCTCGAGGCGCTGTGCCACTACATCAAAGAAAACTCGCTGTGCGGCCTCGGCCAGACGGCGCCGAACCCGGTGCTCTCCACCCTGAAATTCTTCCGCGACGAATATGTGGCGCACGTGGTGGATAAGAAATGCCCCGCCGGCGTGTGCAAATCGCTGCTGCATTATGAGATCGTGGCCGACAAGTGCAAGGGCTGTACCGCCTGTGCCCGTGTCTGCCCGGTGGGCGCCATTTCCGGCACCGTCAAGCAGCCGCACGTGATCGACGTGAACGCCTGCATTAAGTGCGGCGCCTGCATCGAGAAGTGCCGCTTCGGCGCTGTCGTGAAATGCTGACGGGATATGCCGGGGACTGAAAACCCTACTTGTCGGAAAGGAATGAGCATAACGTAATGGAAATGGTTAATTGTAAAATCAACGGCATCGCGGTCAGCGTGCCGAAGGGTTCCACCATTCTGGAGGCGGCCCGTGCCGCGGGAGTGACGATCCCCACCCTGTGCTATCTCAAGGACATCAACGAAATCGGCGCCTGCCGCATCTGCGTGGTCGAAGCGACCGGCGCACGCGGTCTGGTGACCGCCTGTGTGTATCCGGTGGCCGAGGGCATGGAGGTGCAGACCAATACTGCGAAGGTTCAGCAGGCCCGCAGGACCACTCTGGAACTGATCCTCTCCACCCACGAGAAAAAGTGCCTGTCCTGCGTGCGTTCCGGCGACTGCGAGCTGCAGAAGATGTGCCGCGACTACGGCATTGAGGACGCAGACCGCTATGAGGGCTTCCGCCCGCATTACGAGCTGGACACCTCCACCGCGCACCTGGTGCGGGACAACAACAAATGCATTCTCTGCCGCCGCTGCGTGGCAGCCTGCCGCCAGCAGTACGTGTCGGTCATTGGCGCGAACGACCGCGGCATCGATACGCACATTGGCACCCCGTTTGAGAAAGCGCTCAACGACGTGCCGTGCGTGTCCTGCGGACAGTGCATCACCGTCTGCCCGACCGGCGCCCTGACCGAGAAGGACGACACCGATAAGGTGTGGGCGGCGCTGGCCGACAAATCCAAGCACGTGGTGGTGCAGACCGCACCGTCCATCCGTGCCACCCTCGGTGAGTGCTTCGGTATGCCGATCGGCACCAACGTCGAAGGCAAAATGGTCGCTGCGCTGCGCCGGCTGGGCTTCGCGAAGGTCTTTGATACCGACTTTGCCGCCGACTTGACCATCGTCGAAGAGGCCAACGAGTTTGTGGATCGGGTGAAGAACGGCGGTGTGCTGCCGATGATCACCTCCTGCTCGCCCGGCTGGGTCAAGTTTGCTGAATATTATTACCCGGATCAGCTCGACCATCTGTCGACCTGCAAATCTCCACAGCAGATGGGCGGCGCGGTCATCAAGACCTACTACGCCGAAAAGATGGGCATCGACCCGAAGGACATCGTGTCGGTGTCGATCATGCCCTGTACCGCGAAGAAGTTCGAGGTCGGCCGTGACGATCAGGATGCTGCCGGCGTAGCGGACGTGGATATCGCTCTGACCACCCGTGAGCTCGCCCGCATGATCGAGCGCTGCGGCATCGATTTCGTCAACCTTCCGGATGAAGAGTTTGACTCCCCGCTCGGCGAGGACACCGGTGCGGCGGTCATCTTCGGCGCCACCGGCGGCGTCATGGAAGCGGCGCTGCGCACCGCCAACGACTGGCTGACCGGCAAAGACAACGAAGCGGTGGACTTCCACGAGGTTCGCGGCACCGCCGGCCTGAAGGAAGCGGTATACAACATCGCCGGCATGGATGTCAAGGTTGCGGTCGCGAGCGGCCTGGCCAGTGCGAATTACGTACTCAGCTGCATCCGCGACGGCTCCGCCGACTGGCAGTTCGTGGAGATCATGTGCTGCCCGGGCGGCTGCGTCAACGGCGGCGGCCAGCCCATTCAGCCTGCGTCGGTGCGCAACACCGTCGATCTCAAGGCGATCCGCGCCAAGGCCCTGTACGATCAGGATGCCGGCATGAAGCTGCGTAAGTCGCATCAGTCTCCGGTCATTCAGAAGCTGTACAGCGAATATTTCGACGGCTTCGGCGGCCATAAGGCCCACCACGCGCTGCACACCAGCTATGTGGAGCGCAAAAAGTTCCGGTAATCCACACAGATAAAAGCCCCGCACGCGGTTCAGATGAACCGCGGTCGGGGCTTTTCTGCGTTTTCGCCGGCCTTTTTCAAAAGGCCGCGGGGTGCGGGGCAGCGCCCCGCCGGTATTCTTCGACCGCTCTGCGCTCGAGCGCCCTGACAAACGCGTCCTTGCCGTCACAATACCCCTCAATATCCATCGGATACTGCATCGCCAGCGCCTTTTTCAGCGCCGCATAGGCGGCCGCATCCTCCGGATGCCGGCGCAGATAGGCCGGTACCGCGAGATGCCGTACTACATTCTCCCGGTCGCTGTGTGCAAAGACATGCAGCTGATGGGTGCGCTGCCGCTCGCCGCCCACAACGCTGTCCTTTCGGAAATACCGCCTTCCGGGGATCCCGAACTCCCCCATCGGTTCATAGCCAAGCCGCATAAATCCGGCGTCCAGCACATCCACCCGTCCGATAGTCTTCACTTCAGCCAGCATATCGATAATCGGCTTGGCAGCCAGCCCCTGCACCGAGGTGCTGCCGATATGGTGGATCGCCACAAGCTCCGGCCCGAACACCTCCGCCAGTGCCGCCGACTCCCGCCGATAGCGCTCCGGCCACGCCGGGCTGTAATCCACCACCCTGACAATCTGCATTGGTTTTCCTCCTGTGATTCATTACATTGCTTATTTAACAATTAACTCTAT
>CAJKBW010000055.1 GCA_905198295.1 uncultured Oscillospiraceae bacterium | reverse complement strand
ACCAGTCGGCGTTCACCGCGCTGGACGGCGGCGCGGTTGTCGGCGCCGTGGTTGGCGCGGTCGTCGTTTCGGCGGGCACTTCGGATGCCGCGGACGACGTCAGCGAGGAGGCGTCCCCCGGCCCGGTGGTTCCTTTCACCGCGCGCACGATAATAAACACAATCAGCGCCACGATCAGCACCATCAGCAGCGCGGCCCCGATCAGCACCAGCAGGCGCTGACGGCGGCGGCGGCGACGGCGGGCTTCGCGGCTTTCAAACTGTCTTCTCATATTCGATCCTTTCCTTTCCGGGCGCATGCGCCCCGGCTCCGCCGGCCCTCAGCCGGACAAAAGCGCCGTGATAAAAGGACGCCGTAACGGTCAGGATGCCCGGGAACGCGGCAGGCTGCGCATCCGCCGGCCGACGGTGCTGCGCACCGCCGCGCACCGGCACCGCGCGTCTTCATGATCTTAACCATTAGTATGTCCTGTTTTTTTCCTCCTCACACCGCCGGACGAACGATACGATTTCCCCGGCGATATCCACGCCCGTGCAGGCGGTGATCCCCGCGAGCTGCGCGCTGGAATTCACCTCACACAGCAGCGGTTTTCCCTGCGGCGTGTGCAGGATATCCACCCCCGCAATCGGCACGCCCAGGACCCGGCAGGCCTCCTGCGCCAGCGCCGTTTCCTCCGCTGTCGGCACATACGCCTGCCCGTGTCCGCCGCTGCCGATATTCGCCCGGAAATCCGCGGGGTTCACCCGGCGCATGGCGGCGGCCAGACGCCCGCCGACCATGTACAGCCGGAAATCCTCCCCGCCCGGCGGGATGTATTCCTGCAAAAGGAACGGGCGCGCCGCGAGCGTATCCGCAAGGCGGCGGAGCTGCCCGCCGTCCCGGACCAGGTGCACCTGCCCGCCGAGCGAGCCGAAGCACTCCTTGAGCACCAGCGGATAGCCGAGCAGCTCCTCCGCCGTCCGGTAAAACGCCTCGGCCGGCCCGGCATCCATGTGCAGGTAGGTCATCGGCGCGGCCAGCGTGCGGGGCATCGGCAGGCCGTGACGCGCCAGCGCCAGGTGGGTCGCCGCCTTGTCGTCGCATACCGCCACCCCGTCCGCGGGGTTGTACAGCCGCATGCCGACGGCTTCCATCGTCCGCGCCAGCCGCACATCCTTGTCCCAGAACAGCGCAAAATCCGCCGCGGTCAGCGGCTCCTTTCCGGGGGTGTCCGCCCGCCGCACCGCGGGCGTCCCGCCGGCGAAATCCGCCGCCAGCGCCGTATTCGGCAGCGGGGTCAGCGGCCCGCCGGCGCGTTCGCCGGCCTGCTGCAGCCGCCGGACCGCATCGGGCGGCCCCTTCGGATTCCAAAAGCCGTTATAGATCAAATAGCCAGCCACGGCCGTCCTCCTGTCAGGTAAAGCTGTGTTCCACCGTCGCCACCGTACACAGCGTCGGGTCCTTTTCGGCCACCAGCCGGCGGATATCCGCGCAAAGCTGCTGGCTGTCGGGATAGTCGTACGGCGCGACCAGGTCAAAAATCAGGTTGGTATGGGTGTCCCCGAAAACCACGCGGAAATCGTGCAGGCTCAGCCGGCTGTCGATGCCGTGCAGCAGCTCCTCCACCATTTCGCGCAGCCGCGCAACCCGCTCGTCCGAGGTGTTGACCGGATCCATATGGATGCAGGCGAGCGCGTGGTATTTCTGCATCAGTTCCTTTTCCACCCGGTCGACGGTGTCATGGCTGTGCATCACATCTTCCTCGGCGGGAACCTCCGCATGCAGCGAAAGCACCACGCGCCCCGGGCCGTAGTTATGCACCATCAGATCGTGGATGCCGATGATCCCGTCATAGGACAGCACCGTATTTTTGATGTCCTCGACGAATTGCGGGTCCGGCGCCTGCCCGAGCAGCGGGGACACCGTCTTGCGTATGACCGAAAAGCCGGACCAGATGACAAACAGCGCGATCGCCGCGCCCACATAGCCGTCGATATCCGCCGGCACAAACACATTGACCACCGCCGAAGCCAGCACCACCAGCGTGCTCAGCGTGTCGTTGCGGCTGTCCGCCGAGGCGGCGCGCAGCACCTCGGAATCGATGCGCCCGCCGATCCTGCGGTAAAACAGCGCCATCCAGAGCTTGACCCCGATCGCCAGCACCAGGATCACCAGCGAAACCGGCTCAAAGGCCGTTTGCGTCGGATGCAGAATCTTTTCCACCGATTTGGTCGCCAGCTCGAAGCCCGCCACCATAATCAGCGCCGCAACCGCCAGCGCGGAAAGGTATTCCATCCGGCCGTGGCCGAAGGGATGCTCCTCATCCGGCGGCGCGCTCGACAGCTTGAAGCCGACCAGCGTCACAATGGAGGAACCGGCGTCCGAGAGGTTGTTGAACGCGTCGGCCATGATGGCGAGGCTGCCGGTGAGCCCGCCGGCGATCAGCTTCGCGGCAAACAGCAGGATATTCGCGCACAGCCCGGTGATCCCCGCCAGCCGGCCATAGGCGTAGCGCACCCCGGCGTTTTCCGTATCTTCCGGATTCCGCACAAAACGGCGGATGAGAAATCCCGTCATGCTCCGCTGTCCTTCCCGATAAATTCCGCCACGCCGTCGGCGTCGTTCGGGCCGATGACCACATCGGCGAGCGCCTTCATTTCCTCCACGCCGTTTTCCACCACGCAGGCCACGTCCGCGGCCTCCAGCATGGACTGGTCGTTGAAGTTGTCGCCGAAGGCCACCACGCGCCCGGCGCCCACCCGCTCATTGAGCCGGCGCACGCCGCCGGCCTTGCCGGCTTGGGCGTCGAAAATCTCGAGATACCAGTTGCCTTCGTTATACACGTCGCGGTAAAAGGCGGTCTGCACGCCCGGCAGCCGCTCGACCCGCTCCCGGATCTGCTGGATCTTGTCGTAGCTGTCCTGCAGCGAAAAATACACCGCCGGCTGTCCCCGGGCATAGTCCGCCGCCTGGACAAAATCGTCCGGATACGCTTTTCGGCGCTCCTCGGCAAAGGCCTTTTCCAGCGCGCCCAGCGCCTGCGTGTAGGTGACCTTTACGCGGTCGCCCTCCACCCGGTAGACAAACGGAAATTTCCCTTCGTCCCGGCAGATGTCCAGCACGCTGTCCACCGTCTGCGCCGGCATCGCACAGTGCTGGAGAATGCGGCGCGCGCCGATATCGTACAGCAGCACCCCGTTCATCAGCACCAGCGGCACCGGCCATTTCACCTGCTCAATGCCGGTCAGGAACGCGCCCATCAGGCTGCGCGCGGTAGCGACCGAAACCAGCACCCCCTTTTCGATCAGGGTGTTGAGCATCCCGACCGTGCGGGCGGAAAGATGCCCGTCAGGAGCCAGCAGGGTGCCGTCCAGATCGGATATATACAGCGTCTGCTCCGCGCGGTCGGGATACAGCCGCGCAAACAGCCGTTCAAAATACTCCCGGCCGTAATGATGAAAGGCCCTTTTTCCCAGCATATTCTGCAGCTGCCCCCGGGTGACCCAGCAGGCGTCCGCCACCTCCTCCGCCTGTAAGCGGAGGGCGTTTTTCTCCACATCCCGGCGCAGCAGCCACAGATCGCTGAAGGAGCTGCGGCGGCGCAGGGTAAACAAAAATTCCAGCTCTTCCGGACGAACATGTATGCCCAGCTCTTCGCCAAGCTCGCGGGCCGCCGCCTGACGGCTGTCCTCCCCTGCCACGGCAGAGCCGCTCGTCACCGTCCATTCGCCGGGCATCAGCCGCAGAAACGGCGCGCGCTTCTGGATCAGCAGCCGGCCGGTGCTGTCCATCACCCAGACATGCACCACCCGGTGGTACCGGCCGGGACGGATCGGTTCCCCGCGCACCATGCGCTCTCCGGTCGGGCGTCCGTTTTCATCCAGCAAATCCCACCGTTCCATGTATCAAGCCTCCTGTCGCAGCCCGCAGGACGGCAGCATACCCGCCGCCTGCGCAGATTCCATATCTTTATATGATAAGATATTTTCTGCCAAAAGTCCATACAATCCCGCAAATTTCTTACCGCCCAAATTGTTAAATTTTCTTGTGTCCCCACAGAAAAACAGCCGCTTTTCCGTGCAAAGCGGCTCAGCAGCTGCGGCAAAACGCCGCGAACCTCTCACAGAGCCTCGCCTTTTCTTTATCCGCATACCAGAAATGGCTCGAACGTTCGAGCCAATGCACCGCTATACAGGGGTTATCCGCCAGATATTTGGCACCCGAACGCGCCACCAGCTCGTCCCTGCCCGACTGAAAGCACAGGCAGGGCACCCGCACCTGCCGGCAGCGTCTGCGGCTTTGGTGAATCAGCCGGAACAGCGCCAGATAATTCGGCACCCAGCGCAGGTACTTAAACACGCAGGCATCCGGCCGGACGCCGTACGCCCGCTGCATGGCCCGGGCCGCATTGTCCCCGGGGGGAATCCGGTTGAAAATCACCCGGAAAGCGCTGCCCACCGCTCTCGGCCTCACCCAGACCCGCAGCGGCGCATTGAGCCAAAACAGGCCGCAGATGCGCTCCGGATGCTGCAGCGCAGCCTCCATCGACAGCAGCGTCCCCATCGAATGCGCGGCAATCACGATCTTTTCATACCGCTGGTGCAGCCGGGCGACCCACTCCGCGGTCTGCTGCTTCCACTGCGCCATCGTCGCCGCGGCAAAATCCTCCACACTGCCGCCGTGCCCCGCCAGCCGGATGCTGTAAATCGACCAGTCCTCCGGCACATAGGGATAGAGCATGGCAAAATGCTCCGGTGTGCCCACAATGCCGTGAATCATCAGCACCGCCGTCTTTGCGCCGGGAATTTCGCGGATGTATGCCTGACTGTTCATGCTGCCCTCCTGTTTTGTTCGGAAAAGATAGGCGGCCTCGGGCACGCCCTGTTTTCGGCGCGCCGGGCCACGGCCGCCTTCCCTGCACGCGCCGCACGCCGGAGGAAGGCGCTTTTCTCACGCCGTTCCCCCGCCCGCCGAAATGTTACCCCTCAGCCGGTGCGGGGGCAGTGTTTGGCAAGGCCGGGGACGAAAACGCCGGCAGGCGCTGCCCTGCGCCGATGGAGGCGGGGCGAGCCCATCCTGCCCGGCTCAAAAGGATTTTACCATAACCGCCCACACGCGGCAAGGCCCGGAAAAGGGCGGACGGTTGACACGCCGGCGGATACGGGATACAATACTCCGGTAAGACAAACAGGCTCGTGTGCCCGCTTCCGGCGGGAAGAAAAGCAGATCGCCGGTGTTCCGCCCCCTGAGGAGGCGGCCCCGGATGCGCGCCTGTTACCGGAGGGATGCGCGATGGACACCATACGGCTCGACGAGCTGGCGATGCAGCAGCTGGGGGTTTCCCGGCAGGAAGCGGACGGCCTGATTATGGCCGGCCGGATTTTTATCGGGGAAATCCCGGCGGATAAGGCCGGTACGCCGGTGCCGGCGGATACGGTGCTCACGCTGCGGGAAAAGGCGAAAAAATACGCCAGCCGCTCCGGCTATAAGCTTGAACGGGCGCTGGACGATTTTGCGCTGGACGTGACCGGTCTGCAGGTCTGCGATATCGGCGCGAGCAACGGCGGCTTTACCGACTGCCTGCTGCAGCGCGGCGCGGCGTCGGTGTGCGCGGTGGACGTCGCTTACGGCATCCTCGCGTGGGAGCTGCGCAGCGACGAGCGCGTAAAGGTGCTCGAGCGCACAAATGCGCGCCATCTCACGCCGGACGATGTCGGCGGTATGATGGATATGGTAACCACCGACGTGTCCTTTATTTCGCTGACGAAAATTTTTCCTGCCGTCGACCGCATCCTCAAGCCGGACGGCCGGTTTGTCTGCCTGATCAAGCCGCAGTTTGAAGCGCCGCAGCGGGCGCTTGGCAAGAACGGCATCATTAAGGATCCCGCCGTCCTGCCGCCGCTGCTGCACGGCCTGGCGGACGCGGCGGCGGAAAACCATCTGTACCTGCGCGGGATGATTGTATCCCCCATCCACGGCACGAACGGCAACGTGGAATATCTCATGTACTGCGGGCGCACCCCGCTGCTGACCCCGGACGAACAGCAGGCCGCCGTTGAAAACGCCCTCCTCCGGCAGCCCGACCTGTAAACACGGCAAACCCCCGCGGCGCCGAAAATCGGTGCCGCGGGGGTTTTTCATGCCGCCGCAAAATAAATTGTCAATATGCATCACAATTTTTCATTTTGAGAATAAAATATTTACAAACCGCGATGGATATGTTATAATAAAAATAGAAATTATTGGAATGCGGGGTGATACCAATGTGGCACTCCTGATTCTGAACACTCAGGGGGGACCGGTCTGAATTAAAAAGGAGGGAAAGAAAAATGAAATTGTCACGAGCAAAACGTCATCTGGTGAGAAAAGGATTACCGGTTATAACCGGCATGGCCATTCTTTTTTGCTGCTCCTTCAGCATTGCGGCAGAACCGGCAGTTAAGCACGCAGACGCTCTGACGGCAGTTCCTCTTTCTTCAGCACCCTTCAACATTCAGCAAACGTTAACGAAAGACGGCGATTTCAACGCCGTAACAATATTGCCGGACGATAACCTCTATTCCATTACCGCAGAAAATGCAGAGGGAAAGGGAAAAATCGAACTGTATTCCACCCCGGTTAAGTTTACAGACGAGGATGGAACCGTGTCTTTCATCGATACCGGCATGACCCAAAACAGCACGAGGCGTTCCCTGTTCGACGGCTATTCTTAAAAAACACCGCCAACTCGTTTACCGCGGAATTTTCCACAAATGCGGAAAAGGGGTTCTCCCTGAATAAGCAGTTTACATTCGGCGCGTATCAGGCGGACACGAACGCGGCCAAAGGCTATATCAATACGGACGAGCTGGGCAACGGCCGCATGGTCTACGAAGACATTTACGGCAGCGGCACGTCTTTGGCACACACGAATATCAACACCGGCGTTAAAAACGAAATTGTCTTGACCGAACCCGCTGAACAAAATGTATTTTCGTTCCTGTATACCTCTTCCACGCACGACCTCGTGCCGGCGGAGGATGACGCCGCGGTTTTTCTGGTCGATAAAGCCGATGAAGAGAATATCGATTATATCTTCCAGCCTATTTATGTTTGCGATTCCTACAAGGCGGAGAGTCAGGAAGCGCCGGGTGCATTCAAGCATTTTACGGAAGGCAGCACCTATCGGCTGACCCCTGTCAGCGACACACAGACGCGCGTCGACATTGTCGTGCCGGAAGAGTTCTTAAACAGTCCGGAAGTGGTCTATCCCGTTCAGATAACCGCTGCCAGCTCGGAGGGCTATCTTGAAACGGATAATTCTGCCGCTATTGTGGACGACACCTTTGTGAAAGAATCGTCCCCCAACTCGAATTATTATCTGTACGACTATATGAGCTTCGGGTATAATGGGGGACGTATGCATGGTTATGTCCGTTTTCCCGACATGGTCACTCTGCCCGCAGGCACTTCAATAGACCGGGCGGAATTTATCCTCCGTTTCCGCAGCGGGCAGACAACGGCCGATCCTTCCGGCGGGGCATGCTCACGGGTGACAACTTTCCGCGAAGGAAAAGATATCACCTGGAACGCGCGGCCGGATTCAGGCGCAGACCGCGTCACCGCAAGCCATATCTGGGAAGAGGGCGAGATCCGGTATTATAAATTTCCCGTCACAAATATCGTTTCCAAATGGCTGAATGGCACCGCCATTAACGGGTTCCAGTTTGGCTACAATAACGAGTATTACAACGATTACAACAGCGTCGTTTCCTCGGACGGCGAGGCCTATCGCGCGCCGAAGCTGCTGGTTTATTACAAAACGGTTGGCTCCGGACCGGCTTCCGGCATATTGAGCGGTGAAACGTATTATTTGCGGAATGCCAATAGCGGCTATTACCTTGATGTCCCCAATGGAAGTTCGACAGACGGAACGGATCTTAAACAATATTGCCTGAACGGTGGTGCAAATCAGCGGTTCAGAATCGTGTACAATATTTCTACCCGTGATTATTCGTTATATCCTGTACATGCACCGAATTCCGCGATGGAAATTACCAATGGCTCTACTGCAAATGATGCGGTTGTTCAAATCTGGACGAAACCATCGTCCGGCCTTTTGAATTCGCAGCGGTTTGATATCGTGAGAAACAGCAACGGTTCATACAGATTGCTGTCATATTCCAGCAGGTATACAAAGGCGGTTGTTGTCAAAAGCGCCCTCACAAACGAGGGAGCGTCGATTATTCAATATACGGATAACGGCTCCACGAATGGCTTCTGGTACATTGAGCCCGCAAATAAATCGATGAGGACGAGAACAGACACTTCCGTAAATTCCAGCTATAACCGTGATGCAGCCGCAAATTATGCCATTGCCTATGGGCCAAATCCCAACGAGGATTATGAGTTTTTCTCTAGTGGAGGAGACTGTACCAACTTTGTGTCACAGTGTATCTCTTCGGGCGGATTACTGATGATACCAGAACAAAAAGATGTGGGTTTATTTACCAGCAAATCCGATATTAAAAACTGGTTCTATTCCCCCAGTATTCTTGATAGTTACGCTGATGACTGGGTGTCAGACACATTTATCAGCGCTACGGCTTTTAACAAGCATTGGGGACAGACTAATATGAGGGCATTTCAAACAATAGAATACGCCTCCGGTAACGAAGCCCTCAAAGACATCGATTTTCTGACGTGGTATCTGAAAAAGGGTGATGTCATCCAGCTGAAAAAAGACGATGATACTTTGTGGCATTCGACGATCATTTGTGGGGATAATGTTATTTGTGACGGCATGCATAAAGGCGAGAATGGTGCATGTCCTAATAAGGGAAAAGGAGAGCTTATATATGCACAGCATTCTACCAACTCTGAGGGAAATTATAACAATGGACATGTTAGGGCTTTATTAGAAGCTTATGCCACTTCTGATCGGATTGTAATTGTAAAGATAAAAAGGGATGTATGATGTATAGCGGTCAACCGTGTATATCTCTAAGAGAAATGGAGGCAGCAAAATGAGAAAAAAGAGAAAATTCATCATCCTGTCGTTAACCGTTTTGGCTGCGTTGAGTATCCCTGTGGGTGCCGCTGTTACCGCACAAATATCCAGCGAACGTAATTGCGGTGTGACGGATCCGGCGATGAAACTGAGTGAGCAGGAGTTGGCTGCGCTCTTCGCCGATCACAGTATGGTGTTCGGAGATTATGAAAGGAACTTCTGTCTTGGCTATGTGGATGGTCTCAAAAAGGAAAGCCTGACCGGCAATGAAAGTGCGGAGGAGGCGGAACGAATCACGCGGAAAAACACGTTGATACAGGAATACCGAGAGTATGTGGAGGCCCTGTATGGGCAGCCGATGACGACCGAAGAATACGAGGTCCATTATCAGTATCTGATGGGTATATATTGTGACGAGTTGTTGCCCCGGGAGCCCGAACCGACACCGGAAGAACAGCTTGCAAGCGAAGTGGCCTGCCTCTGGTCGTGTTTGGATCAATATTTGTATGACAGCTACGCTTACGGAGAGGAATTTATACAAGATTACGTGACTGATGTCACAGAGTTAGAACGAGTCGTCAATGACTTGGTATCTTTACGGAAAAAAATCGGCGCAAAGCAATTGTCATTTGAGCAAATGAAGATCGAATATGCAAAGTGCGCAGAAATTGTCAAAAAAATCAGTCCTTACGCATATGAAACCTATGTTACGGCGGCTTTTGTTGAATAAAGCCGTATACAGCCATTAACCTCCTCCGGCAGCCCGACCTTTGAGGAAACAAAAAACGCCGGACACGGTATCCCGTCCATTGCGGGACGCCGTGTCCGGCGCTTTTTACAGATTGCGATTGGCAAACAGTTTTTCAATGGTTTCATCATCCGGCAGACGGCGATACCGCGTCGGAGAGAAACCCGTATACGCACGAAACGCCTTGGCAAAACCCGCGTATTCCTGATACCCGGTTTTCAGGGCAATTTCATTGTTATGCAGGCGCGTATGCCGCAGCAGATAGCAGGCTTTGGTAAGGCGAAGCTGCCGGATATACGCGGACACGGTCATGCCGGCGGCGTGCTTGAACTGCCGGGATAAATGCCGCGGCGTGCAGATAGCCAGCCCGCTCAGATACGCAAGGGAAAGCGGCTCGCAATAATGTTCATGGATATAGCCAAACACCGGCTCCAGGTTTACCGGCCGCTTTTCGGCCTTATCGGCCGCAGCCGGACCGGAAAAATGGGTTTCCAGAAACTGCCGGCCCACCACGGTCAATATCGCCCCCAAAAGCAGGATCTGCATCGCGGCGCTTCCGTCGTGCGGATGGCTCTCCTCCTCATATATTGTCCGGGCATATTCGCCTGTACGCTCAAGCTGTTCCCCGGTCAGCTGAACGGTTTCCCCCAGCCGGAAAACGGCCGGCTGCCGCGGCAGCGTATCGATCACCTGCAAAGCGCGGCTGTCCGGGTCATCCCGCCGGAAAAGCTGGCCCAGCACCTGCGGGCTGTAAACCACATTGCAGATTTCCAGCTCTCCCCCGGGCTCCAGTCGGAAATCATGCGCCTCTCCCTCATGGATAAGCAGCACATCCCCCCTGCTCAGAATGCGGGTGAATTTTTCCCCGTCGGCGCTGACCGCCGTATGGCGTGCACAACCGCCCGTCACCAGCACCAGCTCCGAGAACTCGTGCGTATGCATCACGACCGGCCGCTCACAGGTATACCGGTAATACAGCACGCGGATGGGCGCCGGCGCCGTCTGCATGCGGAAATGCAGGTTGGTAAACACCCATTCGGCTTTTTCCATAATCTTCCCTCCCCACAGCGCCGGTAATTCAGCACACTTTTATTATACCGGATTATGCCGGCTTGTAAAGCACCATGTCCTGTCCGTACCGTTTTATGTCCTCCTGTGACCTTTCAAAACCGCCCCGGCTTGTTACAATGAAGAAAAAAGGAGGAGGAAATACCATGTTCAAAAAAATCAGCGCCGCCCTGCTGTCCGCGGCTGTGATTGCAGCGGGAATCCCGGCGGGAATCCCGGTCGGACGGGCGGAGAGCGTCCCTGCCGCCGACCTGTTCGATTTGCAGATTACGGAAAGCGGGACGCTCCAAGACGGCGGCACCTATCAGCTGCCGCTGACCTTTTCCGGCAGCTATTCAGCCGAGAACCGGACCGCCGCCAACGCAGACGGCAGCTATACCGGCCCGGCCTTTGTCAAAAGCGCCAACCGCTATGCCGGCCTGTGCGCCGATTACAGCGGGCAGGCCGGTGCGGTGAAAGCCGCCATGAACGACGGCTTCACCGTATCCGTCCTGTTTGCGCTTGACGAAGTCCTCAGCGGGGAATGTACCCTCCTGGGCAATGCGCAGTCCGGCGGTTTCACCCTGGTGACTATGGACGGCTATATCCAGTTCATCCTGCACGTCGGCGGCAGGTATGTCACGGTGCAGAGCCAGACGCAGGTTCAGGCCGGTACGCTGTATGCGGCCGCAGGCGTCTATAACCCCGACGACGGGGCCCTGTCGGTGTATATCAACGGCCGCCTGGAGGCTTCGGTCAGCGCGGCCGGCAGCATCACCCACAATCTGACCGCCTATGGCGTGGCGGGGATTCCGCGGAAAGCCGAAGACGGAAACGGGTACGACGGGGTAGCTGTCACCGGTCTGACCTCGCCGAAGGGCGCCTTTTTCTCCGCCCGTGTTTACAGCGGGATCCTGACCGCCGGACAGATTCTGACGGATTATCGGACGGCGCTTGGGCTCGGCGAACCGGAAACGCCGCAGAGCGTCAAGGAGGTCATGCGCTTGATTGACGCGATCGGAACGGTTACCGCGGACAGCGACGAGGCGATTACCGCAGCGGAAAACGCCTATGCGGCGCTCGGTGACACGGAGAAAAAGCTGGTGGAAAACTACGCCGTGCTGACCGAAGCGCGGCTGCGATACCGGATACTGACGGCCGCGCCGGCGGCATTCGATGAAAACCGGATTGCCCTGCGCTTTGGCGTGATGACCGATATCCATCTGGGTCCGGACGGGGCGGAAGCCCGTTTCCAGAAAGCAATCGACACGCTGGACGCCTTTGCCGGCGGCAAACCGGACGCCCTGGTTATGGCCGGGGATTACACCTACGAAGGCAAGCGGGAGGAAGCGCAGCTGCTGTTTGATCAGCTGCGGGATAATTACGATCCCGAACAAACGGCTATGGTCATCGCCTACGGCAATCACGACACCTACTGGAGCGGCTGCATGGACACCGAAGGCTGGTATGACGTGCTCAAGGATCTGTTCTGTTTGCAGGCAGAAGATTCGCAGCCGCGCAAAGGGAACCATCACGTGGTCGTCGGCGGCTGCCATTTTCTGACCATCCAGACCGCAAGCTACTCCCCCAACCGGTTCAGCGAAGACACCATGACATGGCTGAAAAACACGCTGGATGCCATTACGCGTGAAAACCCTCACCAGCCGGTCTTTATCGCAACGCACGGGCCAAACGCCAACACGGTATACGGCAGCAGCGATGCGCTCGACGGCGCCGTTGCCCCCTGGGGGTATACCACGCAGCTCGAGCCTCTGCTTTCGCAGTATCCGCAGGTCATCCTGTTTTCCGGCCACACCCATTACGGCGTAACGCTTGAACGGGCCATCATGCAGACCGGCTTTACGAGTGTGCAGGCCGGTTCGGTGACAGGCCTGGGCAGCATGGAGCCGGTGGATGCGGCAAACTACCTCAACCCCGCCGACCCGGCATACACTTCGACCGCGCAGGGCCTGCTGGCAGAGGTGGATGCGCACGGCAACACGCGGCTGACCCGGATCGATTTTTCCAGAGGCGAGAAAATCGGCGAGCCGTGGATTGTACCTGCTCCGGACGACAACGGCGATCATCTGCTGTACTATACGGCCCTGCGCGGCAAGACAGCCGCCCCCACCCTGAACGCCTCCGGCGCGGCGGCCCGCCCCATCGGGGAAACCGGAGCCGAGATTGTTTTCGACCGCCCGCAGGACGGCGCGCTGGTGTTTTCGTACAGCTATACCTTTTACCATGACGGCGAGAAGGTGCAAACGCTCAACGTACTCGACGACTGGTGGAACTATCCCGACCCGGCAGACGCTCCCGCGCAGGTGGTGCAGCGTTTCTCCAGCCTTCAGGTGCAGCGGCCGTTTACGGTAAAAATCACCGCCACCGACGAATGGGGCAATACCAGCGAAGCGATAACCGCCGTGGTCGAGGACAACGAGGAAAGTGCGCGCAGGCTGGCCGCGGCAGTGGACGAAAAAATCCGGTCGATCGGCGGGATAACGCTGGACAGCCGGCCCGCACTGCAGGCGGCACGGGCGGCGTATAACGAGCTGACCGCGCTCGGCCGGCAGTATGTGACGCTGGCCGACCAGCTCGCCGCCGCGGAAAAGGCTTATCAAAACCTGTGGATGCCGGATCCGTTCCTCACGATGGACGGCATCACCGGCGGAAACTACTGGCCCTCCGTGCTGATCCTCACCGAAAAGGAAAACGGCGTACATTACCGGTTTGCCTCCACAAATTACGGGGTACGCGCCGGCTTTGCCGAAGCGGTCAGGCTGGACGGCACCCATCTCCGTCTGGACAATCTGACGGTGGATAAATACGGCGCCAGGCCGATCCTGGCCCTTGGCCTGTCGAGCACCGTACGCGATCCGGAGGGCTATGGAGACGGCGCCTATGCGCTGCTGTGCCTGAACTTTGCCGACGGAAAGGTGACGGTATATCCCACCAGCGGCGGCACGGTCATCATGGAAAGCAGCCTGCTTACCGGCAGCAGCCTTTCCGGTGTGGTGGATATCCGGTTTGCCCGGAACGCCGCCGGAGAAATGGAAATGACGATCGAAACCACCTCCGGCCAGGTGCGCGGTGTAATTCCGGCATCCTGCCTGGCGGCAACCACGCTGACCGATCTGGACCATGTTTATATCACCCTCGAGAGCTGGACAAGCGACTCGGCGTATCAGTTTGACGTGGTAAGCTTTCACGGCGGCGAAACCCGCTGCCTGACCGGTTACACGAAAGCCGATGCCGACGCCGCCGCTCAGGCAGATGCCCTGATTGCGTCCATCGGGGAGGTTACCCGGGAAAGCCTCGGCGCCATCGAAAAGGCAGAGGCCGCCTATGCGGCTCTCAGCGCCAGCGCCAGAGAGCTTGTCGGAAATTACGATACGCTGCGGCAGGCACGTGCGGCTTATGACGCGCTGCCCGACGCCCCGGTTCAGCCGGATACGCCGACAGACCCGGATACGCCCGCAGACCCGGATACGCCCGCAGACCCGGATACGCCCGCAGACCCGGATACCCCTGCCCAGCCGGATACGCCGGCAACCGGCAGACGCCTGCCCTGGTTCGCCCTCCTTCTTCTTTGTGCTGCCGTTTTCTCCCTTGTACAGATCCGGCGGCACAGATTCTCTATATAAGATGAGCCAGGCGCTGCCCCGCACCGGTTGAGGCGGGGGCCGATCCTGCCCATCTTATACCAAAAGGCGCTGACAATAAACTGTCAGCGCCTTTTGGCTTTTCAGGTATGGGTTTACCGCACCAGCCGGTAATAGGTGCGCGCGGTCAGGAGATAAACGATGGCGTAAAACACGGCAAATATGACAAAGCAGATCGCCGTACACCAGAAAAACAGCCAGGTATTCGTCAGGTTAAAAAGCGCGAGCATCCGGGAAATGGCGGGGAACGCCGCCGCCACATGGATGCCGGCGGTAATCAGCGGCAGGAAAAACACCAGCAGCACCTGCGATCGGATCGACTGCCGCACCTCCGTCCTGGTCATGCCCACCTGCTGCAATACGCGGTACCGCGAGCGGTCCTCATAGCCCTCCGACACCTGCTTGTAATAGATAATCAGGATGGTGGCCATCAGGAACAGGATGCCCAGCAGGATGCCGACAAAAAACAGCCCGCCGAAGGTGCCGAGGAAATCCTCCCTTTCCGCCTGACGGCATTCGATGCGGCCGTTAAACCCGAAATCCCCCGCCCGCTCGAGCAGGTTGCCGTAGATGAGCAGCGTATCCTGCTCATCGTCCCCCGGCAGGTCAAACCCGTAAACCCGCTCGATAAAGGAAGCGTGCTCCTGGTACGCCTCCTTCTGGAGGGCTTCCAGGCGTTCGACCGTCTGCATATCCTTCACGATGAGATAATGTGTGCTGGCGATGTTGGCGGACATCTCATTGATGCCGGAAAACGAAGACAGCTTTTCGCGGATGACAAACGTCTCCCCGAGCACGCTCAGCGTATCCGGCTCATAGGGCTTGCGGTTGGCGTACAGCAGCGCCTCGCCCTCGCCGAGGGTCCGGCTTTCCCCGGTGGACCGGTTATATTCGTCGAGCGGGATAAACACCAGGTTGTAAACATCGTTCACCGCATTGAACGACGCCATATCCACATCCACCAGGAACTGGTCCCCCTGCCGGAGCGCGCCGAAGCTCAGGTAGGTCAGCTCGCTCTCGTTGTCCGCGGTCAGGCCGGCCTGCGCGAGCGTATCGTCCACCAGCGCGTGCATCGCTTCCGCCGCCTCTTCATCGTACACCCGCAGGCTCAGCGTGATGCTGCGCGGATAGCGCTGCTGTAAAATATCCTGCTCCCCGAGATACAGCGACAGCGTGGAGGAGATCATCACCAGCACCATCGTGGAAAGGATGCAGATGTTGGCCAGTCCCGCCGCGTTCTGCTTCATCCGGTAGAGCAGGCCGGATACCGGAACGAAATGGCGGGTCTTGTAGTAATACCGCTTGCTGCGCCGCAGCAGCTTGAGCACCGCGATGCTGCCGGCGGTAAACAGGCAGTAGGTGCCGATAATCACCAGAATCACCGCGATGAAGAACACCGACAGCGCCGCGACCGGGTTTTCGGTGGTGATCGCGAGATAGTACCCGCCGCCGAGGGTGAGCACCCCCAGCAGGGCGAGCAGCCAGCGGGTTTTCGGTTCCCGCTCGCCGACCTCGGCGCTGCGCAGCAGCTCAATCGGGCTGGCCTTCTGGACCTGAAACAGGCTGCTGAAAAACAGCAGCAGGAAGATCGCGGCAAACAGCGCCGCCGTCACGCCCATAGAGCCGAACGAAATTTCAAAGCCGAGCGGGATTTCCTCGGCAAAAATCCGCAGCAGCGCCATAAACGCCAGCTTGTTGAGAATAACCCCGGCCGCCAGCCCCAGTATAATGCCGGCCGCAGCCACCAGTCCGGTTTCCCAGAACACCACCCGCAGCAGGTGACGCTTTTCCATGCCCAGCACGCTGTACAGGCCGAATTCCTTTTTCCGCCGGCGGATGAGGAAGCGGTTGGTGTAAAACAGAAAGAGCACCGCGAAAAAGCCGACCACCCACGTGGCCATTTCCAGCAGTCCGGCCAGCACGTAGCCGCCGCGCATTGCCTGCACGCCCTCGTTGACCGACAGCGCCCGCAGGATGTAAAACATCGCCACCGTGCCGATACAGGTGAGCAGATACGGCAGATAGGTCTGCCGGTTGTGCCGGATGTTGTCCAGCGCCAGCCGCAGATAAAACCGCTTACGCATGACGCACACCACCCGTCGCGATCACCGTCAGCGTATCCGCAATTTTCTGATACATCTCCTCGGCGGTCTGCCCCGCGCGGTACAGCTGATGGAACACCTCGCCGTCCTTGATGAACAGCACCCGCCCCGCGCTGCTCGCCGCCTTGGTGCTGTGGGTTACCATCAGCACCGTCTGGCCGGTGCGGTTGATCTCCTCAAACAGCCGCAGCAGCTCGTCGGAGGCGCGGGAATCCAGCGCGCCGGTCGGCTCGTCCGCCAGCACCAGCCGCGGCCCGGTGATCAGCGCCCGCGCCACCGCCGCGCGCTGCTTCTGCCCGCCGGACACCTCGTAGGGATATTTTTTCAGCAGCTCCGCGATCCCCAGCCGCTGGGCCAGCGGGTCGAGGCGCGCCTTCATCTCGGCATACGAGCAGCCGGCCAGCACCAGCGGCAGGAAAATGTTGTCCTGCAAAGAAAAGGTGTCCAGCAGGTTGAAATCCTGAAACACAAAACCGAGGTTGCTGCGCCGGAAAGCGGCCAGCTCCCTGTCGCGGATGGCGGACAGGCTCTTCCCGTCGAGCAGCACCTCGCCGCCCGTGGGCTTATCCAGCGCCGCCAGGATATTCAGCAGGGTCGTTTTGCCGGAGCCCGACTCTCCCATGATGGCGACATACTCGCCCTCCTCCACCGTGAAGCTGACGTCCGACAGGGCCTGAACAGGCGCCCCGCCGAAGCGCGGCGTATACACCTTTTTCAGGTGGCTGACTTCCAGAATTGACATAAGGGTAATCCGTCCTTTCGCTTGCGGCCGCGCAGGTGCCCGCGGCCTTTCTTCCTGTTCAGTATAGCAAAACGGGGAAAGCTTCAGCCATGCATCCGGCTTACATTTTCCCCGCTTATCTTACAATATTGTAAGCTTGCCGCGTCATTCCACCCGAAGCGCCGCCGATTCCAGGCCAAGAATCACCCTTGTCCCCTCCCCGACCGTCGATTCGAGGGTGATGGTGTGGGACAGGTTGTGCAGGATCCGGCGGCACAGATACAGCCCCAGCCCGGTCGCCTTTTTATCGAGCCGCCCGTTGGCGCCGGTAAAGCCGCGCTCGCACAGCCGCGGCAGGTCCTCCGGCGCGATGCCGATGCCGGTATCCTCGATCACCAGATGCCCCGGATCCCGCATATACAGCGAAATCCCGCCGGATTTGGTGTATTTGAGCGCGTTGGACAGCAGCTGTTCGATGACAAAACCCAGCCATTTTTCGTCGGTCAGCACCGTGACGTTCAGCGGCTCGTAGTGCAGCTGCAGCCGCTTGAGCACGAACAGCCGCGCGTATTTGCGCACCGCCTGGCACAGGATATCGTCGAGCGGGCACCGCTCCAGCACATAGTCGGTGCCGCCGCCCTCCAGCCGCTGGTACTGCAGCACCATTTCGGCATACTGTTCAATCTTGAACAGCTCCGCCTGCACCGCGTCGTTCCCGCCGTCCGTCTGCGCCTGAAGCAGCAGCTTCATCGCCGCAATCGGCGTCTTGATCTGATGCACCCACATGGTGTAGTAGTCCGCCGCCTCGGTCTGCCGCACCCGCGCGTCGGTCTCCTGCCGGCGGTAGGCGCCGCTGAGCGAGGCGTACAGCCGGGCAAAATCCTCCTCCAGCAGGTCTTCCGCCTCCGGCAGCTCTCCCGGCTCCCATTCCGTGCGCCGGCACAGCGCCTCCAGCCGGTAATGCCGCCTGCGGTAGCGGTAAACCCCCACCGCATGCACCAGCAGCAGCGCCGCCAGGCACAGCACCAGCCCGTAGCCGATGGCCTCCCAGGGCAGGGCGTACAGGTAAAACACCACAAACAGAATCCCCACCATCAGCACGGCGGACAGCAGCCCGAGCCGATGGCGGCGGATGTATCCCCAAAGTATGTGCGCCAAGCCGGAATCCTCCTTTTCTTCCCAAGCCGGCCCGCCCGCTTCGGCAGGCCGCGGCTCTCAGCCGTCGATCAGATAGCCGATGCCCTTTTTGGTCCGGATGAAATCCGCAATCCCCGCCGCTTCAAGACGGCGGCGCAGACGGTTGATATTCACCGAAAGCGTGTTTTCGTCCACAAAGCTGTCGGTCTCCCACAGCCGGGTCATCAGCGCGTCCCGGCTGACCGTTTTCCCCCGGTTTTCCAGCAGCATCTGCAGAATACGGAACTCGTTTTTGCTCAGCTCCAGGGTGTTCCCCTCGTAGGTCAGCGTGCCGTCGCCCGTGTTGAGCAGCACACCGCGGCAGCCCAGCACCGGGACCTGTCCGGCAAAGTCGTAGCTGCGCCGCAGCAGCGCCTGGATTTTCGCCGTGAGCACCGCAAGATCAAAAGGCTTCGCGATAAAATCGTCCGCGCCCAGCGTCATGGCCATCACGATGTTCATGTTGTCCGCCGCCGAGGATAAAAACACCACCGGCGCCTTGGACACCTTCCGGATTTCGGCGCACCAGTGATAGCCGTCATAAAACGGCAGCGTGATATCCAGCAGCACCAGATGCGGGGAAAACGCCGCAAACGCCTCCATCACATGCTGGAAATCCACAACGCAGCTCGTTTCCCAGCCCCAGGAATGCAGATGGGCCGCCACCGCCGAAGCGATCACCCCGTCGTCCTCGACAATCAGAATTTTGTACATCCCGTCACCGCCTGTCTGTTCCCTGAATATGCCCGGGCCGCCTCCCGGAAAACGGCCTGTCCGCCGCTTACACCGGCACGCTCTGCCCGGCCCGATGAACAGTATAGCATAAACTCACGCAAAAGGCTATCCTTCGCCGGCGGGCGGCGTACGATAAAGCGGCGGGTGCCGGCGACGCCCTGCGGATCCGTTTTCCGCCAAAGAGGCGGCGGGCGCACGGCGATCCGGGATGGCGCTCCCCCGCAGGAATCGGCTATGCGGCCGTAAACGCCTGTTGCAAAAATGGGCCGGACGTGCTATTCTAGAAAAGCGGGGTGAACGGAAATGATTGATAAGGATATGCTGGAAGCCATCGGGCAGTTAATGGATGCGAGACTTGCACCGATGCAGGAAGATATTCGTACACTGAAAGACGACGTACAATCCCTCAAGACCGATAGTTCAAGAATGACCGGGGATATTCAGTCCCTCAAGGCCGATAGTTCAAGAATGACCGGGGATATTCAGTCCCTCAAGGCCGATAGTTCAAG
>CAJKBW010000054.1 GCA_905198295.1 uncultured Oscillospiraceae bacterium | reverse complement strand
TTGCTTCAGCTTGGAGAATAGGACGGCGTGAGCCGGACTTTTTCGACAAGCTGAGCGCCTCCGCAAAAGGAACTTTTTGCGGAGGCGCTTATTTTAATCAGGCCAGAAACAGCTCGCGGAACAGCGCGATCCCGTCCTCTGGTGTAAAGCCGCCGGGGGTGCGCGGCAGGTTTTTCAGCCCCGGCCAGCGGGCAGAATATGCCCTGATCTGTTCGTCGGTCATGGTGATGCGGACATCCGTCAGCGTCCGGAGTGTGGTGTAATAGCTGTCACGGCCGCCGCACAGGGCAAACAGCTGCGCAGCGCGTTCGGGTGCGTACTGCTCCGCTCGCCGGGTGAAGGCCGGCAGGAACACCGCGCACGCCATGCCGTGCGGTACGCCGAAATCTTCGGTGAGGATATAGCCGAACGGATGGGGGAAAGCGGTGCCGGTTGCGTTGAGCACCATGCCCGCCCACAGCGAGCCATAAAACAGGCGCTCCCGTCCGGCGGCATCCGGCAGCGTATCCGGCGCTGCGGCAAGCTCCCGCAGCCCGGCGCTGACCAGCGGCAGTGCTTTTTCGCCAAAGGCGGTGATCACGTCGCCGCAGCCCGGTGCAAACCAGCCCTCCACCGCGTGGGAAAGCGCGTCAAGCGCGGTGGAGACGGTGGAGGTACGGGACATCGAGGCGGTATAGCGCGCATCCGCGAAAACATAGCGGGCATAGCAGTTGGGATGGGTGACACTGCGTTTGCGGCCGGTATCGTCCAGTGTGAGCACTGCGGTGGCGCTGACCTCGCTGCCGGTGCCAGCGGTGGTGCCGATGAGCGCCGCCGGCAGCGGCGGGTGCCGCAGTGTTCCGGCAAACAGGCGGTCGGTATCGCCGATATGGTTGGCCGCCAGCCAGGCGGCCGCTTTAACCGCGTCCATCACCGAGCCTCCGCCGATGCCGATGAGAAAATCTGCCCGGCAGGCCTCGGCGGCGCAGGCGGCTGTCTGGCACTGGCTGACCAGCGGGTTCGGTCCGATCGCCGGGCACAGTGTATAGTCGATGTTTTGTTCCTCCAGCACGCGCACAACGTCATCGAGCGCGCCGCTGGCTTTGGCGCTGTGCCGACCGGTTACAACCAGACAGCGGCGGCCAAGACTGCGCAGCACGCCGGCGTGCTGCGGCAGGCAGCCCTCGCCGCTGAAAACCTGTACCGGCATAAAAAAGTTGAAATCCATGTGCTTCTTCCTTCCTTTGCTTGGCCTGGACCGCAGGCGCAGGTATTCCCGTGAAAACACCTTGCGGATTGTCTAAAAATGCGGTAATATAAAGTGTCTGTATGTTCACGAGAGAAATGGCCATATTTCTTATAGGGTACAGTATATCAACATTGTGTCGGTTTGGCAATCGGAAAGGCGGCGAACGAGGGTGACCGGAGAAGCGGCTGCGCGCCGGGTGCTTTGGCGCCGCGGCGATTTTATCCTTGCCGGTGCTGTGGCGCTGGCGGCGCTTTTGCTGCTGGCGATGCTCCGACTGGGCACACCGCCGGGGGAAACGGCGGTCGTCACCACACCGGGCGGCACAGTAACGCTGCCGCTGTCGGCTGACGCCGAACGCACCTTCACCGGAAAAGGAGACATCCCGGTAACCGTCGAGGTGCAGGGAGGACGGGTCCGGGTGGCGCACAGCGGCTGTCCGGATCAGGTCTGCGTGCACAGCGGCTGGCTGTCCCGTTCCGGGCAGTCGGCGGCCTGCGTGCCGGCTGGCATTGTGGTGCAGATATCCGGAGAAGCCGGCGGCGGAATCGACGCCGTCGCGCAGTAAACGCTGCGGTTTGTTCCGGCGGCGCAGAGAAAAGGGGACTTATATGGCCATAAAAATCCCGGCCGCCCGAGCGGCACGGCGCACCGCGCTGTTGGGGCTGCTGGCGGCGCTTGCGCTTGCGCTATCGTTTCTGGAGGGACTGCTGCCCCCGCTGCCGGTGCCCGGTGCCCGGCTGGGGCTTTCCAACCTCGTGACTATGTATGCGCTGTCCGCACTCGGCCTGCCTGCCGCGCTGGCGATTACGGCGGTTAAGGCCGGGTTTGTGCTGCTGGTGCGCGGGGGAAGCGCATTCGTGATGAGCTTTGCCGGAGGCATGCTGTCCGCTCTGGTGATGGCAGCCGCCATGCGGCTGCTGCGCGGGCGGGTCAGTTTCATCGCTGTCGGAATTCTGGGGGCGGTCACCCACAACGCCGCCCAGCTTGCCGCTGCGATGCTGCTCATGGGGGACGCGCTGCTGGCGTATGCCCCCTGGCTGCTGCTCGCCGCGCTCGGCACTGGTACGCTGACCGGCTTTGTGACTAATATTACGCTGCCGCAGCTACGGCGCTTTTCGCTGTAAATTTGGATGATTTTTGTATATTGTTCCTGCAAATTTACAAATGGTAAAAGTTTTTCATGCAGAGGGAAGGATGTGTCCGGCAGATGACAATAAAAGAATGGTGGGGTGCGCGCCCGCACGGCGGCGTACACGCCCCGCACCGGAAGAACACGGCGGAATGCGAGACCATCGTCATGCCGCCGCCCGAGCGGATCCTCCTGGCGATGTCCCAGCATCTGGGCGCGCCGTGCGTGCCAACGGTGAAGGCCGGGGATCGCGTGGCGGTCGGCCAGGTGGTCGGTGACAGCGACAAGCCGCTGAGCGCACCGGTACATTCCGGGGTGTCGGGTACGGTGACCGGTATGACCGAACTGCTGCTGCCCGGCGGGCGCACCACGCAGGCGGTGGTCATCGAGGCGGACGGCGAGCAGCGTATGGCGGACGATATCGCGCCGCCGAAGGTGGAGAACCGTGAGGAGTTCATTGCGGCGGTCCGGGCATCCGGGCTGGTGGGGCTCGGCGGTGCGGGCTTCCCGACCCATATCAAGCTCAACCCGAAAAATCTCGACGAGGTGGACACCCTGATCGTCAACGCGGCGGAATGCGAGCCGTACATAACCACCGACTACCGCGAGTGTATGGAAAATTCTTGGGACATCGTTTCTGGTGTGCAGACGATTATGGAATTCCTCGACGCGGGACGGGTCATTATTGCGATCGAGAAAAACAAGCCTGCCGCGATCGAAGAGCTGTCCAAAATCGCGCGCAGCGTATCCACCCCGCAGCGTCAGGTGCAGGTCAAAGCCCTGCCGGCGCGCTATCCGCAGGGGGCGGAAAAGGTGTTGATATCCGCTTGTACCGGCCGCCGGGTGCCGCCCGGAAAACTGCCGGCGGATGTGGGCTGCGTGGTGATGAACGTCACTTCCGCCGCATTTTTGTCCCGGTATCTGAAAACCGGTGTGCCGCTGATCGACAAGCGGGTGACGGTGGACGGCTCCGCGGTGGCGCATCCCCAAAACCTCCGGGTCACCATCGGCACGCCGGTGCACGATGTTCTGGCCTTCTGCGGCGGACTGAAGGAACCCTGCGGCAAGCTGCTGATGGGCGGGCCGATGATGGGTTTGGCACTTATGGACGACGCCCTGCCGGTGCTCAAGCAGAATAACGCCATTTTGGCCTTTACTGAAAAGGATGCGCAGATGACCGCCGCGACCACCTGCATCCGCTGCGGGCGCTGTGTGGATGCCTGCCCGATGCACCTGATGCCCACCGCGATTGCCCGCGCCTATGCGGCCGGCGATGTCGAGGACATGGCCCGCCGCGGCGTGATGACTTGCATGGAATGCGGCTGCTGCTCCTACTCCTGCCCGGCCCACCGCCCCATCGTGCAGACGATGCGCATGGCCAAGGAGCAGGTGCGGCGGCACAAAGCCTGAGCCGGCCCGGCCGGGCTGCGCTTCTCCCTAAGGATTACGGAAGGATGTGTTCGGATGGATAAGCCTCTTGTGATATCCTCCTCGCCGCACCTGCACTGCGGACAGAATACCCGCGGTATTATGCTCGACGTTATTATCGCGTTGGTGCCGGCACTGGTGGCTTCGGTATGGCTGTTCGGTTTCAGAGCGCTGGCGGTGGAGATGGTGTGCGTTGGCGCGTGCCTTGCGTCGGAAATCCTGTCGCGGGCGGTGATGAAGCGGCCGCAGACAGTCGGCGATCTGTCGGCGGTGGTGACCGGCCTGCTGCTGGCGTTCAACCTGCCGGCGACCATCCCCCTGTGGCAGGCGGCGCTGGGCGGCGTGGTCGCGATTGTGGTCGCCAAGCAGATGTTCGGCGGCATCGGCCAGAATTTTGTCAACCCGGCGCTCGCCGGGCGTATTGTCCTGATGGGGAGCTTCCCCACCGAGATGAACAACTGGGTGGAGCCGCTGCAGTGGCGCGGCGCCGATGCGGTATCCTCCGCGACGCCGCTGGCGCTGCTGGCGAACGGTGGGGACATTTCCGCCTACACCAAAACCGAGCTGCTGTTCGGCATGCGGCCGGGCTGCCTGGGGGAAACCTGTGCGCTGGCGCTGCTGCTGGGCTTCGTGTATCTGGTCATCCGACGGGTGATTTCCCCGATTGTGCCGGTTACCTTTGTGGGTACTGTGTTTGTGGTGACCTGGCTGTGCGGACAGGATCCGGTGTACCATATCCTGTCCGGCGGCCTGCTGCTCGGTGCGATTTTCATGGCCACCGATTACACGACCTCCCCGGTCAACAAGGCGGGCAAGGTGGTTTTTGCGGTGGGCTGCGGCCTGCTGACGGTGCTCATCCGCCTGTGTGGTTCGCTGCCGGAGGGCGTATCCTTTGCCATTGTGATTATGAACATCCTTGTGCCGCTTATCGAGCGGTTTACCCGGCCGCTGCCGTTCGGGGAGAAAAGGAGGTGGCTGCACCGTGCGAAGTAAGGCTAAGGATGTCGTGGTTTCGGCGGTTTCGCTGATGGTGATCGCCGGCGTGACTACGGCGGCCCTTGCAGGGACGAATGCCCTGACTGCCGCCACCATCGCCGCGCGCAATGAGGAAGCAGAAACTGCCGCGCGGCAGCAGGTGATCGACGCGGATACCTTTGAGAAGCAAAACCTAGGCGATACTACCTATTATACTGCCATTAAAGACGGCGAAACGGTGGGCTATGTGTTCACTGCGGTAGCTACCGGCAAGAGCGCCGGGCTGACCGTGATGACCGGAATTGCCGCGGACGGCACCGTGACTGGTGTCGCGGTGACTGACGACAACGAGACGGCCGGCTACGTCGCTAAGGTGCGGGAAGGCGGCCTGCTCGACGCGTTTTCCGGCAGGACGGCGGAGACATTCGAGCTGGGAAAGACCATCGACGGCGTGTCTCAGGCCACCAAAACCTCGCGCGGCATCACCGACGGGGTCAATCAGGCGGTGGCGTGGTATCAGATGATAAAGGAGGCCGGTAGCCGTGGGTAAATATACACAGACTTTTACCAAGGGCCTCATCCGGGAAAATCCGGTGCTGCGGCTGGTACTCGGCACCTGCCCGACTCTTGCGGTCACCACCGCGGCGGTCAACGGGCTGGGTATGGGTGCGGCGGCAACCTTTGTGCTCGTCTGCTCCAACATCGTGATTTCGCTGCTGCGGCGGGTGATCCCCGATAAAGTGCGGCTGCCCGCCTATATCGTGGTTATCGCCGGCTTCACCACCATCGTACAGATGCTCGTTAAGGCGTATCTGCCGGCTATCGATCAGGCGCTGGGCATCTATTTGCCGCTGATCGTGGTCAACTGCATCATCCTCGGGCGAGCAGAGGCGTTCGCCAGTAAAAACAGCGTCGGTCTGTCGGCACTCGACGGGCTGGGCATGGGCGCCGGCTTCACGGCGGCACTGGTGATTATGGGCGGCATCCGCGAGTTCCTCGGCAGCGGCACGCTGTTCGGCTGGCCGGAAGGTGGGCTGTTCCCGCCGATCGCTATTTTTGTGCTGCCGGCTGGTGGGTTCTTTGTGTTCGGCATGCTGATTTGGCTGACCAATAAACTGTCGAAGCGTCTGGAAGCGCAGAGCGCGCGGCGGGAGCTCGGTACTGAGGTGTGCGCGGCCTGTCCGCAGGCAGCCGCCTGTGGACGTGCGTGCGGCACGTCGGCGAAAGGGGGCGAAGAGGTTGAAAAATAACGTTTTCGGCCTTATGCTAGAGATGGGTAAAGGGGGCGGCCAAGATGAATAATGCCTCCCTGTTTGCGATCCTGATCGGCGGCCTGCTGGTCAACAATTTTGTGCTTTCTCAATTTCTTGGTATCTGTCCGTTCCTCGGCGTGTCGAAAAAGCTCAACTCCGCGGTGGGCATGTCGCTGGCGGTCATCTTCGTGATGCTGATGGCCACCGCCGCCACCTGGCCGATTTACCGGCTGCTGCTTGAGCCGAACGATCTGGCGTATCTGCAGACGATTGTGTTTATCCTCATCATTGCCGCGCTCGTGCAGCTGGTGGAAATCGTGCTCAAGCGGTTTGTTCCGCCGCTGCACAAGGCTTTGGGCATTTATCTGCCGCTGATCACCACCAACTGCGCGGTGCTCGGCGTGACCATCCTGAATATCGACAGCGGTTACACCTTCGTGCAGTCGCTGGTTAACGCACTGGGCGCCGGACTCGGCTTCCTGCTGGCGATGGTGATGTTCGCCGGTGTGCGGGAACGGCTGGAGAGCGCAGAGATACCGGAGGGGCTGAAAGGCCTGCCGATCACGCTGGTGTCTGCTTCGCTGGTATCGGTGTCCTTCCTCGGCTTTCAGGGTCTGTTCGGCCTGTAAATGACATTAAACAGAAAGGCAAGGGGTTGCGGATGAATCCCATTATGTTGGCGATTCTGATTGTGGCTGGCGTCGGGCTGGTGGCCGGACTGGTTCTGGCTGTGGCGTCGGTGGTCATGGCGGTGCCGCGTGATGAAAAAGTGGAGGCGGTGCGTGATGCGCTGCCAGGCGCCAACTGCGGCGCCTGCGGCTATTCCGGCTGCGACGGCTATGCGCACGCGCTGGTGCATGAGGGCGCGAAGGTCGGCCTGTGCTCACCCGGCGGCGCCGAAACGGCAGAGAAAACCTCTACGCTGCTCGGTGTGTCCGGTACGGTGGAGGTCAAAACGGCGATGGTGCGCTGCGGCGGCTGTGAGGCGCATACGGCGCGCAAGCTGGACTATCACGGAATCCCGTCCTGCGCGGCGGCAAATCAGTTTTACGGCGGCAACTGGAAATGCAATTACGGCTGCTTGGGTTACGGCGACTGCCGTGCGGTGTGCGAATACGGGGCTATTACGGTGGACGACGGCCTCGCCCGCATCGATCCGTCGCTTTGCCGCGGGTGCAGCAAATGTGTTTCGGTTTGTCCGAAGGGGCTGATTGCGCTGCTGCCGGGCAGCGCAAAAGGCGTGGTGCGCTGCTCCAGCCATGATAAGGGGGCGGTTGTGCGAAAGGCATGCACGGCCGGCTGCATCGGCTGCATGAAATGCACTCGGGTGTGCGAATATGAGGCCATTCAGGTCACGGATTTTCTCGCCGCGATCGATCCCGAAAAATGCGTTGGTTGCGGCAAATGCGCCGAGGGCTGCCCGGTCGGGTGCATTGATATTTTCGCCCTGACGCAGCCGACAGGCTGAATGGGTCCGGAGAAGATAAAAAATCGGGAACTTTTGCAAATTGGGGGTTGACAAACGGACAATCTCCGCGCTATAATAGACTGCGCCCTGACACAAGGGCAGCAGATGGCGGTATAGCTCAGTTGGCTAGAGCATGCGGTTCATACCCGCAGTGTCATTGGTTCGAATCCAATTACCGCTACCACACGGCCCGATGGTCAAGCGGTTAAGACACCGCCCTTTCACGGCGGTATCAGGGGTTCGATTCCCGTTCGGGTCACCATATGCGCGTATAGCTCAGCTGGTTAGAGCGCTTGCTTCACACGCAAGAGGTCAGCGGTTCGAGTCCGTTTACGCGCACCAGAAATCACGGTCAGCCCTTCAGGGCTGGCCGTGATTTTTTGTAGGTATAAAGGGGAATCCATGCCGGAAGGCATTCCATAAGCGGCTTGCGGAGCAAGACGTCACTTTGAATGGTTCGGACCTGCGGCCGACATTTATGGATGAGTTGCCGGCCTTTTTTGCTATTTGGCTCGATTAAATGCGCCAGCGGTTTTGTTATTGCGGTGGTCTGCCTTTCAGGAGCGGATATTTGCGGAGAAAACGGCGAATATCATTCGTTTGTCTATGACGGTCCGATATTCCGGCATCCCGTAGATTTTCGAATCAAGGGGCAATACCGGCGGGATTATCCCGGCGGCGGAGCAGATGAGGTTCACCGATACGGGTATCGGGAGCTGACATGACACAGGATGTGCACCATAGAGGTGCTTTACTATGTACCGGAAAGATGGAGTGCTTTGTCTCAGATTGTCATGTGCCTGCCACAAACGGACGAGAATGGCGTTAAAAGAAACATTTTCCAGGTGTTTTTCTTTCGGCTGCAAATTTGGGCAGTTAGTGCGGTTGTGATGATTTTCGACGCGAAAAATTGACGGCGGCGGCCGTATAAAAATTTCGTTCGGACAGATACTACTTTTGCCATTGATGGCAGGGAGCGGAAAGTTCCGGCATGCATTCCCTGCATAAAAGATAGATGGAAAAAGCGTATTGTGGAAGAAAGGAATTTTTGAGATGAAAGCAACTGGAATTGTCAGAAGAATTGATGATCTCGGCCGTGTGGTAATCCCCAAGGAAATCCGGCGCACCATGCGTATCCGTGAGGGGGATCCACTGGAGATTTTTACCGATAACGACGGCGAAGTGGTATTTAAGAAGTATTCCCCGATCGGAGAACTTTCCCCGTTTGCCGGACAGTATGCCGACGTCATGTCCCGCGCCTGCGGTATGGCGGTGCTGATCTGCGACCGGGATCATGTGGTGGCTGCCGCGGGTGTATCCAAAAAGGAATTTCAGGAGCGGCGGGTATCTGCTCGTCTGGAAGAACTGATGGATCAGCGCCGCACCTACCAGATTGCGGCGGGGGACGCCAATCGGGTGCAGCCGGTGGACGGCAGTGACCGTGCGGCAGCGGTAGTAGCGCCGATTCTGGCCGCGGGCGATGTCATCGGTGCCGTGTGCATGCTGCAGCCGGACAGCGGTGCGGTTCCCAATGAGGGGGATGTTCGCCTGGCGCAGGTGGCGGCGGCATTCCTCGGCAAACAGATGGAGGAATAATGCTCCGCCGGACAGGACAAAAAGGGGATGATGCGGTGCATCATCCCCTGAAACTTTCTGCGGGCCAGGACGATGGTCCGCTTTTTGTTTTGCGGTGGAATTCAGACTCTGCGATCGACGAAATACAGCGGCTCCGTCCGCATCCGGTTCAGCGCCGCCCGGCGCAGACTTGCCGCGTCGATCAGCGCACAGTCGGCCAGTGCCGCCCGCCCAAACCGCAGGGCATCCCCGTTCAGCAGCGCCGCCGCCCGGTCATAGCGCTGGGTTATTCCGTCAAACAGATGCGGCGTATAGGCGGCGGTGTACTGCGTCCCGTCCGGCAGGATGCAGGTATAGGCAATCGGGTCAGGCGACAGGCAGTACGGCACGCCGGCCTCTTCCTCGACGCCATGCATAAAGGTGTTGGGCGTAAGCCCACAGCCGAGCATCAGGATTTTGCCTCCCTGCTCCGCCAGCCGGCGGAACGGGGAATGCGATCCCACCGGCGTGCGGTCTTCCTCATGGCCGGAAAGCATGTCAGCCGCCAGCCGGCCGACGGCACATACCGAATGCGTGGGATGTATGCTGCGCCGGACATCCGGCATGGTGCGGAACGCCTCAGACAGCTTTCCGACGCAGGAGGGGGTATCGCTGACTGAAAAAACCGGGTTCTCCTGTGTGACCGTCGCGTAGGTGAGCGCCGGCAGCAACAGGGTGCCCGTCCCGGTCAGCGCTTCACACAGCGCCTCGATGACGCCGCGGCAGCCGTCTTCCACCGGCCCGAGCGGTTTCATAGCGCTGTGGACAAGAAGGACGTCGCCGGGCTGTACGCCGAGCTGGCGCAGATCCCGACAAAGCTGTTTTTTTGATGTCATTGGAGGTCGCTCCTTTCTGTTGGCATATAATCGCTCTCGTCGTCACGGGACGGCGTCCATGCGCCGTTTTGGCGGTAATATTCCGCCCGTTCATCCGCCTGTGCGGTGACTTCCTTCCCAAAGCCCAGCAGTCCGAGCAGCCGAATTGCGTTGCTGGAGCAAACGGCACCGGGGTGCAGGCGATAATCAAAGGTGATGTCGGAAGCGGTGACCCGTTCCTGAAAATGAAACAGAGTATAGCGCTTCTCCAGCAATTCGCACAGCTCAGCGTCATGCGTCGCCGCGATACACAGGCAGTCGTGCTCCGCCAGATCCTCCAGCAAAACGCTGGAGGCGGCGATGCGTTCCACCGTATTGGTGCCGCGCAGCACCTCATCGACGATGCAAAGCACGCGTTCTCCCCGCTGCGCAGCGCGGCAGATGCGCCGGATTGCCTTGATCTCGGTAACGAAATAGCTTTCTCCCGCCAGAATATCATCGCTGAGCGCCATCGAGCTGTAAATGTGGAACGCCGGAGCGCTGTATGCTTCGCACAGGGCGGTGGCGATGCTTTGTGCAAGCAGGGCGTTGAGTGCGGCTGCCTTTAAAAAGGTGGATTTTCCCGAGGCGTTGGAGCCGGTGATCAGCAGAGAGCGTGCGGTGTCCACCGTATTGGGCACCGGATGCCGCAGCAGCGGGTGCACCATGCCTTCGGCCCGCAGCCGCAGCGGGGCGTCTGCCTCAAAAGACAGATTCGGCTCGCACCAGTATCCGGCCGCCTGCCGGTAGGATGCCGCCGCGATGGCGGCATCCAGCTCGCCCACACAGGTGTGGATAGCGGAAACCTCTTTGCTCAGCCGGCCGATGCGTTTTTTCAGCAGCTCGTATATGATCAGATCAAACAACAGAAAATTGTTGACCAGCAGCATCAGGTCGTTATTGGTTGCAAACGAGGTGCCGCCGATGCGGGTGACCGCCTTGGTCCGTTGTCCGGCCGCCGCATACGGCGCGGTCAAAAAGGCGCCGTCATCCGGCAGTGTGCGGACAATTTTCCGGTAGGCGGCAATGGTAGAGACAATGGTGTTGACAATCGGCAGATTTGTTTCCAGCCGCCGGGTCATACCGATATGATAGGCCGGCAGAAGAATGAGCAGGGCGAAAAACACCGGCACCATCCAGGAAATTTTCACCATGCACAGCCCCGATATCAGCAGCAGAATGGGCAGCAGAATGGCGATCCACAGTCCGCCCGAGCGGACGGCAGACGGCGCAAAAGACTCGATCGTCTGCGCGGCCCGGTGCTTTCCGGTTTTCGCCAGAATCCGCTGGATGCGCATGCGCACATCGGGGTGCGTCTCCATATAACGGATCATCTCCCGGCGCCGGGTGTAGACCGCCTCCTCCAGCGCGGGGGTGCGCAGCCAGTAGTACAGCAGCTGGTCGCCCGGCGAGGTCAGGGTGTGGTTGACCCGTCGGTAGACATCGTCCATCGAGAGATCCTGCCAGGTGGTTTCGTCAATATGGAAGGCTGTCGGCTCCGCTTTGCGCCGGTGATCGAAATACCCTCGCAGGATATCGATTTCGCTGTCTTCGACAGGATCCTGCGGCATCCGGCCATACTGATCGATCATCTTTTTCTGCCATTTTTTCCTTGTCATGGCCTGTCCTTTCCTGCAAGCAGAGGTGTTTTACCGCTGTAAGCCGCCAAAAGGAGCCGGGCTTTAAACCGGCTCCTTTTTAGGGGGTATTTGCTTAAGATGAGCAGGGTCAAACCCACCCCGCCTCAACCGGTACAGGGCAGCACCTGCCGTCGTATCGCTTTTCTCACGCCTCCGAAATCGGGTTTTGTTCGACCCTGTCATCTTAACCGGAGGATGTCCTTCAGCTTCAGCCGCTGGCCATAATGCAGCACCGACGCGGAATAGATCCGAATCGACAGCAGCGCAACCACGGCGATGCAAATTATCAGCAGCACAAGCGAAATGACGATATCCATAGCAGGCACCGTCTCGTTAAGCAGCCGGAAGGGCAGCAGGAATGGAGAGGTGAACGGGATATAGGTAACGACCCGTTTGGCCGCTTCGTTGGGGATGAACATCACCAGATAGGCCGCATAGAACGCAATCAGGCTGATGAACACAGTGGGCATCATCGCCGCATTGAGATCTTCGGTGCGGCTGACCGTGGCGCCGCAAACCGAGTTGAGCACCGCGTACAGCGCGTAGCCGAGCAGGAAATACACGAGAATCAGCAGTGCGGAAGCCGGCGTGAAGGCCGACAGCGCCAGCGGCATGCCGCCGATGGTGAAATCCGCCGGCACGAGCAGCTTGTAGCCAAGCGCACCGACCACCAGGAACATCAGCATCTGCAGCAGCCCGAGCACGCCCATGCCGAGGATCTTGCCCACCAGGATGCGGGACGGCTTGGCGGAGACTACCAGCGTTTCCATCACGCGGGAAGTCTTTTCGGAAGCGACCGACATCGCCACGCCGTAGCCGTAATAATACACCGCGAAGAAGGTGAGCATGGTCAGCAGGATGCCAAGGATATACCCCGACATATCCATTTTGCTCACAATCGCCATATCATAGGCCATGTCAGACAGCGCCAGCGCGGTCATATCCGCTGAAACGCCCGCGGACTGCATCGCCTGGGATACATAGGCCGCCTTGAGCGCCGCCGTCACCGTGCCGGTCGAGGTGCCGCTCATGATGTCGTGTACATAAAACTGCACTTTGGGTAGCGTACCCGTTTCCGACGGCTGGATTTGGACGATATACACGCTGCCGTCTGTCTCAGCTTCCGCCTTGTAGCTGTCCAGCCGGCTCTCCTCGCCGACGATAACGTCGGCCTGCGGCAGCGCGGCGGCGAGCGCTTCGGCGGCGCCGGGGATGAGCTGCTGCTCATCGATCAGGTAGCAGGTTTCGGTCTTTTCGGCCGGCTCGCCCACGGAAGTGCCGGGTGTTTCGGATCCCGGCTCCGACGCATTCCCGCCGGAAAACAGATCCATGACCCGCGGCACGCAGCAGATACCCACAATCAGCACCAGCACAATAATGGTGGTCACCCAGAAGGCTTTTTTGCGTGCACCGTCCCGCAGGGTGAAGCGGAATACCGTCAGAATATCTTTCATTCAGCCTCACCCACCTTTTCTACAAAAATTTCATGCAGCGATGGCTCACGGATCTCAAAGCGCTCCGGGAAGATGTCGCGCGCCACCATATCCCGCAGGAAGCCGTTGGCCATCTCATCGCCGGTGATTTTGAATTCATAGCCGCCGGCGGTTTTTTCGATCAGCTGCAGCCCGTGCTGCTCGGCCAGCGGAAACACATCCGCTGTGCAGATGACCGACAGGTTGGTGTGGCCGTATCCCGCTTTGATCTGCCGCAGGTTGCCGGCCAGCGCCGTCCGCCCGTGGGTGAGGATCACCAGATCCTCGCAGTATTCCTCCACCGTCGCCATCTGGTGGCTGGACATCACGATGAATTTATTTTCCGCAATCAGTTCGCCGACCACACTTTTGAAGATGTCCGTGTTGATCGGGTCGAGACCACTGAACGGTTCATCAAGAAAGATCAGCTCCGGGTCATGGATCAGAGTGGCAATCAACTGGATTTTCTGCTGGTTGCCCTTTGACAGCTTTTCAGCCGGCATGTCCCGGTATTCGGTCACTCCGAGGCGTCCGAGCCAGCGGTCGGCCGACTCGAGTGCTGCCCGGCGGCTCATGCCGCGCAGTTCGCCGAAATACACAAGCTGGTCGATGACCTTCACCTTGGGATAGATGCCGCGCTCCTCCGGCATATAGCCGAAACGCACGGTGTTTCGGTTGAGCGGGCCGCCGTTCCAGGTAATTTCCCCGGCGTCGCGGTCCATCACGCCGAGTGTCATGCGGATGGTGGTGGTTTTTCCGGCGCCGTTGGTGCCGATCAGGCCGAAGACCCCCGGATGCTCCATCGAGAAGCTGAGATCGTCCACCGCCTTTCGCTCACCGAAGGATTTGCTGACGTGCTGTAAAGAAAGCCCCACAGGCATTCCCTCCTTTAGTCGATTCCTCGCTTATCATACCATGCTGCCGGGAAAAGCACAATGCCCAGCGGAAAAACCGGGAAAATTTCCCGGCCAGTAAAGTATAGGTTGCCGGTTAGCAGCAATTCTTGTGGTTTTGAATAAATATATCATTGTTACGCTGGTGGAAGCGCCTGAAAAAACGCGAAAAATAGTCTTGACAAGTATAGTCCAAAAAGATATACGTTTTGGGAATCCCGATGTATTGAATCGGCTTGTGTTGTAGGCTGTACTCATATTGAGGAGTATGCGCTTTTGTATGTGCAGCTGCCGCCGGACCGCATTATCCGGCTGTATGCGGCGGAATAAAGCACATACAAAGCCCGGACGGCAAAAATCACCGTCCGGGCTTTATATTATTCTGGCTGCGTGCCGGCAATGTCCCGCGCGACCACCACGCCGGTGACGCTGGCCTGCATCAGGCCGCGGGTGATACCCGCACCGTCGCCGATTGCATACAGGCCATCCACGGCGGTGGCAAAGCGGCGGTCAACCGCCACCTTGGAGGAATAGAATTTGACTTCCACGCCGTACAGCAACGTATTTTTGGCGTACAGTCCCGGCGCTACCTTGTCGAAGGCACGCATCGCTTCGATGAGACTGGTCAGATGGCGGTGCGGGAGTACAAAGGACAGGTCGCCCGGCACCGCGGTTTTGAGGGTGGGGATGGTGGTGGAACGGCTCAGCCGATCGGCGTCGGTGCGCCGTCCGAGCAGCAGATCACCCAGCCGCTGCACCATAATGCCGCCGCCGGTGAGCATGTTGCCGAGCTGGGCAATATAGCGGCCGTATTCAATCGGTCGGTCGAACGGTTCGGTGAAGCGGGAGGACACCAGCATCGCAAAATTGGTGTTGCCGGTTCGGCGTTCTTCCTCGGCGTAGGAATGGCCGTTGACCACCGCAAGGCCGCCATCGTAGTGCTCCTCGCTGACGATGCCGCCGGGATTCATGCAGAAGGTGCGCACCTTGTTTTCAAATGTGTCGCTGTAATAGACCATTTTGGCCTCATACAGGTGTTTAGTCAGATGGTCCATCACGGCGTTTGGCACCTCGACCCGCACACCGATATCGACCTCATTGTTGCGGGTGTCGATGCCGTTTTCCCGTGCGATATGGGTCAGCCAGTCGGCGCCTCCGCGCCCGGGAGCGGCCACCACCCGTCCGGCTTCCACCGTAAATGGTTCTGCGCCGGCGGTGTGCAGCGCAACACCGGTCACCCGGCCGTTTTCGGTGACGATGTGCTGCGCGCGGGTACGTTCGAGGAAGGTGAAACCCGCCTGCTCACGCAGCCAGAGATACATGTTCCGCAGTGTCTCAAAGCTGTATTCGGTGCCCATGTGCCGCACCGGGCAGCGGATCAGATGGATGTTATGCCGACTGCAGGCGTAGTCGATTTCCTCCACCTTTTTGTCGTTAAGCCCGTGCACTTTGTCGGGCGCACCAAAGGCGGTATAAATGGAGTCGGCGTAGCGGATGAGCTCCTGTGCCTCGTCGGCAGACATATAGTCGGTGATGTTGCCGCCCACCTCCTCCGAGAGGGAAAGCTTGCCGTCGGAGAAAGCACCCGCACCCGACCAGCCGCTCATGATGTTGCAGGGCTGGCAGTTGACGCAGCGTCCGGTTTTGCGCGCTGGGCAGGCGCGTTTATCGATGGTGCGCCCTTCATCCACCATCAGTATGCTCAGCTGCGGTGCACGGCGCTTGAGCTCGATTGCGGTAAAAATACCGGCCGGACCGGCGCCGACGATCACCACATCGTAACGGTTCATTCAGGAAGCACTCCTTTGCTGGATTTTGAAAAAGCCCGCAGAAAAGCCGCTGGGATAACAGTCCCGGCGGCAGAAACCTGCTTATTATAGCGTGTACAACAAGGTTTGTCAAGACGCGGTTCCGCAACCTCCCCTCTTTCCACGGCGGCAGACCATCCGGATGGTCTGCTGAAACGGACGAAAAGGGATCATCACGTCTCGTACAAGCTTATGTCGACCTGCACATATTCCTTCTGTTTAGCGTAAGCAAAAACCGGAGATTTTCGGATATAGTCAAAAATATTTTCGTCCAGCTGGTTATCCCACACAGCAGATTCAAAAGCCGCGTTTTCACGGGTTGGTGCATAAAGGACATCCACGTGGATTTGATAGAACTCATCATCTTCGTTATTAGGATACTGTCTGACTAACGAGAAATAAAAGAAAGGTTCCCCCGCAAAAGAATAGGTTCCGGTCTCAAACAGAATCATGTCCTCTTCTATCGGCGTCTGACACATCTGCTCAAAGACATCCACAATATTCTCCAGCGGCATTTTGTCTGTAATGGCCTTTTTTAAATAGGCAACGAGAGATTCCACTTCTTTTCCTTCTTCCCTTTGGGAAAAACGGCAATCCGTCCGGCTAGTGGGGACAACCGGGTGTGGCTGCACCATTTTCCCCGACTATAAACAGATCAAATTACAGCGTGGCGATGATCGCCAGCAGCTCGAGCGGGGTGTCGCCGGTGTTGCGGATGGAATGGCATTCGCCGCTGCGGGTGACGGTGGAGTCCCCCGGCCCGACAGCAACCGCCGTGCCGTTGTCGTCAAATTCCCCCGTGCCGGTGAGGATATAGAAAAATTCTTCTTCGTCCTGATGCACATGGGTGCCGATGGAGGCACCCGCAGGCAGCGTGATACGGGAAAACAGGCGCAGCTTCGCGGCGTAATCGCCGGCCTGCAGCCCGGGCGTCAGGGTAACCGTTCCGTCTCCGCCGCGCATATGCTCCCGCTGTTCGGCGGGAAGGCTCTGAAATTTTCGTACCATAATCAGCCATCCTTTTTCTGTATATTTTTCTGTCGCCGGCACATCCTAACGCCATCTGACAGAAAAGGAGAATCCAGTCAATGGAAAAATATGTATGCTCGGTATGCGGTTATGTTTACGACCCGGCGGTCGGTGTGCCGGAAGAGGGCATTGCGCCTGGAACGCCGTTTGACCAGCTGCCCGAAGGCTTTCTGTGCCCGATCTGCGGCGTGGAAAAAAGTCTTTTTGAAAAGCAGGCGTGAGCCGGTCCTATCGCCCCGATCCGTGGTGATCGGGGCCTTTTTTATCCCCCGGCTGCATCCGGCGCCGTGCAGCGCATTCGCGACAGTAGCCGTACAGCTGGATGACGTGGTCGGTGATGGTGAAATCGGCGGCGGCCGCAATTTCCTGCTGCATATGTGCGAGCGGGCAGTCGGGGAGATCTACCCGGATATGGCAGTCCTTGCATACCAGGTAATGCTTGTGCTCCCCGTCGTGAACGGCTTCGTAATAGCTCTCGCCGTTATCCAGCATCCCTTGCGTGATTTCGCCGCGCGCCTTCATCGCTTCCAGATTGCGGTATACCGTCGATTTCGCCAGGTTCGGCAGCTGACGGACGGCACGCGCGTGCACCTCCTGTGCGGTCAGCGGCTGTTGTGCATGCAGCAGGATGTCCATAATCAGCTGCTTCTGCCGGGTGGTCCGCTGTTCCATGCGGCCGCCTCCTTTCTCTATTTCTATTGTATCCGGGGGAAATTCGCTTGTCAACCAGGTCTTTCGGCGGCCGTGCCGCAGGATTCGCGCTTTTTCCCTTGACAAGCGGGAAAAATTCGAGTATTGTTAATTGCGAATGGATTGCAATAACCGACACAGGCATGGAGGGGCGGCATGGGAAAACGGGTTTACGGACAGGTGGCGCTGCTGATGGCAGGCATCGTGGTGCTATCGGCGGTGATTACGCTGCTTACCGGTACAGCGCAGCATGGAAAAGCGAAAACGCGGATTGTCGCGTCGTTTTATCCGGTGTATGTGGCGGCACTGAACTTGACGCAGGGGATTGACGATGTGGAGCTGGTCAGCCTGACCGGTCCGCAGACCGGCTGCCTGCATGATTTCCAGCTGTCGCCGGATAACATGATTACTCTCTCGCAAGCGGATGTGCTGGTGATCAACGGTGCGGGAGCCGAGGCATTTCTGGATGGCGCGCGCAGCCAGTTCCCGGAGCTGCCGGTGGTGGATGCTTCGACGGGTATTCCGCTGCTGGAGAGCGGGCATGTGCACGAGCATGAGGACGGTGAAGTCCACGAGGAGCTGGTCAATGAGCATATCTGGACAAGCCCCAGCCGGTATTACCGGCAGGTGGAAAACCTGCGTGACGGACTGTGTGAGGCCGACTCTGCACACGCCGCGCAGTATCGGGACAATGCGGCGAGGTACCTTGCGAAAATTGAAGAGATCCGGACAGCTTTTGCGGAAACTGCCGCTTCGCTGCCATTTGACGGCTGCATCCTGTTTCACGAATCGCTGCGGTATTTTGCCGACGATCTGGGTCTGACGCCGCTCGCGTCCCTGCCCATCGGGGAGGACGCGGGGGTGGCCGCCGCGGATTTGGCCGCTGCGCAGCAGGCCGCGGCAGCGGCCGGACAGGTTTGGCTGCTGTACGACAGCCAGTATGACCTGGCCTACGAAGATATTGCGGACAGCGCGGCGGACGGTCGGATTCTGCAGCTGGATATGGGCGTCGTCGGGAAAGAGGAGCCGGACGCTTGGCTGAATGCGATGCGGGAAAATCTGCGCAAGCTGAGGGGGGAGACGGCATGACGGTGACCAGCTGCGGGCTGCACTGCCTGAAAATTCAGCATATCGGCGTGCGTGTGGGGGAGACGGTAATTCTCGACGACGTGAACCTGCACGCCCATTGCGGCGAACTGACCGCGATTATCGGGCGCAACGGCGCGGGCAAGTCCACATTGCTCAAGGCGATTCTGGGGGAAATCCGTCACACCGGGACGGTGGAATTCAGCGGGCATACGGCAGGAGAGCGGGTGCGTAAGCCCCGTATCGGGTACGTGCCGCAGTCGCTGAACATCGACAGCGGCTCACCCGCGACGGTGTACGATATGCTGCTGTCGTATTCGTCGGCCTATCCGGCATTTCTGCCGCGGCGGAAAAAGCAGGCCGAAGCACTGCTCGCGCATCTGAAGCGCTTTTCAGCGGATATGCTGCTGGATAAGCCGGTGGGACGGCTGTCCGGCGGCGAGCTGCAGCGGGTGCTGCTCGCTGTCGCCACACTGCCGAAACCCGACCTGTTGATTCTGGACGAACCGGTATCCGGCGTCGATCAGGCGGGGCTGGCGCAGTTTTATGAGACGGTGGACCGGCTCAAAGCCACCGATGATATGGTGATTCTGCTGGTGTCGCATGATCTCGATTATGTTCGGCGGCATGCGGACCGGGTGGTGCTGCTGGGCCACGGGGTGGCGGCGTCCGGCGATCCGGAGACGGTGTTTGCCAGCAAGGCATTCCGGTCGGCCTTTCCGGAAAAGGAGGGGACGGCATATGTTTGACACGCTGTTCGGCTGGTGGCAGTATGATTTTATGCGCAACGCTTTTGTCGCGGTACTGCTGATCATGCCGCTGTTTGCGCTGCTCGGTACGCTGGTGGTCAACAACGGCATGGCGTTCTTTTCGGATGCGCTGGGGCATTCCGCGCTCACCGGCATGGGTATCGGCGTCCTGCTCGGTTTCACCGATACAAATCTCGTAATGATCGCCTTTGCGGTGGTGTTTGCCCTGTTGATGAACCGCATCCGCCATTCCCGGCTGTCCTCGACCGACACGGTCATCGGGGTGTTCTCGTCCTGCGGCGTAGCGCTGGGGTTGGTTATCCTCTCCCGGGGCAGCAGCTTTTCCAAATACCAGAACCTGCTTATCGGGGATATCCTGAGCATTTCCCGCGGGGAACTTGTGGTGCTCGCCGGCGCGCTGGTGGTGGTCGTGCTGCTGTGGCTGCTGTGCTTCAACAGCCTGCATGCGGTAAGCCTCAGTCCGTCGCTCGCCCGCAGCAAGGGGATCCCGGTGGCGTTCCTCGACAACCTGTTTGTGGTGATTATCGCGGTCATCGTGATGCTGGCGATTCGCTGGGTGGGGCTGCTGATCATCAACGCGATGCTGATCCTGCCCGCGGCCGCGGCACGCAACGTGTCCCGCAGCATGCGCAGCTATCATGTCCTCGCACTGATTTTCGGCCTGTTCTCCGGCCTGCTCGGCCTGCTGCTGTCGTATTATCATGCGGTGGGCACCGGCCCGATGATTGTGCTGGTTGC
>CAJKBW010000053.1 GCA_905198295.1 uncultured Oscillospiraceae bacterium | reverse complement strand
CGGTAAGCAAATGGCAATATGCACACGGTGAATTTTATGCGCCGCATCGGGGAACCCCCGGCGAGGGTTCCCCATCGTAAAACGTCCCACCGGGACGTTTTACTCCCCCCTCCTGCGCTTTGTTTTTCAGGGATTTCGTGTCCTGCGGGACGCGAGCCAGGGCTTTGCCCCGGCACCCCACCGCCTTTTGAAAAAGGCGGGCGAAAACATTTCGTGCAATATTTTCCGCAAACAACTTTTTCTACAGTCTGCAATGCCCCCGCTGAATGTCAAAAGCATCCGGCGGGGGCGCTGTTTACTTTTTATCGGCAAGCGACTCAGGCAATGTCGACATATTTTACGGTTGTATCCGCGGAACAAATATGCTATGATAAGATGTACGTGTACTTTTCCGCTTTTAATAAACAAATACGGCTTCGCCGCGGTATGCCGCGGCCGGGGTGATTCTATTTTTTGAGGTGACAGATCAATGGGACTGATGAAAGCGTTGTTCGGGGATTACAGCAAGCGGGAGCTCAAGCGCATTCAGCCGCTGTGCGACCAGGTGCTGGCCCTCGAGGACAAATACCGCAAAATGAGCGAGGATGAGCTCAAGGCGCAGACCGACGTACTGCGTGACCGGCTCAAAAGCGGTGAAACCACCGACTCCATCCTGCCGGACGCTTTTGCGGTGTGCCGCGAAGCGAGCGACCGGGTGCTCGGCATGCGTCACTTCCCTGTACAGATCATCGGCGGCATCATCCTGCATCAGGGACGCATCGCCGAAATGAAAACCGGTGAAGGCAAGACCCTCGTGGCCACCCTGCCTGCCTATCTCAACGCCCTGACCGGCGACGGCGTACATATCGTGACGGTCAACGACTACCTCGCCCGCCGCGACAGCGAATGGATGGGCAAGGTGTACCGCTATCTCGGCCTGACGGTCGGGCTGGTGATCCACGGTCAGGACAACAAGGAGCGCCGCGCGGCGTATGCTGCCGACATCACCTACGGCACCAACAACGAGCTGGGCTTCGACTACCTGCGGGACAACATGGTCATCTACAAGCAGAACAAGGTGCAGCGCGGCCACCATTTCGCGATCGTCGACGAAGTGGACTCCATCCTCATCGACGAGGCCCGTACCCCGCTGATCATCTCCGGGCAGGGTGACAAGTCCACCGATCTGTATGAGCAGGCGGACCGCTTCGCCAAAACCCTCAAAATTTACAAAATCAAAGAAATGGACACTAAAGAGGAGCAGGACAACGTCGACGGTGATTACATCGTGGACGAAAAGGCCCGCACCGCCACCCTCACCCGCTCCGGCGTGAAAAAGGCAGAGCAGTATTTCAACGTGGTCAACCTGATGGATGCCGATAACGTCACGCTGCTGCATCATATTAACCAGGCGATTAAGGCACGCGGCGTGATGACCCGCGATGTGGATTACGTGGTCAAGGACGATCAGGTGATCATTGTCGACGAGTTCACCGGCCGTCTGATGTTCGGCCGCCGCTACAACGAAGGTCTGCATCAGGCCATCGAGGCCAAGGAGGGCGTGAAGGTCGAGCGGGAGAGCAAAACCCTCGCCACCATCACCTTCCAGAACTTCTTCCGCCTGTACCGCAAGCTGTCCGGCATGACCGGTACGGCCAAGACCGAGGCGACCGAGTTTGAACAGATCTACAAGCTCGATGTGGTGGAAATCCCCACCAACCGGCCGATGGTCCGGCAGGATATGGCCGACAGCGTTTATAAAACTGAAAACGGCAAGTTCCGCGCGGTGATCGAGCAGATCAAGGAATGCCACGAACGGCATCAGCCGGTGCTGGTGGGTACCATCTCGATTGAAAAATCCGAGCTGCTGTCCAAGATGCTGAAGCGCGAGGGTATCCCGCATAACGTGCTCAACGCCAAGCACCACGAAAAGGAAGCCGAAATCGTTGCGCAGGCCGGTAAGCCGGACGCGGTTACCATTGCGACCAACATGGCCGGCCGCGGCACCGACATCATGCTCGGCGGCAACCCGGAATATCTGGCGAAGGCCGAGATGCGCCGCATGGGTATCGCGGAGGAGCTGATCGTCGAATCCACCGGTTTCGGTGAAACCGACAACGAAGAAATCATCGCCGCGCGGCAGACCTTCCAGGAGCTCAATGCCAAATACAAAGAAGAAATCCGCCCGGAGGCAGAGGCTGTGCGCGAAGCGGGCGGCCTGTTCATCCTTGGCACCGAACGGCACGAATCCCGCCGCATCGATAACCAGCTGCGCGGCCGCGCCGGCCGGCAGGGCGACCCCGGCGCCTCGCGGTTCTATCTCTCGCTTGAGGACGACCTGATGCGGCTGTTCGGCGGCGAGCGGATCAACAACCTGATGAACACCCTCGGCATCGACGAGGATACCCCGATCGAAAACAAGATGCTCACCAGCTCCATCGAGAGCGCCCAGCGCCGTATTGAAGAACGCAACTTCGGCATCCGCCGCGATGTGCTCCAGTACGACGACGTGATGAACCGGCAGCGTGAGATCATTTACAGCCAACGCGACAAGGTGCTTGATGGCGAAAGTATGCGCGACAGCATCGTCGGCATGATCAAGGAATCGATCGAAGCCACCGTAAAGCGTTATGCCAGCGACGAGGCGCACGAAAACTGGAATCTCGACGGGCTGCGCGACTATTACGCCGGCTGGCTGAGCAAGGAGGATGATTTCCGCTTCACTCCACAGGAGCAGGAAGATGCGGAAGCCGCCGATCTGGCCGAAACGCTGGTCAACCGCGCGATGGAAATTTACGACGCCAAGGAAAAGCAGTACGGTTCCCCGATGATGCGTGAAATCGAACGGGTGGTGCTGCTGAAAACGGTGGACCGTTACTGGATGGATCATATCGACAACATGGATGAACTGCGCCGCGGCATCCATCTGCGCGCCTACGGTCAGAAGGACCCGGTCGTGCTTTACCGCATGGAAGGCTTTGACATGTTCGATGGCATGATCGCCGCCATCCGTGAGGATACCGCCCGCCTGATGCTCACCGTACAGGTGCGCACCCAGGAAGAGCCCAAGCGCGAGCAGGTGGCGAAGCCCACCAGCACCTCCGCCGGCACCGACGGTTCCGCGAAGCCCCGCACGGTGCGCAAGACGGTGGCACAGAAGGTCGGCCGCAACGATCCCTGTCCCTGCGGCAGCGGAAAAAAATATAAGAAGTGTTGCGGAAGAGATGCCTCAGAATCTTAACCTGCCAACTGGCTTTAACGGGCATCTCCCGAAATACGCCTGAACGGCGTATTTCCCTCATAAAAACAAAGCGATGAGCCGCTTCAGAATCTTAATCTGCCGACTGACTTGAGATGAGCGTCACGCGCAATATGCCGCAGGCATATTGCCTGTATAGCAACGGAGCAACGCCTCGGAATCTTAATCTGCCGACTGGCTTTAGCGGGCATCTCCCGCAATCGGTCAATTACAAGGTCGGCAAAGCAACTGACCGCTTTACCAAGACTTCACGGGCAAAATGCCACGGCATTTTGCCCGTGATCAAACGTTTCGCCGGCCTTTTCAAAGGCCGCGGGGTGGAGGGGCAGCGCCCCTCTGTGAAAGGAAGAATCAACTGTGAAACTCGGAATCGTCGGGCTGCCGAACGTCGGCAAGTCCACCCTGTTCAACGCCATCACCAACGCAGGAGCGCAGAGCGCCAATTATCCGTTCTGCACCATCGATCCGAACGTCGGGGTCGTGAGCGTGCCGGACGAGCGGCTCGACAAGCTCGCGGAGCTGTACAATCCGGTCAAGGTGACCCCGGCGGTGATCGAATTCGTCGACATTGCTGGCCTGGTGAAGGGCGCGAGCAAAGGCGAAGGTCTCGGCAACAAATTCTTGGCCAACATCCGTGAGGTGGACGCGATCGTCCACGTGGTACGCTGTTTCGAGGACGACGACATCATCCATGTCGAGGGCAGCGTCGACCCGCTGCGGGACATTGAGACGATCAACCTTGAGCTGATTTTCTCGGATATGGAGATGCTCGAGCGCCGTATTGACCGTACTGCGAAAATGCTCAAGGGCGATAAATCCCTGCAGCCCGAGCTGGATTTTTTCAAACGGGTGCTCGAAGTGCTCGAAGCCGGAAAGCCGGCACGTTCGGTGGAGTGCGCACCGGAGGAAGCCGCGATGCTTTCGACCGTGGCGCTGCTGACCGCGAAGCCGGTTATCTATGCCGCCAACCTGAGCGAAAGCGATTTCACCGGCGATCTTCAGCAAAACACGCATTATCAGGCCGTCTGCCGGCTCGCCGAAGAGGAAAACGCCGAGGTGCTGCCGATCTGTGCCCAGATGGAAGCGGACATCGCCGATATGGATGACGAAGAAAAAAAGCTGTTTCTCGCCGAACTCGGGCTGGAGCGTTCCGGCCTTGACCGGCTGATCCAGAAGAGCTATCACCTGCTTGGCCTGATCTCCTATCTGACTGCCGGGCAGCCGGAGGTGCGCGCCTGGACCATCACCCGCGGTACCAAGGCGCCGCAGGCCGCTGGCAAAATTCATACCGATTTCGAGCGTGGCTTCATCCGGGCCGAGGTTATCTCCTATGAGGATCTGATCGCAAACGGATCGATGGCCGCTGCCCGCGAAAAGGGTCTGGTCCGCTCCGAAGGCAAGGAATATGTCATGCAGGACGGCGATGTGGTACTGTTCCGGTTCAACGTATAAGAAGATATGCACAGCCTCCTGACGGAGGCTTTATCTTTATCTATAACGGAAGGGGATAACAAGAAATGGAGCATTTCGTGGAAAATCTCACCGCAGACGGCCGGGTAACCCTGACCGCCTACCTGCATCATGTGTCCCAGGAGATGCCGCAGCGTGCGGTGCGTCCGGCAATGCTGGTGTTCCCGGGCGGCGGCTACTACATGGTATCCGACCGGGAAAACGAACCGATCGCGCTTTCCTATTTTGCGGCCGGCTACCAGGTGTTTGTGCTCAAATACACGCTGGGCAAAGAGCACACTTTTGACGAGGCACTCACGGATGCAGACGGCGCTGTCGCCCGTATCCGTGCAATGGCGGAGGAATGGAATCTTGACCCGCACAAGGTGGCCGTATGCGGCTTCTCCGCCGGCGGGCATCTGGCGGCTTCAACCGGCACACTGCTGAAAAATCGGCCGGACGCGATGGTACTGGCCTACCCTTGCATCCTCGGCAATTTATCGACGGCTTTTCCGGTACCGCGACTCGATGAGGCGGTGGACGAAAACACACCGCCGGCGTTTCTGTTTCATACCCGGGACGATGAACAGGTGCCGGTTGCGCATACTCTGCGTTTCGCTGACGCTCTGGATAAAGCTGGCCGCCCGTTTGAACTGCATGTGTTCCGCCATGGCGCGCATGGTGCCGCCCTCGCGACCGGGGAAACCGGTGAGAGCTGGGCGGATGACCATGTAGCCAAATGGATGCCGCTGTCTATCGAGTGGTTGGCAGAAACGTTGGATTTCCACTGACGTTTTCGGATGCGGCACAAGCCGAAAGGAGCAACGCGTATGCCTGGCTATATTCTTGCCCTTGACCAGGGAACCACCAGCTCCCGCGCGATTCTGTTTGACGACAGGCAAAACATCCGGGGCATTGCCCAAAAGGAATTCACCCAAATTTATCCCGCCGCCGGCTTTGTCGAGCACGACGCGGAGGAAATCTACGGCTCCCAAATGGAAGTGCTCGGCCGGGTACTGCGGGAAAGCGGTGTCTCAGCCGGCGAAATTGCTGGCATCGGTATCACCAACCAGCGGGAAACCACCATTCTGTGGGATCGGAAAACCGGGCGGCCGATCCACAACGCGATCGTTTGGCAGTGCCGCCGCACCGCGCCGCAGTGCGAGCAGATGATCGCCGACGGTTGCGAAGAGTATATACGTGAAAATACCGGGCTGCGCATCGACGCCTACTTTTCCGCTACCAAGATCAAGTGGCTGCTCGACAATATCCCGGGCGCAAGAGAACGCGCAAAGCGCGGCGAGCTGCTGTTCGGGACGGTGGACACCTGGCTGCTTTGGCGGATGACCGAAGGCAGGGTGCATGCGACCGACTACACCAACGCATCGCGCACCATGCTGTTCAATCTGCGCACAATGGACTGGGACGACAATATTTTATACGAGCTGGACATCCCGCGCTGCCTTCTGCCGCAGGTGTTTCCTTCGGCGCATCTGTACGGCACCACCTGTATCGAGGGCAGGGATATCCCCCTCGCGGCGGCGGCCGGCGACCAGCAGGCCGCGCTGTTCGGGCAGGCAGGCTTTGCACCGGGCGACGTCAAAAACACCTACGGCACCGGCTGCTTTTTACTGATGAACCTCGGCAAGGAATGCCGCATCAGCCGCCACGGACTGCTGACCACCCTTGCCGCCGGGCAGGACGACCGGCCGGATTTCGTGATGGAGGGCAGCGTTTTTGTTGGCGGCGCAGTGGTGCAGTGGCTGCGGGACGAGCTGGGACTCATCGGCAGCGCCGCAGAAAGCGAATATTTTGCCGAGCAGGTGCCGGACAACGGCGGCGTGACGGTGGTGCCTGCGTTCACGGGGCTGGGTGCGCCATACTGGGACATGTACGCCCGCGGCACCATCTGCGGGCTGACCCGCGGCGCCGGCCGCAATCACATCATCCGCGCGGCGCTGGAATCTATTGCACTGCAGTCAAGTGATCTTGTGGCGGCGATGCACGCCGATACCGGTCTGCCGATCCGCGCGCTGCGGGTGGACGGCGGCGCGAGCGCAAACAATTTCCTGATGCAGTTTCAGGCGGACATCCTCGGCTGCGAGGTACTGCGCCCGCAGGTGCGGGAAACCACCGCGCTCGGGGCGGCGTATCTGGCGGGGCTGACCTGCGGCATATGGAGCGATACCGCGCAGATCCGGGAGCAGTGGACGCTCGACCGTGCGTTTTCTCCCCGGATGGAAGCGAAAACGCGGCAGGCGCAGCTGGCCCAGTGGCACCGCGCGGTCGAACGCTGCCGCGGGTGGCTGACAAACGACTAAGGAATGTTTTGAATCCAGGGGCGGACAGCCAAAGCTGTCCGCCCCTGGATTTTTATTTGCCTTCCACAAACAGCAGAGACCCGTAAGATAGAAATTTTCTGTACTCATTTAAAGTACAAAATACTCATCGACTGATGGATGTCCGCTAAAATCAAAGTATATAAGGCTAAAGAGGGATAAACTCATGGCCAATCAATCCGGTCACCGGATACGCGCAGCGCGCCATTTGCACAACCCTAAGCTGACCCAAAATGACCTGATTGCCAAGATGCATACACGGTACAACATCATTCTCACCAAAAGCGGACTTTCCCGTATCGAAAACGGACAAAGATACGTGACGGATCAAGAACTAGTAGCATTTTCCAAGATTCTCGGTGTTTCAATCGAGTGGCTGCTTGGTGAAACCGCGGATCCAACCGTGAAAAAGTCGTTCTGATCCCATATTCCCGGCATCGGCCCGTATTTTACCCACATTTAACTTTTCTGCGATTTTTGTTTTTACACAGCTGCCGTATACTTGGACCTGTACAGAAGACAAGAAGACAAAAAGGAGAGAATCTCACATGAAAAAGATCCTTACCACCATGCTTGCCGGCGCGATGCTGCTGAGCTTCACCGCCTGCGGCGGCGGCGAAAAGAATGTGTCCCTTAACGGCTCCACCTCGATGGAAAAGGTGATCGGTGCCCTGTCCGAGCAGTTCATGGCGGACAACAGCGGCACCAACGTTACCTACGACGGTACCGGCTCCGGCACCGGCATTGAAGCGGTGAAAAATGGCACCGCCGACATCGGCCTTTCCTCCCGCGCTCTCAAGGATACCGAAACCGCCGACGGCCTGGTCGGCACCACGGTCGCCCTCGACGGCATTGCCATCATCGTCAACGCCAATTCCCCGGTTGCTGATCTGACAGTCGAGCAGATCGCGGGGCTTTTCACCGGCGAGATTGCCGACTGGAGCGAAGTCGGCGGAACCGCCGGCGCGGTGGCACCGATCGGCCGCGAAGCAGGCTCCGGCACCCGCGACGGTTTTGAATCCATCACCGGCACCGACGGCAAATGCAAACTCACTCAGGAGCTGACCTCCACCGGTGCGGTGATTGAAGCCGTCAAGAACAACGCATCTGCCATCGGTTATGCCTCCCTCTCCTCGGTCGAAGACCAGGACGGTATCAAGGCCCTGAAGGTCGGCGGGGTTGTCTGCTCTGAAGAAACCGTGCTCGACGGTTCTTACACCATCCAGCGTCCGTTCGTGCTGGTGACCAAATCGGACACCAAGCTTTCGGAAACGGCGCAGAAGTTCTTCGACTATGCCATCTCGGCAGACGCCAATGACCTGATTCGTGAAGCCGGTGCAGTACCGGTTGCGAAATAATCCCCCTCTACCCGGCATCGGCCGCGAGCGGTCTCCGCGCCCTTCACAGGGAACGGGGACTTCTCGTGCGTTCAGAAGCGGAAAGGGATGGGCGGTTGCCCGGCCCCTCTGTGTCAGAAAGGAATGGTTTTGCCCATGTCTGTCAAATCCAAAGGTCTGCGCGCGGCGTTTGAGCGCGGCATGCAGATACTGTTCCTGCTGTGCGGCATTTTGGCGGTGGCTTTTGTGCTGTTCATCAGCATTTATCTTATCATCGCGGGCCTGCCCGCCATCCGCGAGGTCGGGCTTAAGGAATTCCTGTTCGGTACCCGGTGGGCGCCGACCTATAAGGCCGACCCGGCCTATGGCATCCTGCCGTTCATCCTCACCTCAATCTACGGCACTGCCGGCGCGGTGGTCATCGGCGTGCCGGTCGGCTTGATGACCGCGGTATTCCTGGCCAAAATGGCACCGCCGAAGGTTGCCGCGGTCATCCGTTCGGCGGTCAGCCTGCTCGCCGGCATCCCCTCGGTGGTGTACGGTCTGGTGGGCATGATCGTTCTGGTTCCCGCCATCCAGAAGGCGTTCGGCCTTGCCTCCGGTGCCTGTCTGCTGGCCGCCATTGTGGTTCTGGCGATCATGATCCTGCCCTCGATTATCAACGTATCGGAAACCGCGCTGCGGGCGGTGCCGGCCGAATACGAGGAAGCCTCCCTCGCGCTCGGCGCCACCCACACCGAAACGGTGTTCCGCGTTTCCCTGCACGCGGCGCGCAGCGGCGTGGCCACTTCGGTGGTACTCGGCGTCGGCCGCGCAATCGGCGAGGCGATGGCGATCATCATGGTCGCCGGCAACGTCGCCAACATGCCCGGCCTGTTCACTTCGGTACGCTTTCTGACCACCGCCATCGCCTCCGAGATGTCCTACGCGGCGGTCGGCTCCTTACAGCGGCAGGCACTGTATTCCATCGCGTTGGTACTGTTTTTGTTCATTATGCTGATCAACGTCCTGCTCAGCCTGATCATCAAGAAAAAGAAGGAACACTGAAAGGAGGCCGCTTTTTCATGGCTAAATCGCTGTCCCTGCGCCGGCGGCTGTACGACCGCGGGATGCGCGCGATCACCTGGATCTGCGCCGGCATCACCTGCGCGCTGCTGCTGTTCCTGATCGGCTATATCGTCTACCGCGGCGTGCCGCATCTCTCGCTCGACCTGCTGACCACCGCGCCGAGCTATCGCAACGACTCCATCGGCATCCTGCCGAACTTCCTCAACACGCTGTATCTGATCCTGCTGACGATGGTGATCGTGCTGCCCATCGGGGTGGGCGCCGCCATTTATCTGACCGAATACGCGAAAAACCGCCGGGTGGTTGCGATCATCGAATTCGCCACCGAAACCCTCACCGGTATTCCCTCGATTATTTTCGGCCTGGTGGGCATGCTGTTCTTTGTACAGCTGCTTTCGCTGAAGGCCGGTATTCTCGCCGGCAGCCTGACGATGGTCATCCTCACGCTGCCGACCATCATGCGCACCACCCAGGAAAGCCTGAAGACGGTGCCGCAGAGCTATCGCGAAGGCGCGCTCGCGCTTGGCGCCGGCAAATGGCGGATGGTGCGCACCGTGGTGCTGCCCGGTGCGGTCGACGGCATCGTGACCGGCTGCATCCTCGCGGTTGGCCGCATCGTGGGCGAATCCGCCGCACTGCTGTTCACCGCCGGCTTCGGCATGGTGGTCAACGACTTCTTTACCTCTCTGCAGGCCTCCTCCGCCACCCTGACCGTTGCGCTGTACGTTTACGCGGGCGAGCGCGGTGAAACCGATGTCGCTTTTGCCATCGCTGTCATTCTGATGGTTCTGGTGCTGCTGATCAATGCGCTGGCGGTGCTGGCGGGCAAAAAACTGCGCCGGCGCTGATTTCGGCGGACCACGCGTCTGTCTGCCCAGTTACTGCGAGAAAGGAATGGAGAAAACTCATGGAAAATGCCATCATCTCCGCGAAAGGCCTGGATCTCTGGTACGGAGCTACTCAGGCACTGCACGGGGTGGATCTGGAAATCCCGCAAAATCAGGTAACCGCCCTCATCGGCCCATCCGGCTGCGGCAAATCTACCTTTTTGAAAACCCTCAACCGCATGAACGATCTGGTCCCGGGAGTCAAAATCACCGGGAGCGTGCTCTATCGCGGAAAGGATATTTACGCGCCCGACCTCGATGTGACCTGGCTGCGCCGTCATGTCGGCATGGTATTTCAAAAACCCAACCCGTTCCCGATGTCCATCTACGACAACATCGCCTACGGTCCGCGCACCCACGGCATCCGCAGCCGGGTCAAGCTCGATGAAATCGTCGAGGAGGCGCTCACCGGCGCCGCCATCTGGGAAGAGGTCAAGGACCGGCTCAAAAAATCCGCTCTTTCCCTCTCCGGCGGCCAGCAGCAGCGCATCTGCATCGCCCGCGCACTCGCGGTGCAGCCGGACGTCCTGCTGATGGACGAGGCGACTTCCGCCCTCGATCCGATTTCCACCTCCAAAATCGAGGACCTGATCGCGGAGCTGAAAAAAACCTATACCATCGTCATCGTCACCCACAATATGCAGCAGGCGACCCGCGTTTCCGACCGCTGCGCTTTTTTCCTGCACGGCGAAATTGTCGAGGCGGACGACACCGAAAAACTGTTCTCGATGCCCGCCGACAAGCGCACCGAGGAATACATCACCGGCCGCTTTGGATAACACCGAGGTCCGGCACTGTCCAAGGGCTCCGCGCTTATCGGGCGTAAAGGCACCCGACAGCTTGACCAAAATCGCGCGGCCGCGCCGGCCATGCACTAAAATTCCATTCAGAAAGGAACCATGTACATGCGTAATAAATTCGACGAACAGCTCGAACAGCTGCACGTACAGCTTATCAAGATGGGCAGCCTTTGCGAGGAGGCAATCTCGCTTTCCGCCAAGGCGATCGAAACCGGCGAGTCGGCGCTCGCCCAAAAGGTTCCGCCGCTGGAGGTGGAAATCGATCAGCTCGAGCGCGAAATCGAAAGCCGCTGCATGCGGCTGCTGCTTCAGCAGCAGCCGGTCGCCCGTGACCTTCGTGCCGTCTCCGCCGCACTCAAAATGATTTCCGACATGGAACGCATCGGTGACCAGGCGGCCGATATTGCCGAACTCGTCCCCTACATCGTTCCCTGCACCGCGCAGGACAGCCTGCCCATCGGTGACATGGCGCGCGCGGTGGTGTCGATGGTCACCGACAGCGTGGACGCTTTTGTGAAAAGCGATTTACTGCTGGCCGATCAGGTGGTGGCCGCCGATGACGCGGTGGATCAGCTGTTCGACCGCATCAAGGAGGCGCTGATGACCCTCATCCGCGACGGCAGTGTGGACGCCAAAGCCGCGCTCGACCTGCTGATGGCGGCCAAATACCTCGAGCGCATCGGTGATCATGCGGTCAATGTGGCCGAATGGGTGCAATATTCTATCACCGGACAGCACAAAAGTAGTGAAGAGCATGCCGGAATGTGATAAGATAGAAACAGCACAAAAGAAATGGGGGAAAAGCGCGTATGATTTATCTGCTCGAAGATGATGACAGCATCCGGGAACTGGTAACCTATACCCTCAACAGTCAGGGACTCGATGCCGAAGGCTTCAGCCATCCGCGCGAATTCTGGGAAGCTATGCGCAAAGCGCAGCCCTCCCTTATCCTGCTTGACATCATGCTGCCCGAGGAAGATGGAATCACCATCCTGCAGAAGCTGCGTGCCGCGCCCGAAACCAAACGGGTGCCGGTTATCATGCTCACCGCCAAGGGCAGCGAATACGACACAGTGCGCGGCCTGGACAGCGGCGCGGACGATTATATCCCGAAGCCGTTCCGGATGATGGAGCTGCTCTCCCGCATCCGGGCACTGCTGCGCCGCAGTGCGCCGGAAGACAGCGGCATGCCCGAATACCGTGTTGGCCCGCTGTACGTTTGCCCGCGGCGGCACATCATCCAGGTGGATGGCCGCGATATCGCGCTGACCCGCAAGGAATTTGATCTGCTGTGCCTGCTGCTGTCTGAGCGCGGCACCGTCTTCACCCGCGAGCAGCTGCTTGACACCATCTGGGGCTATGCCTTCGACGGCGAAAGCCGGACGGTGGACGTACATGTGCGCTCGCTCCGCCAGAAGCTTGGCCCGGGCGCCGACTGCATCGAGACGGTGCGCGGCATCGGCTATAAGATCAGCGAGGCGTAAACCGTGTTTGCGGCCGGTTCGACGGCCGCGGGCGGAATCGGCCCGTCTGAGGAAGGACTGGAGTTTATGACCAAACGAATTTTCCGCACCATCCTGCTGGTGAGCGCACTGGTGCTGGTCTGTGGCCTCGCCTGCGTGATGGGGGTTCTGTATTCCTATTTCAGCCGGCAGCTCAAGGAAGAGCTGCACGACAAGGCAGCCTATCTTGCTGTCGCGGTGGAAGGCGACGGCGCTGCGGCGCTCGAAAAGCTGTCCGGCCGGCCGGAGCGCATCACGATGGTGGCTGCTGACGGCACAGTTCTGTATGACAACCGTGCGGACGAGAGTACGATGACCAATCACGCCGACCGCGAAGAGATCCAGGAAGCGCTCAAAACCGGCTCCGGCGAGGCGGTGAGACAATCGGACACCCTCGCGGAGCAGACCGTTTATTACGCCCTCCGGCTGAATGACGGCTCGGTGCTGCGGGTATCCAGCACCCAATACAACGTGCCGATCCTGCTTGTCGGACTGCTGCAGCCGCTGGCCTTTATCATCCTTCTGCTGCTGGCGCTGTCCGGCTTCTTCGCCTTCCGGGCATCCAAAAAGATCGTGGAGCCGATCAATCAGCTGGATCTTGAGCATCCCGAAGAAGGGGAAAGTTACGAGGAGATTGCTCCGCTGCTGACCAAGATCCACAAACAGCAGAAAACCATCGCCGTGCAGCTGGCCGAGGCCAAACGGCAGCAGGCCGCTTTTGCCCAGATCACCGCCGATATGGAGGAAGGGCTGCTGGTCATCGACGAGCACGGTGCGCTGCTGTCGGTCAACCCGAGCGCGCTGCGGCTGCTGGAGGTAAAGGATGTGCAGCCCTCCGAAAACGTCCTGACACTCAATCGCAGCGAACCATTCCGCCGCGCGGTGGAAACCGCGCTCGACGGCCGTCACGAAGCGGCCGTGCTGACCTTCGGGGAAATGTCCTGTCAAGTGACCGCCAACCCGGTCTGGCACGACGGCAAACCCTCGGGCGCGGTGCTGCTGCTCGTGGATATCACCGAAAAGCTGCAGCGGGAAACTCTGCGGCGGGAGTTCACGGCCAACGTCTCCCATGAATTGAAAACACCGCTGACCTCCATCTCCGGCTTCGCGGAAATCCTGCGGGACGGCATGGTGCAGGGCGCGGATGTGGAAAAATTCGCGGGGCGTATTTTTGACGAAGCGCAGAGACTGATTACGCTGGTCAGCGATGTGATTAAAATTTCCCAGCTTGACGAAGGGCAGCTTCCTTACGTCCGCGAAACGGTGGAGCTGCAGGAGCTTGTGCGCACGATGTTTGACCGGCTGCATCACGCTGCCGACAAGGCAGGAGTAACCCTCACACTCGAAGGCGAACCGGCGGCACTGTCCACCGTGCGGCCGATCCTCGAAGAGGTGCTGTTCAATCTCTGCGACAACGCCATTAAATACAACCGTCCCGGCGGTCGTGTGACGGTGCACACCGGGCGGCAGGACGACAGGGTGGTGCTAGCGGTCAGCGATACCGGAATCGGGATTCCGCCCGCTCACCAGCAGCGCATATTCGAGCGCTTTTATCGGGTGGATAAAAGCCATTCCAAAGAAATCGGCGGCACCGGCTTAGGCCTGTCGATCGTCAAACACGGCGCGGCCTATCTTGGAGCCGCCGTGACGGTGGAAAGCGAGCCGGGGAACGGCAGCACCTTCACGCTGACCTGGCCGGAGTAATCTTTTGTCTCCTTCAGGCGCAGAAAAGCGGCGTCCCGCACGGGACGCCGCTTTCCTTACCCAAAAAACGGAAACCCGCTCAAATCAAGGCGGCCAGACAACGGATGTGCCCTGAAAGTGCCCGGCAGGTACCCAATACCTCAAGGGATATTGAAGCCCCTGCTCCGTCATCTGTAAACGGGTCAAGGGCATCGCCAGTAGTTTTTTCGTTCATATACGTTCTCTTCAGAGCCTTTTCTTTCCGGGAAAACCGTCTTAGCCTTTCCCGGGGATCTTTCACATAAGCGACAACAGCAAAACGGGACGGCGTATATCGCCGTCCCGTTTTTTATTCGATTCAGTTGGCCACGATCGTTTTGCCGGCGAGATAGTTCTCCACCTGCTTCATGGTGTTACTCACCGATGCAGCCGTGACCAAATAGCGGTCGCCGTCGTTCAGCTCGCAGATATAATTGCTCGCGTTATACTTATAGAATTTCGCTATGATTTCCCCACTGCCGTCATTTGGATGGATTTCAATGGTCATATCCGGTATGCCGGACGGCTCTTCCTCCACCTCGCCGTTGCGCTTGACCGACATCATAATCTGATACAGCTTACGGAAGTTTTCGGTATCATAGGCTTTACCATCCACCGTCACCTTCAGCTTGTCGGCGCTCTCCTCCGCATTGGGGAAATGCTCCAGATTGAAGGTGTAGCTCGTATCGCCCCAGCTGACCACGATATCCTTGACGTTGGTAATATTGCGCAGGAACAGCAGCGTGCCGAGAACATCGCCGTACTGCGTTTCCGCCCACGGCACCGCCGATGGGGACACGAGATAAATGATCGGCATCTCTTCGTCATCCGATGTGATCATAGCATAGTAATTGCCATCTTTATCCTTGTCTCCCAGAGTGACCACATGGTGACGGATATTGTAATACACCGTCGGTGCGGTTTCCTCACTGTCGGAAGAATCCGCCGTTGCTTCTGCCTGCCGAACAGCTATCCGCAGATCCGCCACCGAATACGGATCGTCGAACCCGTATTTGTTCTTTTCTTCGTCGGTCGGGTACACCGACACGATGGATTGGGCAGTCAGCGCTGTCATATTGGTGGTGAGGGTGGTGATCTGGTTATCGTCGATCTGGCGCATGAAGAACGGTTCAAGCATCACATAGGAGCTCATCACGTAGTCCGGATCCTCATTCGTCTGCTGACGCATTCTGAACGGATGATTCTGCCGCACCCGGCCGGACAGCGCCATCTCCTGCACGCAGACGGTGTCGCTGTCGGCATCTTCCTTCAAGGAGGGCTTGGTATACATGCTCAGGCCGACATAATCCTTTCCGTTCTGCAGGATGCCTTCCCCGAAGGACAGGGAAACCAGATAGATATCCGACGAGCCCTGCTCCCGGAAATAGTAGCCCGCATCCAGCGGCGCTTTATCTCCAATTTCAAAGGCATACGTGGAGTCGTCGTGATAGGTGACCGAAACTTTGGCCTGCGGACGGTCGAAACCGAAATCTGCGGCGTTCTGCTGAGCGATTTCGATCTTTTTGGTTGCCGTAATGGTCGCCAGATTGGATTTCAGCGCACTGGCCTTGGAGGTGTTGACCGGCAGATCCTTGTATTTCTCCACTACCAGATCGCCGCCTTCCGCAAGGATAAACGTGAGTTCCTCGGCAATCCGTTCGGCCGGGGCATCCTCCCCGCTCTGGCTTTCCTCCCCGCTTGATTCCGCGGCGCTCGAGGTATCATCCGCCTCTTTCTCCGCTTCCTTATCCAGAAGGATTTCCGCATTTTTGACCGGCGTATCCACCGCCTTGCCATCTTCGCCGAGCAGCTTGTTATGCAGGGTAATCGAGCTATTGCTGGCCGTAGATGCGGCGGAAGAAGTATCCGTCTGACCGCCGGTCATCTGCGGCAGCAGCAATAGTACGGCCAACACGCCCGACAGCGCCACAACCGCGACAATCGCGATAATGATCGTACGGACTTGTTTACTCATAAGTGCCTCCTCTTCAGGAATACGACAAGGCAGATCACCAGCAGAATCACCGGCACCGCGATAACAAAGAGACCAAACAGAACCGACTTGCTGAGATCCGTAAACACCAGCGTATCCTGATCCAGCGACAATGCGGAAATCGTCACCGCATCTTCATTGCCGGAGATGCCGTTGATGCTCTGCAGCAGCAGCACCTCATTGTCTACAGTAGGCAGATTCATCATCAGCAGCATTTCGCTGCCGCACACCAATACGTTGGTTTCCACCCTTTCCGGATAATCTCCGGTGTTATCATAAGCGTACTGATTGGCATACGCCATACCGACAATCGGATAACTGTCCGCTTTAAACGGTGTCCGCTCGTCGGATTCCGTATCCTCTATTTTAGACAGCTCCAATAGCTGCGCGGATTCCGGGAAGGACATCAGCAGATGGTTGGTCAGCGCCGAATCCTCACTGCTGTCGGTCTCGTGCAGGATCAGCTGCCGAGTGAACGGCGCAAAGGCAATACCAGAAGTCAGGTTTTCGGTAAAATCGCTGGAAGCGATATCCGCCAGAGGAGAATACGGACTGGTCACATAACGGCCGACAGAGGTTTCCACTACCACATTGTTCGTGATCTCGATACCATAATAGGTGTTGACAAAATCGTACAGTTCCGGGCATTTGGCAGTCTGGCCGACCAGCAACATCAGGTTGCGGCCCAGCCGCTTAACCCCGTCCTGCTCGTTATCCATCCACACACGGATTTTTTCCAGCTCCGCCTCGGTGTAATCCTTTGTGGGCGCGGGAATGAACATGGTCACCGCATCCTCGCTGAATTCCTCCGCGGTGCTGGGATTCACCGTTTCCAACTCATAGCCATTTTCCTCCAGCAGCGATGTCAATGCGCTCACCGTGGTTTCTGATTCCCCGTGGCCGGTCAGCATGATCGCCTTGAGGTTATTCAGATTGCTGACCGCGTTAATGTTTTTGGCCAACACCTGTTCGACGTTCGAGCTATAGGAAACTTCGCCGGTATAATAGTAGTTGGAGGTATCCTCCGTGTACAGATCATAAAACGTCGCAACACGGTATTTTTCCCCCACCCCAGAGCCTTCCTCCGGCACCGAGCGGAACAGGATGCTGCCGGAGGTGATATTGTATTTGTCGTAATCCTCCGCCAGCAGCGGGTTGCTGGACAGGTCGACAAAGCTGGTCTTCACTCGTCCGCCCGACAGGCTTTCGTAGCTGCGCACGCCCTGCGTGAACTGCCGCAGCACGGTATCGAGCTGCTCAGAACCGGTTGCCATGGAAAACATTTCTTCGGGCATAAACATCACAATTTCCACGTCGGTTTTGACGTTCTTGGCAATCTCCTGGCTCTGTTCGGACAGGGTGAACAGGCTGTCCTTGGTCAGATCAAGGGTCAGCGGGAACCGGTCGTCGAGCACACCGACCACGACGTTGAACAGTACCACCGCCGCGATCACCACCACCGACATCGCCGTTGCAATGGTGCCGTACCGCAGCTTGCGGTGATCCTTATGTACCTTTTCCGGCTTTTCCTCTGCGGCCTTTTTCGACTGATCCACCGCCGACTCCTCTGTATCCTGCACGGTATCGGCAACTGTCTCTTCGGCAGCTTCCGCAGAGTTCTCTTCCGTGTGAACCACTTCCGCGGCTTCCTCCGCTGCCGGAATCAGCTCCTTCTGTTCGGCGTTTTCCTCCGAAAAATTTTTCTTCATCTGTATGTTCCTCCTCTCAGCTCCATCTCTTGCGATCCAGAACCCGGACGGTCAGGAACACAAACAGCGCCTGTATACTCAGGAAAAAGATCACGTTGTCGTAATGGATGACCCCCAGCGTGAAATCGTTGTACCGCTGGTTGAGGGACAGAAAGTTGACGACGGCAGCGACAACTGCATTCCCCGAAAACATCGAGCCCAGACTGTCGATCATCAAAAACAGGAACGACGCCGTAAAGGTACCGAGCGCGGCAATAAACTGGCTCTCGGTCAGGCTGGAGATCAGCAGGCCGATGGAAATGATGGTGCCGCCCAGCAGCAGCAGGCCGATATAGTTGCCGATGATCACCATCCAGTCGGGGGTGACCTGAAAGGCAATGATGATCGCAAACACCAGCGTGATCGAAATGCTGATCGCGAACACCAGCAGTGCAGCAAGGAATTTCCCCAAAGCGATGCCGGTCAGGCTGACCGGAGCGGTCAGCAGCGCCTGATCGGTCTTCTGCCGTTTGTCTTCACTGAGCAGCCGCATGGTCAGCACCGGCAGCACGAGAAGAAGCAGGAAGGAAAACAGGTTTTGAAACACACCGCTGAGGGTGACATACCCGCCCCTAACATTATACAGCGAGAAAAAGAACCCGGACAGCCCCATCACCAGCGCCAGCACCACGTAGCCGACCGGCGAGGTGAAAAACGACTTGAATTCGCGTTTGAATATGGCGGTCATTTCTTCTTGCCTCCCTTTTTCTTACCCCCGGCCATCGGCAGGCGTTCCTGCGTGAGGGTGGTGAAGATCTCCTCAAGCGACATCTCCATCGATTTCAGCCCGAGCAGCGGCCAGCTGCGCGAGGAGAGGCGGTCAAACAAGTCACGGCGGATATCCGCGCCCTCCGCCGGGATGATTTCAAACTCAAATACCCCGGACTCCTTTTCGCCCAGCGAGTGCACCGCATCTGCGCCCGGCAGCTTTTCCAGCAGCTGCTGAATCTCCTTCTCCGGGCCGGCGATACGTGCGAGCATCCGGTGATCCTGTGAATACTTGTGGGACAGCTGCGCCGCCGTATCGTCCGCCACAATGGTGCCGCGGTTGATGATGACGATGCGGTCACACACCGCCTCCACCTCCGGCAGGATGTGGGAGGACAGGATAACCGTGTGATGCTTGCCCAAGCTTTTGATCAGCGAACGGATTTCGATGATCTGGTTCGGGTCCAGGCCAACGGTGGGCTCGTCGAGAATGAGCACAGGCGGATTGCCGATGAGCGCCTGCGCGATACCCACGCGCTGCCGATAGCCCTTGGACAGGTTCTTGATCACCCGCCCGTATACGTCTTCAATTTTCACAATCCGGCAGATTTCCGCAATATGTTCACGGCGGGGCAGCTTGCATTTTTTCAGCTCATACATGAAGTCCAGATAGTCCCGGACCGTCATGTCCAGATACAGCGGCGGCTGCTCCGGCAGATAGCCGATGCTCGCTTTGGCCTCGTTGGCCTGCTCCAGAATATCAAAGCCGTTGATCGCCACTTTCCCCTCACTCGCCGACAGATATCCGGTGAGGATATTCATCGTCGTCGATTTGCCCGCGCCGTTCGGCCCCAGAAAGCCCAGGATCTCCCCTTCTTCCACCCGGAAGCTGATGTCCTGGACCGCGCAGTGGTTGCCGTACCGCTTGGTCAGGTTTTGCACCTCGATCATGTAGTTCCCTCCTGTTTGTTGATAGCCTTCGGCCGTCTCCCCGGCCGGATTGGCGCCCCATGCCCCCGCAATGAGGCCGCGCCAAGCCGCGCCCGTGACCTGTCCGAACCGCGTTTCCTTTATTTTAACGGAACCCGGTCGTCCATTTGTAAACAGTCTATAAAAAAACTGTGTGCGTCGTGTGTTTTTCTTCTCCCGTGTCACAGGCCCGGCAACCTGTCCAGTATAGCATCTTCTCCGGCGTTTTTCAATCACGAAGGCGGGCTTTTCCACGCTTTTTTCGGACTTTCTGCAACAAATTTCAAAATATTGCAGTTTGCTGTTGACAACACCCCGCCGAAACAGTATAATATACACCGTCGCCAAACGGCGGTGAGCAATTGTGGCCCGGTAGTTCAGCTGGTTAGAACGCTAGCCTGTCACGCTAGAGGTCGAC
>CAJKBW010000052.1 GCA_905198295.1 uncultured Oscillospiraceae bacterium | reverse complement strand
GGCAATCATGACTTTTTTGGGCCGGGCAATGACAAGCTGAAGCTGGAAACCTTCCTGAAATATACGAATCCGGATTCTGATACGGTCTATTTTGACGAGTGGATAGGCGGTGCCCATTTTATTTTCCTGGGCAGTGAAAAGGAGGGAAACAAGCTGCATGCCTATCTGTCGGACAATCAACTGAACTGGTTCAGGGAAAAGCTGGCGGAAAAGCGGGAGAAAAATCGCCCGATTTATGTATTCCTGCATCAGGGCCTAGTTAATACCGTGGCGGGCACCTGCGAGTATCAAGGATGGCACGGCATTGCGCAGGCAGAGAAATTTGCCGCGATCCTTAAGGACTATCCTGAGGTGATCCTGTTTAGCGGCCACAGCCATTGGCAAATGGAGTCCGCAGCCAATATGAAGGAGCGGGACGATAAGCTGCCGACGATTTTTAATACAGCCTCTGTGGCCTACCTGTGGAGCGACGCACAGGCCTGCATTGAGGGCGCACAGGGGTACTATGTTAAGGTGTACGAGGATAAGGTTCTGGTTCTTGGCCGAGATTTTGGTAAGGAGCAGTGGCTGGCTTCGGCGCAGTATCTGGTACAATATGGCTCCGAGCCCCCTGTGGAGCCGGAAAAACCGGGATCCTCTTCGGACGTCTCTTCTCCCACTACCGGCGCTTCCGGCGTCCTTCCCCTGATTGTCGCAGCGGCGGCCATGTTTTTTGGAATGGGAATTTATATCCTGTGCAAAACGAAAAAGGCGTCTGTAAAGCCTGAATAGACCAAATTTGCGGGGGTGTTATCGCCGCCCTGCTTCCGACCGGGCAGGGCGGCTTTCCTGGGGTTCAGAGTTGTAAAAAAGCGCCTTTCCGGCGGACGCGTTTTTGCCGCTGTCTTGCTGGGGCGGGCTATACACCGATCGGGGGGGCGCGGATGCTGTCAAAAAGCCCTTGTATATTTGGCAGTACATTGCGCATGACGCCAAAGACGCAAAAAGTGCCTGCCATCAGGATTCCCCCATATATAGTTCCGTTGAGTTCCTCCGGGAGAAAGACGTTTTTTATTCCAGCTTTCTTTTTATTTGCGCCTGCCCGCCGATCCGGCACTGAAAATCATTGCTTTGGTCGGGAACAGTTGACATTATAACATATTTAGCAGACATTTGGCTATGTACAGACAAAAAAGAAGAAGATATAATCAAATTACACAATTATATTGACCGCATTCTCTGGACATAGGGCAAAACAGAGGTGCACGGTTTTGCAAAGGCTTTTAAAGAGATGAAAATTATAGGAGTTAACCATTTGCCGTGTCGAATTTGGCCGATGAGATGAGCCGTATAATGCACAACCGAGGTTGACAAAATGTGGCATTCCTGTTTTTAACATGAAGAGAAGCATATCCGCTGCGGTGCCAATATGCAGTTTACCACTATAATAACAGATGGAGGATGACCTTATGCGCAAAAGTTATGGAGTCCGTGCCACTTCGTTTCTGCTTGCCGTGGTGTGTTTTTCGGTCATGCTGCTGGGCAATCTGATTCTGGCAGAGGCGAACCCTGAGACGGGGGAAAAATTGGTGAGTTTTGCCAAGCTGGACGGCAGTGAGTGGCCGATTGTGCATCCCGGACTGCAAAACAATGGGGATTATCACGCCACCCATCTGGATCGGGAGCTGAACCCCAGCCGGACCGAAACCGGTGATGTGCGCTGCGGGGTGAATGTGGAACGCCTGGCGGCTAACTTGCCGGCAGTGGATCTGTCCGGCTGCAATGTGCTGGCCTTCAACCTGTGGGTGGAGGATAACGGGGCTTGGGATGCATACAAAAATCAGATCAAGATGTCCTTGCTGACTCCAAACGGAGATAACACACAATGGATCCCGCAGGACGTGGTGAACGCGGCGCTGCAGAAGGTGGTGCCGGGGGAGGTCAATCGGATTGTGCTGCCGATCGACAGTGTTTCGGCCGAGCAGCGGAAGAGTGCCGGCGGCTTTAAGTTGGAGCTGCTGGAGTTTTCTGCCGATAAAAACCTGCATATCCGGATTGACGACATGTGGGGCGAATATCAGATTCAGATCGCTAAGCTGGACGGCAGCGAATGGCCGGTAGTGCATCCGGGACTGAGCACCGATGGTGATTACCACGCGACCCATTTTGACCGGCAGATCAATTTTACCGAAAACGGTGATGTGAAAAGCAGTGCAGATGTCAAGCGGACGACGGTACAGTCGCCCGGGACGCTGGCACCAGTGGATCTGCGTGAATGCAATGTGCTAACCTTCGATTTCTGGGTGGAGGATAACGGCGCCTGGGAGGCCTACCGGGATAAGCTGGCGCTGTCCCTGCTGTGCCCGGATTCCGGCGAGGGGGAGATTCTTACCTTTGCGCAGGAAACGGTAAACGCCGCTCTTGCCGATGCGGTGCCGGGAAAAACCGTCCGCATTACGGTTCCGCTCGACGGCGTGGCAGCTGACTGGCTGGCGAAGGTCGGCGGCATCCGCTTGGCGGTGACCGAAAAGGCCTCGGTGCTGAATCTGCATGTCAAAATTGCGGATATCCGCGGGCAGTATCAGAAGCGCGTTGTCCGCTATCAAGAGTTTGCCAAGCTGGATGGCAGCGAGTGGCCGATTGTGCATCCGGGGCTGCAAAACAATGGGGACTATCACGCCACCCATCTGGATAGGGAGCTGAACCCCAGCCGGGCCGAAACCGGTGACGTGCGCTACCGGGTGAATGTGGAACGTCTGGCGGCCGGTCTGCCGGCGGTGGACCTGTCCGGCTGCAATGTGCTGGCCTTCAACCTGTGGGTGGAGGATAACGGCGCCTGGAATGCATACAAAAATCAGATCACAATGTACCTGATGACGCCGAACGGGGACAACGCGCAGCAAATTCCGCAGGGCGTCGTGAATGCGGCGTTGGCGAATGTGGTACCGGGTGAAGTCAATCGGATTGTACTGCCGATCGACAGTGTTTCGGCCGAGCAGCGGCAGAATGCCGGCGGCTTTAAGTTAGAACTGCTGGAGTTTTCCACCGATAAAAACCTGCATATCCGGATCGATGATATGCGTGGAGAATATCAGGTGGAAATAGCGAAGCTGGATGGCAGTGAATTCCCGATTGTGCATCCGGGAGTGGCGAACGATGCGGATTATCATGCTACCCATCTGGACCGGGTGCTCAATCCCAGCCGTACGGAAACCGGCGATGTGCTTTACCGCGCGGCGGTGCAGCGCACCGAGGCTGGTCTGCCGGCGGTGGATCTGTCCGCCTGCAATGCGCTGACATTTGATCTGTGGGTAGAAGACAATGACGCGTGGAAGATCTACCAGAACAAAATCAAGCTGTATCTTCTGTGTCCGGATTTTACGGAACCACAGCAGATTCCGCAGGATGTGGTGAACGCCGCGCTGGCTGAGGTTGTGCCCGGCAGCGTCAATCGTATCGAAATCCCGATAAGCAGTATTCCCTCGAGCAAGAGAGAGCAGACTGGCGGCATTTATCTGGAACTGCTGGAATTTTCCGCTGATAAAAATCTGCATATCCGTATCGAGGATGTGCGCGGTGCGTTCCGGCCCGTACAGGTCGGCGGTACCATGTTCGCCAAGCTGGACGGCAGCGAATGGCCGATTGTACATCCGGGATTGAGCACCGACGGCGATTACCATGCGACCCATTTTGATCGTTATCTGAATCCGAATGAGAACGGCGACGTCAGGTCTGAGGTTGTTGTATCCCGTGGGGCGGCCGGACTGGCGGCCGTGGATTTTTCCGGGGAAAACGTGCTTGCTTTCACCCTATGGGCTGAGGACAACGGCGCCTGGGCGGATTACAAAGAGCATATCACAATTGAGCTGAACACCGACGCGGGAAAGATTCTTATTCCTCAGGAGGATATCCATGCGGCGCTGGCTGAAGTCGTGCCGGGAGAAAAAAGCCGCGTGGCGATCCGCCTTGCCGGTCTGTACAAGGAGCAGCTCGCCGGCGTGCGGGAAATCAGCTTCAAGGTGGATCAGGCGGTGAGCGACAAAAATCTGCATCTCCGGGTGTTCTCGATTGCGGGCGAAAACGATTCTGCGTATCCGGAGGTCCCGAGTGAGCCGCAGACAGGCCCGACGGTTATTGCCAAGCTGGACGGCAGCGAATTTCCGATTGTGCATCCGGGGATGAGCACCGACGGCAGTTATCATGCGACCCACTTTGACCGGCATCTCAATTCGGTGGAAAACGGTGATGTGAAGAGTCATGTTATTATCAGCCGTACGGCGGTGGAGTCGCCCGGACCGCTCGGCTCGGTGGATATTTCTGACCGAAATGTGTTGACATTCTCCCTGCTGGTGGAGGACAATGGGGCTTGGTCGGATTACAGGGAACATATTGCGATTCAGCTGATCAGCAGCAGCGGCACTGCTGTGACCATCCCGCAGACAGACATCAATGCGGCGCTGGCGGGTGTGGTGCCGGGAACGGAAAGCAAGGTGGTGATCTCGCTTGCCGGTCTGTATAAAACACAGCTGACCGACATTGCGGAGATGAAGTTTGATGTGTCCGGCGCGGCCAGTGGGCAAAATCTGCATCTGAATGTCAAACAGATACAGGGGGAAACCGATCCGGATTATCCCGCTGTGCCGGATGATCCCACGCCTCCTGAACCCGAGGGGACGATTATTGCCAAGCTGGACGGCAGCGAATGGCCGATTGTCCATCCGGGACTCAGCAGCGACGGCGACTATCACGCTACCCATCTCGACCGGTTTCTGAATGCTGTAGAGAACGGCGACGTAAGGAGCTACGTCACCATCAATCGGGCGGCGGTGGAGTCACCCGGACCGCTCAGTCCGGCAAATATCTCCGACCGCAATGTGCTGACCTTCTACCTGACGGTGGAGGACAACGGGGCATGGGCGGATTACAGGGAACATATTGCGATTCAGCTGGTCAGCAGCAACGGCACTGCCGTGACCATCCCGCAGGCGGACGTCAATGCGGCGCTGGCGGGTGTGGTACCGGGAACGAAAAGCCGGGTGATCCTCCCGCTTGCCGGCCTGTACAAAGCACAGCTGGCGGACATTGCGGAGGTTAAGCTGGATGTATCCGGTGCAGCGAGCGATAAAGACCTGCATATTACAATGGCGCTCCTGCAGGGCGAAAGCCTGGCCGATTATCCTGCTGTGCCGGAACTCCCCCCGCTTCCCGATCCGGAAGGTACGGTGATTGCGGAGCTGGACGGCACCGAGTGGCCGATCGTGCATCCGGGACTGAACACCGAAGGCGATTATCATGCAACCCATTTTGACCGCCACCTGAATGCGGCGGAAAACGGCGATGTGAAGAGCTATGCTACCATCAGCCGAACGGCGGTGCAGTCGCCGGGAACGCTTGCCCCGCTGGACATTTCTGCCCACAATGTGCTGACCTTCTATCTGACGGTGGGCGACAACGGCGCGTGGACGGATTACCGGGATCATGTGGAGATCCGGCTCAACAACAACGGTACGACGGTGGCCATTCCGCGGGCGGATGTCAATGCGGCGCTGACGGATGTCGTGCCGGGGACAGAAATCAAAATCACCATTCCGCTTAAGGGGCTGTACAAGGAACAGCTCAATGCCATTGCGGAGATTTGGGTCGGGGTGACCGATGCTTCCAGCGAGAAGAATCTGCACCTGAAAATACGGCGGGTTCAGGCGGAAACCGACGAAAACTATCCGGCTGTGCCGGAACAGCCGGGAGAACCGACGGCGCCCGATCTGGTGGAATTCGCCAAGCTGGACGGCAGCGAATATCCGATCGTTCATCCCGGTCTTGTCGGAGAATTCAACGATCCTTCCTATGAAATGACTCATTTTGACCGCCGGCTGAATTTCACCGAGAACGGCGATGTCAGAAATACGGCGCTCGTCTCCCGCAAGGCCGCCGGGCTGCCCGCTGTGGATATGAGCGGGTGCAACGTATTGACGTTCTATCTTCTGGTGGAGGACAACGGCGCGTGGGCGGATTACAAGGACGCGCTGGGTATGAGCCTGATCGACGACAAGGATGTCAGCTATCCGCTGTCGCAGGCGGACATCGCTGATGCGCTCGCCGATGTGGTTCCCGGTGTGGAAACCAAAATCACCATAAGCCTCTCCGAGCTGTATGTCAGCCAGCTTGCCTCTGTGGCACAGTGGCGGCTGACGCTCGGCAAGGGCGCTTCGGACAAAAATCTGCATCTGACTATCCGTATGATGCAGGGCGAATACAACAGCGGTTATCCGGAGCTGGAGGAGTCTCTCCCGCCGCGGGACCCGTATGTGATTGTGGATGAAGAACATAATGAGAACGCCTGGCCGGCGTCGGTCAGCAATGCGACAGTCAAGTTCGGACGCAAGTCCTATGCTGCCTCCACACTGGTGGTGGACGGCGGCTTCAATGAGGGCTGGCTTATTCGCATGGGCTACTGGGGAAATCCGCTGACCAGCCCTCTCAACATCAGTACCCTTACCGCGGACGGAACCACCGGTGCGGTGCGCTTCTGGCTGTATGCCGAGAATGCAGAAGCGGTGCGTTATGCCGCCGGGCACAACGCGTCCTCTTTTGTGCGCATCGGCAGCAGCGACAACCTCGATACCGACAGCATCAACTGGACCGGTTGGGCTACACAGATTCAGAAAGACGGCTGGAATGAAATTGTGCTGCCTTTCGCCTACGGTTCCAAGAGCGGCAATCCTGATTTTGCCAACATCACCTCATTTACCATCAAATTCTGTGAAGGACAGGATCTGCCGGTTACCAGCGTCTATCTGGACAACATCCGGGTAAGCAGCGACAGCACCTTTGCCTATGAAGTCGATGACCGGCCCACCATTTCCGGGGCTAAGATGTTCCAGCCGTTTGAAGAGATGTGGGGAGTGAAGGAGCAATCACCTTTTATCGCCTTTGGGCTGGACACCACGCAGAAGACGCAGGGCGATTCCTCCCTCAAGTTCGCATTCAACAACGGCTCGTACAATTTCCTCTATCGGCCGATTGAGTCGGTGGATGCCTCCGGCTATAACTGTCTGGAATTTGATCTGTATCTGCCGAAGCTGGACTACTATGACTTCTGCGAAAACTCCCTGGAGCTGACCAGCAGCGGGACGTGGGATCAGCAGGAAATGGCCTGGTCGTTCAGCGATCTGAAGCTGGAGCAGGGCTGGAACCATATCGCCCTGTCCTTTGACCGCAGCCAGAGGACTCTGGACTGGAAAGGCGAACCGGATATCGATCTGACCAATATCAATTTCATGCGGATTTATTCCACGGAAGCATCGGTATATGTGGGTACGGAGCTCACCTTTTATATCGACAACATGTGCTTCACCAAGAACGGGCTGCCTGCCGAAACCAAAGAGATTACGATCGAAAACGGCACCGGGTTCGATGTTTCGCTCACGGCTAAACCTGGCATCATTCCGGATTACGGAACGCTGCGGGTTACCAGCCCCGCGCTGGGCGCCCTGCCGGAAAATGTACGCGGTCTGTTTGCCGATGACAGCGGCCTCGTGATTCTGGATATTGATTTCCTCAAGGATTCCATCGCCTATTCGTTTTCTGATGTGGTTACGGTCCATCTGAAAAAGAACGACAAGATTCAGCTGGGCGAAGAATTTTATCTTTACCGTCTGGATGTCAACGGCGCACTGCGGCGGGTCAGCTTTACGCAGAGCAACGCCAAGGGCGAAATCATCTGGGAGGAGCCAAACTGGCTGGCGACCTATATTCTTTCTAAAAACAAGCTGCCGGACGAGGTGCTGACGCCTGGAGATGAGGAGACCCCGACCGACAAAACCCCGGCGGAAAATCGGTTGCCGCTGATCCTCGGTCTGTCCGCAGCCGGACTAGTGGTGCTCGCCGGCGGCGTGACCGCAACGGTTTTGCTGCTGCGGCGCAGGAACAGAAAAAATAAGAGTGCCGAATAAGCATAGTTTATCGGAGGTGCAGTTATGAAAACGCTTTTGACCCGTATGGCTATTGGCGCGTTATCGGCGTCGATGCTGCTGATGATGGCATCGTGTGGCGACAGCAGCGGCAGTACGCCGGCTTCCCACTCGGCTGGTTCTTCGAAGGTGGACAACAGCAACGCTGAGATATTCACCATCGCCCGCACCAGTTACCACGAGGATCTCGATCCGTGGAACATGGATGGGGAATACGGTGAGGCGATCCGCCAGCTGTTTGCCGAAATCGAAGGCGAATATAATATTAAAATCAAGGTGGATTATTATTCGCCCACTGAATTCCAGGGCATCGCCCAGGCAGCGATTACCAACGGTGATACGGCGTTTGCCGACATTATGATCATGAACCTGTTTTCCTTTGGCCCGATGTATGCGCAGGGGCTGCTGATGGAAACCGGCGAATTGACCGGGCTGGATATCACCAGCGACGTGTGGAGTAAGCCGATAGTGGATCTCGCCACCTTCAAAAACGGCAACTATGGGCTTGGCAGCGCCGGGTTCTCCCGTACCGAAGGCACAGCGATGTATTACAACAAAACCCTGCTCAACAGCCTGGGACTGGAGGATCCGGTCCAGCTGGTCCGTGACGGCAAGTGGACATGGGATAAGCTGCGCGAGCTTTCTCTCCAGGCGGCAAAGGACCTCAACAACGACGGACAGTTCACCGAAGCCGACCGCTTCGGCTGCACCAGCATCAGCTATGACGGCTTGGTGCCCATGTTCCTAACCAGCGGGATCAAAGCGATTATCAAAGACGAGGACGGCCGTCTGGTTTACAACATGATGGCCGATGAGGCATCCGCCGCGCTGCAGAAATTCAAGAATACCTTTACGGTAAACGACGGCATGTTCTATGGCGCGGATCTGGATGCCATGACCCAGCAGCACCAGTTCCTTTCCGGTCAGTGCCTGTTTATGCTCGGAAGCTGGACCGACGATGAGGAGCCGGCCGAGGGGATCGAAATCGAGGCGCTGCCGCTGCCCAAATATACCGCAGAGTCCTCTTACCTCGCTCCGTGCTATCACAACAATTACATTATTACCGTGCCGAAGACAGCCGAACGCAAGGAGCTTATCGGCAAAGTCCTTCAGCTTATCGGCGAGAAGACCAAGGATTTCAATACCTATTCCATCCGCGATGCTTCCGTCAACTATGTGGATCGTGACACGTATACGGAGATGTTTGAGGACTATGTTGCTCCCGGCTTCTCGGCTGACCTTTTCACCATTATGATCAATGCCGGCGAACCGATTGCACTGGGCACCATGCGCGCCATCGGTATGCCGATCATAACCGAGCAGCCAGCATCAGACTTCATTCAGAGTAATGCTGCGGCGATTCAGAGTTTGCTGGACGATATGTTCAACAGTTAAGCGTTTCCCGTCTTGAAGGCTGAGCAGGACCGAACCAGATCCGCCTGTGAAACCGGGATTGGTTCCGTTCCGTGTATCCTTACGCACAGAAATCAGGTGCTGATCTGCGGGGCCGGCTGTTCTTTTACGGAGCGGCCGGTTTCCGATGAATGGGAAAGGATGGATCGGATTTTATGAAAATTACCCGTTCCTTATGGGCAATACCGGCAGCACTGGCGCTGCTTATCGGCAGTCTGCTGACGGGGTGTGGACCAGGCGAAACGTCCTCCTCCGCCGGCACACCCGGTACGCCCGCTGCTGAAAATCCGCAGGTGGTTTTTGGCCAGCAGATGGTGCAGTCGGGGATGAGCTATTCCCTGGAGGGCGCTGAGGAGCTGAAAACAGGAAAAATCCTTGGTAAGGAATACGTTAAGCTGGAGGATGCCGAAGTTACCCTCCGGTTTACCCTGGACGAAGCCAATGCCGAGCGCTTTGCCGGAAAACCGCTGTTTGTAATGCTGGAGTACTACGAGTCCAATGCCAAGGGCTACACCTTCGGCTATTTTAATGAGCAGGGCCAGCACAGCGAGGATTACGCCATGCAGGGCACCTCCGCATGGGGCGGTAAGGCGATTCGTATTCCGGCTTTTCAGAGCGGCGGAGATGCCGGTTATGATTTTTCAGTCCGGCTCGGGTCGGCCACGCAGATGTGGATCCGCTCCATCTGCGTCAAGGAAGATACCACCGCTCCCGGGGAGTATCCGCTGATGCTGGATACCGCCTATGCCTCCTCCGACGGCCGGGTGATTCAGGGAAATGTGAAGGATTACGGTGCGCTGGGCAACGGCGTGGATGACGACAGCATTGCTTTCCAGACAGCGCTCAGCGAAATGGCCGAAACCGGCGGTGCACTGTATGTGCCGGCCGGCACATACGTACTCACGCAGGAACTGGCCATACCCGACGGGGTGACGCTGCTGGGCGATTTCAATGCCCCTTCCGAAGAGTCACCCAAGGCGGAAGGCACTGTGCTCGCGCTGGATCCGGTGACCGCGGATATGGGCAATGAAAAGGTCTTCTTCACCATGCGCATGGGCAGCTGTATGGATGGCCTGACGCTATGGTATCCCAAGCAGACCCTTGAAACCGGCGAAGCGATCAAATACCCCTATACCATCGGGATTGCCGATCCTATCGGTACGGCCGTCCAGAACCTTTATCTGGTCAATGTTTACGGGGGCATTACCCATGAAAGCAAGGATACCCCCCATTATCAGCAGACGGTGAAAAATATATACGGCACACCGCTGCATACCGGCTATTATGCCGGAAGCGCATCCGACTCCGATCGACAGGAAAATATTCAGTTCAGCCCGGCATTCTGGCTGGGCAGCGGGCTTCCCGGTGTGCCGGCGGAGACGGTGCTGCGCAGCTGGCTGTTGACCTATGCTACCGGATTCAGCCTGGGCGATATTGATTTTCATTTTGTCAGCGATCTGACCGTGCGCGGCTACAAAATCGGGCTGCATGTCCGTCGTCTGTATGGGCGCGTTTACAATTTCGAGATCACCGGCTGCAACACCTGTATGTATATTGAAGACGCCGTGATGTACGGCGGCCAGCTGACCAATGGTGTTCTCCGGGCCGACGGCGGCGAGAATCCCGTTGCGCTGCTGGTCGGGGAAACGGTGGCCGAGGGCTTTACTGCAAACAACCTCACGATAGAAAGTACCGGTGATTATGCGGTTAACTATCTGGGCGGCGGGTCGATGGCTCTGCAGGACTCCGCCATCACGGTGACCGGCAGCGGCGCAAAGGCCGGCCTGCACAGTACGGGCGGACAGCTGGCCGTAATCAATACTGTCTTCAGTGGCGGGGCTAAAAACGCTGTTTTTGAGGACAGTGTGGAGAAATCCTCGCTGGTCAACTGTTCTGCCGCGTCTGGCGAGCTGACCTGGGAGGCGCCCGACACGGTTTCGGTGATTCAGGATCCGGATAATATCACGCAGGGCATCGACGACGACGCGATTGCGCAGGCAGATGCGGCGCGCGCCTTTCAGGACAAGGGGCCGGCCAAGGATCAGCTGTTCGCTGCCGCGGATTACGGCATCGCTGCTCCGGATCGGAACGTCGACATCAGCGCCGCCCTGCAGGCGGCAATCGACGCTGCTGCTGCGGCCGGCGGCGGGGTTGTGTATGTGCCCAAGGGGGCCTACCGTCTGGAGCAGCCGATCGTGGTCAAATCCGGTGTGGAGCTGCAGGGCTCCACCGATTATATGCACTATGTCCGTATCGATACGACAGTATTCCTGACCGATTACGGCAAAGCGCAGGAAGATGCACAGCCGCTGATCACGCTGGAGGAAAATGCCGGCATACGCGGTTTTAACATCGTATACGACAAGGTTACGCAGGAAACCATCCAGCCTTATGCCACCACAATTCAGGGACAGGGCGCCGATGCTTACATCGTCAACGTTACGGCAGTGGGCGGCTGGTATATCGCCGATTTCAATTCTCACCGCTGTGACCGCCATTATATTGAGGGGCTGAACTTCTTCACCTTCAAAACCGGTATCGCCGTTGGGGGCGGCAGTGAAAACGGTGTGGTGATCAACGGCCACGCCAATCCCGGTGCGCTGTGGGACAGCGGCTATACCGACTACAAGTGGGATTCGTCGTGGGAAGGTCCGCTGATGACCTATCTGCATGAAAATGTGGTGGGCTTTTACGTCGGGGAGACTAAAAACCAGGTCAATTTTATGACCTTCATTTTCGGCTCCAAAAATGGTATCCGCATCGATGACGGCGCGGATGTGACGGTGATCGGTCACGGTACCGATTTTTCCGCCACCGGCATCCATCTTACCGGAAACGCCAATGCGGTAATCTTTGATCCGCAGCTGATCGGCACCTATTCGTCTGAAAAGTACCAGTCCACGGCGATTGTGGCTGACCGGAACTTCACCGGCACCGCCGCGATCTTCAATACCTGTGCCTGGAATATTCAGGACACGGCCATCCGTATTGAGGGCGGTCGGGTATTTATCAATGGCGGAACGGTGCTGCATGGCGGCCAGGCGGCCGTTTACGCCGACGGAGGGGCGGTTACGGTGACGGGTCTGATTGTGCAGAACCGTTCGCTGGCCGATATCCTCGCCAACCCGGGCGTGGAGTCGATATGCGCATTCGGCAATCTTCCCAGCAAAAATCCGAAATACACGGTAGCGGACGGCGTGGCGAAATCCGGTTCGGATTTGGCGTAAGCAAACACCCGGCCGGAGAAAGTGGGTTATCGTATATGTCAAATCAGCTGCGGATTGTTGTATCCGCGTATTCCAATGCCAATGGGGCGGCCGCGGAAGCGGAAATCCATGATTTCGGCGCAGTTGGGGACGGCCGGACCGACGACACCGCCGCATTTAAAAAAGCATTTGCCTATATGGATGGCTGCGGCGGCACCCTGTATATTCCGGAGGGGATCTACTGCCTGCATGAAGAGCTGACCGTTCCGGAGGGCGTGACGCTGCTGGGGGATTTCCGGCAGCCCACGCCCGAGGATCCCCGGGCGGGCGGCACCATCCTTGCGCTGTATACCCGCTCCTGCAGCGAGGGCAACACCACACCCTTCTTTACCCTCATGGGTGCTGCTTCGCTCAACGGACTGACCCTCTGGTATCCGGAGCAGGCATTCACCAGCGGCCAGCCGACGGCATACCCCTACACTGTGCAGACGACCTTTTTTCCGGCGGCGCTGGAAAACCTTTATCTGGTCAATGCCTATGACGGTATCAACCAGGAGGTGCCGGGGGACTACACCATCCAGCAGATGGTACGCGGCATTTACGGTACACCGCTGCATAAGGGATTCTGGTTCAATCGTGCCCCCGACTCGTGCCGTCAGCATGGCTTCGATTTCCGTCCGGACTGGTGGCTTGGCTGCGGGCTGCCGGGCGTGCCGGAGGAGAAGGTGCTGCGTGGCTGGCTTCTGGAAAACGCCGTGGGTTTTGATCTGGGGGCGATTGACTGGCATTTCATTTCCGACATCACGATTCAGGGCTATTGCATTGGCATGAGGCTTAGCAGTGCCTTTGGACGGGTGTACAACCTCGATATCACCGGCTGCCGCACCTGCCTGGAGGTGGAGTCGGTGGTGCCTTACGGCGGCCAGCTCACTTGTGCTGTGCTCCGGGCCGACGGGGGCAGTGATCCCGTGGCGCTGCATATCCGCGGTGCCCGGGAGGAAAACGGCTTCTCCTGTCATGCGGTGACGCTGGAGAGCACGGGACGCTATGCCGTTGTTATGGAGGATAAGGCTTATCTGACCCTTCAGGATTCCTCCGTGAAGGCGGCGGCCGGCATACATAATAAAGAAGGGCGGTTCACGGCGTGCGGTACGGTGTTTGCCTGTACGGACCGCACGGCGGATTTCGGCCCGGCCGCCGGCCGCTGTCGGCTGACCAACTGTACCGACGGCGCAGGGCAGCCGCTTGTCCAGCCGGATAACGGGCGCATGGAGGCGGTTTTTGATCCGGAAAACGACAATGTGCGTCTCGACCGCGAGGCTCTGCGGCGCACGGATGCCGCCAGGCGGGTGAGAACCGGATTCCCGGTCACCCGCTGTCTGATTCCTGCCGCTGAGTATGGTGTGCTGCCGGACGGTTCCGATGTGGGGGCGGCGCTGCAGGCGGCTTTGGACGCTGCACGTGATGCGGGCGGCGGGGCGGTATACGTGCCCGCAGGAGTATACCGGCTGGAGTCACCGGTGACCGTGCCCAGCGGCGTCGAACTGCGCGGAGCTACCGGACACTATCACTATGTTATGGGCCGCTGCACCTATTTCCTGACCGATTACGGCCGCGGCGGGGATACACTGCCAGCCCTGTTTACGCTGGAGAGCGGCAGCGGCCTGCGCGGGATTTCCGTTTCTTACGACAAGGTGCGTCAGGAAACCATTCAGCCGTATGCCACTACCATACAGGGAAGGGGCAGTGATATATCGGTAATCGGCGTTTCGGTGGCGGCAGCCTGGTTTGTCGCTGACTTCAACACCTTCCGCTGTGACAATCATTATATCGATTCCCTCAATTTTGTGGCATTCCACATGGGTATCGCCGTCGGCGGCGGCAGCGAAAACGGCGTGGTGCTCAATGGTCATTCCAATCCCGGTGAGGTTTGGGATAATCCCTTTACCGAGCGGCAGAACTGGAGCCCGCTGTGGGATGGACCGCTGATTACCCATCTGACCAGCCACGTGACCGGATTCTATGTTGGCGAAACCAAAAACGAAGTCTTATACATGACCTTTATTTTCGGGACAAAGCACGGCATTCATATTGACGATGGTGCGGATGTGACCGTGATCGGCCACGGCACCGATTTCTCCGCGCACGGCGTTTATCTGACCGGAAACAGCCGTTCCACCATTGTGGATGCAGAGCTGGTCGGCATTTACACCACCGGGGATGCGCAGTCCAATGGTGTGTTGGCGGATGCGGATTTTACCGGAGAGGCGGAGCTGTTTAATGTCTGCCCGTGGAATGTCCACGATGCGGCAGTACGGGTTAAAAACGGAACTGTCAGAGCCAACGGCGGTGTGTTTTTCCAGTCCGGAGACTATGCGGTGATGGTGGAAAAAGGCCATGCGGTTCTCAGCGGCGCGGTGCTCATGCGCTGCAATTGCGGACGTTTTTGGGCGTCCGGAGAGGAAAGCACTATATGCGCATTCGGCAACCTGTTTATTTCCCATTGCTGTCAGGCGGAAAAGGGCGCACGGGCAATCGGGAGCGATATAGCCGGCGGGCACGGATAAGCATAGCCGACGGGAACCGTAGTGCGGCACGGGGCCGCATCCGCTGTTCCGCGGCTGACAGAAATCTCAGGCAGGGGCGAAACGGCTTCGCCGGCCTCAGGAAAGGCGGTATTGTATTGGTCGGAACAATGCGCAGGACGCTGTGTATGCTGCTGGCGGTTTTGACGGCAGCAGCTCTTTTGGCGGTACAGGCGCCGTTCGGTGCAGCACAGAACGCGGCTGAAGAAGGCGCGGCAGCCTCCGGCACAGCGGAAAGCTGGTCTCTGCCTTCATACAGCGACTGGCTGGCACGGCAAGGCGATGCTGCCGAGGCGAAGGATACCATCCGGCTGACAGCGGAGGACTACCTTTCCTCCCAACCCGGAAATACGGCGAAGGCTGCCGATGGGCAGATCCTGCTGGGCGAGGGAACGGCGGCTTCCTTTACGGTGACATCCCCCAAAGGCGGGCTGTATGCTCTGCGCATCGGGTATGAGGCTGTTCCCGGCGAAAGTCAGTTCTCTTCCGCGCTGGAGCTGTCACTTGCCGTCAACGGTGAAACGCCCTACCGGGAGTGCTCACGCATGACGCTGTCCCGGGCATTCGGGCATACACAGCCGGCATTTGAACAGGATGAATTCGGCAACGATGTGCAGCCCGATGCACAGGAACTGACGATCCCGCAGGAGTACACCCTTTCTGACGGCTCCGGCTATCATCCGGAGGGACTGTACATTTTGCTCCAGCCCGGGGAAAACACACTCACTTTCACCGGCGTGCGCGGCGGTATCCGGCTCAGCTGGGCCGAGCTGGGTCCGCGGGCTGCGGTGATGAATTATGCGGACTACCGCGCCGCGCACGACGATGAGCCGCAGGAAAACGCACAGGCAGAACCGCTGTTTATTGAAGCGGAAAATGTATTGCGCAAATCCGACTGCACCATTTCCCCTTCGTCCGACCGCTCCTCAGCGAGCGTGACGCCTAACTCTGCAGAGGTTATGCGGCTCAACACCATCGGCGGCAGCAACTACAACACGGTGGGGCAGTGGGCGGTGTGGCAGGTGGACGTAAAGGAAAGCGGCTACTACAAAATCGCTCTCCATGCCAGGCAAGGCGCCAACGCCGGAGCGGTCTCCAGCCGGAAACTGCTGATCGACGGGAGACTGCCATTTGAGGAAGCGGCGGCACTGGTGTTTCCCTACAGCAGCAAATACGGCAATTACGTCCTGTCTGCAGACGGGCAGGAGCTGACCTTTTATCTGGAAGCCGGCCGCCATGAGATCGCTCTTGAGGTGGTACTCGGACCGATGGCTGCCTTCCTTGAAAAGGTATCCGCGGCGCTGACCGCACTCAATGACGACTATCTGCAGATCCTGTTTTATACCGGCTCCAAGCCGGATATTTACCGGGAATATGGTTTTGAAAAGCTGATCCCTGAGGTGCTCGAGGATTTCCGGCGTCAGGCGGATACGCTCGAGGGGGTTTCCGAAGGTATCCGTGCTTTGGCATACAGCCGCGGCGACAGCACCGCTACGCTTGACCGCATGGCGGACCTGCTCCGGCGCATGGCGGATGATACCGATGAAATCGCCCGCAATTTCACCTTGTTCAACGACAATTTGTCCGCACTGGGCACATGGCTCAATCAGTATGTGCAGCAGCCGCTGCAGATCGATTCCATCCGTCTGGTTCCCGAGGGGCAGCAGGCCGAACCGGTCAAAGACAGCTTCTGGGGCAATCTGGCCTTCAAATTCCGTATTTTCCTGCATTCCTTCCTGGACGATTACGCTTATGCCGGCGGGGAGGGGGAAAGCAAGGTGGTCAACGTCTGGCTGGCTACAGGCCGTGACCAGAGCCGGGTGATCAGCCGGCTGAGCAGGATCGACGCCGCAAAAACCGGGGTAAGCGCCCGGGTCAGTCTGGTGGCTGCGGATGCGCTGCTGCCCAATGTGCTGGCCGGCTCGTCAATCGATGTATATGTCAATGCACAGGCTGCCGACCCGATCAATTACGCCATCCGCGGGGCAGTGGAGGATCTCACCCAGTTTGATGACTTCGAGGCGGTTTCCCAGCGGTTCCATCCGGCTGCATTTACCCCGTTTTCCTATCAGGGGGCGGTTTATGCGCTGCCGGAAAGCTTCGATTTTCCGCTGATGTTTTACCGCAGGGATATTTTTGCGCAGCTCGGCCTTGCAGTACCCGAAACCTGGGACGATTTCTATGAGACGGTGGCTGTGCTGCAGAAAAATAACCTGACCGCCGGTGTGCTGTGGTCGGATATGTTCAATATCCTTTTGCATCAGAGCGGAGGAAGCTACTACAACGAGGATAAAACAGCCAGCGCACTGGACGACGGTTTTGCGCTGGAGGCCTTTGAGAATATCAGCCGCCTGTATACCGATTACGGTCTGCCGGTGGAGTTCTCTTTCCCCAACCGGTTCCGCAACGGCGATATGCCGCTGGGAATTCTCTCCTACACCATGTATAACCAGCTGTATCTGTTTGCGCCGGAGATCGATGGACTCTGGGCATTTACCGAGGTGCCGGGCACGATCAATGCGCAGGGGGAAATGGACAACGGTGTGATTGCCACCGGTACCGGCGCCATCCTTCTGCGTTCGGCGGCGGACAAGGACGCGGCGTGGGAGTTCCTCAAGTGGTGGACTTCCACCGAGACACAGACCGCGTACGGCATTGAGATGGAAAAGGTTATGGGGCCGGCGGGCCGCCAGTCGAGCGCCAATCTGGATGTGATCCGTGCTTATCCGTGGACTGCGCAGGAAAGCGAGGTCATCGAACGGCAGTGGGATACACTCAGGGCGATCCCGCAGATTCCCGGCAGTTACTATACGCAAAGGACTCTTGATTTTGCTTTCAACAGCGTGTATTCGCTGGGTGAGGATCCGGCCCGTGTGCTGGAGGAAAACGTCCGGCAGCTCAATGACGAGATCGACCGGAAAATGGCGGAGTTTTTCCCGCAGAGCCACCTTCCGAAAGGGAATGATGAATAAGTGAAGCGGATCAAGCGCAATACCTATCGAAAAAGTGAAGTGGTTGCAGGAGTGGTTTTGGCCACCCCCTTCTTCCTGCTGTTTTTCCTTTTCACCGTCGTTCCGGTACTTGGCTCGGTGGTCATCAGCCTGACCAGCTTTGATATGCTGCAGCTGCCGAAGTTCGTCGGAGTGGACAACTATATCCGGCTGTTCCTCAACGACGATGTTTTTCTCAAGGCCCTGAGCAACACCTTTATTTTTGCGGTGATCATCGGGCCGCTGGGCTACATTTTTTCGTTCCTGTTTGCCTGGCTGCTCAATGAGGTGAACAGAAAAGTGCGCACGGTGCTCACCCTGTGCTTTTATGCGCCCTCCATATCCGGGAACATGGTGGTGGTATGGCAGTACTTTTTCAGCGGCGATTCACAGGGCTATCTGAACAGCGTACTGTATCAGCTGGGTATTTCCAGCACGCCAACCCTCTGGCTGAAAAATCCGGAAACGCTGTTCCCGATTATCTGCTTTGTCTCCCTGTGGGCGAGTCTGGGCACCAGCTTTCTGGTGTTTATTGCGGGTCTCCAGGGGGTGGACCGCTCGTATTATGAGGCTTCAGCGATCGACGGAATTAAAAACCGCTGGCAGGAGCTGTGGTATGTGACCCTTCCGCTGATGAAGCCGCAGCTGCTGTTCAGTGCAGTGATGAGCATCACCGGCAGCTTCGGGATTGGGCCGATGATCACCCAGTTGGCCGGGTATCCCACCATCAATTATTCGGCCCATACCATAATGAACCATCTGCAGGACTATGCCGGCACGCGGTTTGAGGTGGGATATGCCTCCGCCATTGCCACCATCCTGTTTGCGATGATGGTCCTGATGAACAAGGCAATTCAAAAATTACTGAACAAGGTGGGGAGCTGAGTTGGCCGTTAAACTTTTCAAAACCAGAGTGAACCGCTCCCTGGGAGGAGATCTGTTCATCTGGGCGGTTCTGCTGCTGTTCGCGGCGGTGATGGTGCTGCCGCTGGTTTACGCGGTCAGCAACGCGATCAAGCCGATGGATGAGTTTTTCGTCTTCCCGCCGCGTTTTTTTGCGCGCAATCCCACTCTGCAGAATTTTTCAGATCTCTTCGGCTTTTTTGACAATTCGGATGTGCCGTTGAGCCGATATCTGTTCAATACCTTTTTTGTGTCAGCGTGCGGTACGATCGGGCAGGTCATCCTGGCTTCAGCGTGTGCCTATGCGCTGTCCAAGCTGCACTTTCCCTGCCGGGACCTTCTGTTCCGTATTGTCGTCGCATCACTGATGTTCAACAGCACGGTGACCTCCATCGCCAACTTCCTGACCCTGCGCACGCTGGGAATTATCGATACCTACTGGGCGGTCATCGTTCCGAGCTTTGCCTCGCCGCTGGGCCTGTACCTGATGAAGCAGTTTATGGAGCAGATGGTACCGGACAGCCTGCTGGAGGCTGCCCGGATCGACGGGGCGGGTGAATTTACGCTGTTTGCCCGCATCGCCCTGCCCATTGTCAAACCCGCCTGGCTGACGCTGATCGTTTTCGCTTTCCAGGCGTTATGGAACGGCGGGGCAACCGTGTATGTCTACGATGAAAAGCTGAAAACCCTGAATTACGCGATTTCCCAGATTCAGGCGGGCGGAATCGGCCGTTCCGGCGCCGCAGCCGCGGGGGCTGTGGTTATGCTGCTTGTGCCCGTCCTCGTGTTCATCATTACGCAGTCCAACATCATGGAAACCATGGCGACATCGGGGATGAAGGATTAGACGCTTCACCGCCGCAGACTTCTGCGTATCATCAAGGGGTGGTCTATTGAAAAAGGTGAATCTGCTGCTGACGGTCCTGCTGCTGCTGGGCTTCTGCCTGTCTGCCGGTGCCGAAAGCTATACATACAATACCGAGGGCACGGCGGCGGCTTCGCCGGATGCCTATACGGCTGATCTGGATATAGCAGGCGAGTCGCTTGGTGTCGGCAGGCTGTCCGGCCCGACCGATATCAAAATCAGTCCCTCAGGACGCCTAGCCGTTTCGGATACCGGCAACGGAAGGGTGATCCTCACCGACCCCCTTTTCCGGGAAGCGTCGGTGCTGCAGGCATTCGACCGGGACGGCGAGCCGGATGCGCTGGCTGAACCGACGGGACTGTTTTTTACCGAAGACGAGCATTTATATGTGTGCGATCAGAAAAACCAGCGGATCGTGGAGTTCGACGAACAGATGCATTATGTGCGCAGTATCCAGGATCCTACGCCGGAACTGCTCCCGGAGGGGTTTGCCTTTTATCCCAGCGCGGTTGCGGTGGATAAGTGGGGCACGGTGTACTGCATTTCTTATTCCTCAACCAACGGGTATCTGCAGTTCAGTGCGCAGGGGGAGTTCAAGGGCTTTATGGGGTCGCCGGAGGTAACCCTTTCGATCTCTCAGAAATTCTGGCGCGCCCTGCAGTCGAAAGAACAGCGCAAACGCACGGAAAACAGTATTCCGGTGAATTTTAACAATCTGGCAGTCGACGAAGAGGGCTTCGTGTATACGACCGAAATCAACCCGAATAAGGAAGATACGGCAGCCTATATCCAGTCCGGCACAAAAAGCGGATTGTTTATGCCGATCAAGAAGTTTAATTTCAACGGGGACGATGTGCTTCCCCGTCTGGGTGCTTTTGCGCCGGCCGGCGACATCGATTTTGAAAAAAGCTATCCTGAAGGAGAAAAGGCGAGCGGACAGCTTTGGGCGTCACATCCGGTGTCGATTACGTTGGGGGAGAACGGGACGTACTTCGTCGCAGATGCCAGCCGCAACAAGATTTTTGGCTATGACAGCGACGGTAATCTGTTGTATGCCTTTGCCGGCACGGGATCACAGAAGGGCTTGTTCTCGAGTCTGACGGCGATTGAATGGCATGACGGCTGTCTGTACGCGCTGGATAAAAACCACAGTACGATCACCCGTTTTACCCTTACCGAATACGGGACGATGCTGCATGAGGCCATCGGTCTGTCGGCACATCGCCGTTTTGAGGAGGCGGAGGAAAGCTTCCGGACGCTGCTTTCCTATAACCAGAATCTGACAGTGGCGTATATTGAGCTGGGACGTGCGTGTCGGGAGCAGAACCAGTATGAAGAGGCGATGGAGTATTTCCGC
>CAJKBW010000051.1 GCA_905198295.1 uncultured Oscillospiraceae bacterium | reverse complement strand
GGTTAAAGGAGATACCGCTGAGCTAAGACGGGAACAACGCCTGAGCCTGCGTATCCGGCTTTGCCGTACATTGCTGAACAAGCGGCCCGAACACTTATCGTGTTCGGGCCGCTCCAGTCTGTCAAAGAAGGTCGTGCCTTGCATACGCTTGGCACGACCTTCTTTGGCAGTTTTTTCAGTTGTGGGTTTCCCGGCAGCAGGCGATCACCGGTGTGAGCGCCTCACGGGAGGTGAGGTCGTAGGACTGAGAGAGCGCGCGGAAAGTCGGGCTGTCTGCCCCCTCCTTCTGCCGGACCATCCGGCGGAATATCGCCATTAGCGCCCGGTCAGCTGCGCCCATTTTTTCGTAGCACAGCCCGCCCGGAAGATAGAATGCGCGGAACTGCGCCCAGTCATCCGCAAAATTGCTGCGCAATGCCGCCTGCGCTTCAGGTGCATCGGCGGGCATCGCCCCGACGGCTGCGACGATGCGTGCTTTGCCGGTGAGCGGCAGTCGCTTGAACCAGTCGAGCTTCTGGATCCGGCCGGCATGAAACCAGGACGCAAATATCACGGTGTCGCAATCCGCCCAGTTTGTTTTGGCCGCCTGGTGATAGGGGACGGCTTCGCAGCCGAGTGCCTCGGCCAGCCATTCGGCGTATTTCCGGGTAAACCCGGTTTTGGAACAGTAGATCACGCCTGCTTTTCGCATTGTTTTTCCTCCTCCGCCGCGCAGAAGCGGGCAAAAACGCGCTGTGCCTCCTCCAGCTGTGCGGCAGTCTGCTCCGGATCGGCGTCCGACCCCAGCACGCTGAGCATGAAGGCCAGCCCGGTGCTGTAAATCATCATGTGCCGGTGCAGTGTCTGCGCGGCCTCCGGCGGAATGTTCCGCTGCCGTGCGATGGTTTCGGCGATGCGGGGATCGGCTTCGGCCTGGTAAATATCGTCAAAGGAGTGAAGTCCCTCTCTTTGCCGCAGAAAGTACAGTCGGTAGAGGTGCGGCTCTTCCCGGGCGAAGCCGGCATAGGCCAGCCCGGTACTGCGGAAAGGATCGTCCGGGTCAATGCGGCTGTGCAGATAGTCCCGCAAAAACGCGCCTGCGCGGGCGGTCACCTCTCGGCGCAGCCCCTCCATGTTTTCGCAGTAGCCGTAAATTGGCTGCACTGAACAGCCCAGCTCCTGCGCAATGGCTTTCACCCGCACCGCGTCCATGCCGCCCTGCCGTGCCAGCCGGAAGGCCGCCTCCACCACCATGTCCTTGGTAATCCGCTGTTTGGGCATACTTCCCGCCTCCTTGTAACATAAATTAATTATATAAATAATTTATGTAAAAGTCAAGGAAAAAGCGCCCGTCGGGACGCTCTTTTTTTATCCTTTGCCGCTGCTGCGCAGGCGGCGGAAAAAATCGGTGAGAATGCCGGCGCATTCCGGCTGCAGTACGCCGGCGGTCAGTGCAGGCTTGTGGTTGTACGGCAGTGCAAACAGGTTGACCACCGAGCCGCAGGAGCCGGCCTTGGGATCGGCAGTGCCGTATACCACCCGTTCGATGCGGGAATTGATGATCGCGCCGGTACACATCGGGCAGGGCTCCAGCGTCACATACAGTGTGCAGCCGCACAGCCGCCAGCCGCCCAGCGCCCGGCAGGCGCCGTCGATCGCCTCGATTTCGGCGTGTGCGAGCGCGTGATGGCCGCTTTCACGGCGGTTGCGTCCGCCGGCAATAATCTCCCCGTTCCGCACCACCACGGCGCCGACCGGCACCTCGCCCTCGTCCGCGGCCTGCTGTGCAAGCGCGAGCGCCGCGCGCATGAAGCGTTCATCCTCGGTCATAAGCCTCTCCTTTGCCTCAAATAAAGGTGCTGAGCGCGGTCAGCAGGATAAACACAATCACGCTGATGAGCATCACCGGAGACTGAAGCACAACGGTGGATGCGCGTTCACCCGCGCTCAGCAGTGAGCGCGGGGCATCGGTGGGCTGCATCACCGGACTGCGGCGGAGATACAGCACCAGCGCAGCCACGCCGCCGACAGCGGCCAGCAGGCAGAAGATCACGATGGTCAGGACATTCAGGGCGGCGTCGCTCAGGTAATAGCCGGCGTAGTCGAGCATCGTGGACATGAAGTTGTTGAGGAAGTGGATCACAATCGCCACGAAGATGTTGTTGGTGCGGATGACCACAAAGCCGAGCACCAGACCGACCACAAAGGCGAAGGGAATCTGCAGCACGTTGCCGTGCATCAGGCCGAACAGCAGCGCCGAGACAAACAGCGCCACGCCGTCTCCGTAGGGGCGCAGCGTCTGCAGTACATATCCGCGGAACACCATTTCCTCTAAGAAGGCCGGCAGCACGCAGATGGTCAGAATGTTGAGCAGCAGGCCGACCGGCTCTTTTTCCATCAGATCCGGCATTTCCGGCTGGGGAACCCCGAAATACTCGAGATAGGTCATGATATAGCTGGTGATGAAATTCGCCAGGATGCAGATAGCCATCCCCAGGAAAATCAGACAGAGGAAAACCCCGGGCCGCACCCGCTGCCGCTGCCCAAACGGACGAATGTTCCGACGGAAGATCAGCGCCATAAGCGGGAGAGGGAAGCCCATCGCGATGGTATACACCAGCATGTAGGTCACCAGATAGGCATTTGCGGACAGGCCAAAGTGTGCGCCCTCCTGCCCGGCCAGCGCCCCCGGGGAAACAATGCCGAACAGGGCCAGCAGCAGCAGGATGCCGGTAAAGGTCAGCTGCATGAAAAAGGTCAGTGCCAGCATGCCGGCGCCGATAAAATTGCTGTCCCGGCGGATCTGCTGTTTTTCCTGCGTCCGGTATATCTGCTGAGTGACCCAGGAACCGCCCGGAGCTTGTCCGATCATGTGTTTTCATCCTTTCCCCTCTGCCGGAAGTTCCTCTCGACGCCGTGTGCGCCGTAGGAAAGGCTGCCGGACAGGATATGGGCGCTGCTGTTGCGCGCAGTGCCCCCTATATATAACCAGTACCCGTTTTCGCTATTATACCGTAATTGTCGCCGGGATGCAACTGCAGCGGGAGAATTGCCGGAAAGACAAAAACGTTGTGAATTTGTTTAACTTAAGAAGGATATATGAGGATATATTGGCAGATATAGCAAAATGAAAAGCAAAACATGCGGTTTTGATAAAGAAAAAAGAAGGAGAAACTGGTATGCTTAATACAGCAAAAAAGCTCGGCGGTGAGCTTGAAAAAATAAAGGAGGAACGTACAGTGAAAAAATGGATGAGTAAGGCAATCGGCTGCCTGTCCCTTGCAGCCATGCTGACGCTGCCGCTGGCGGCGACGGTCAGTGCGGAAATCCCGGCCAAACCGGAGGGCAATACTAACCGGATCACCGGCGCACCGGCTATTCCGGAGGGGGCCGGTGAGATCTATACCTTTGCGAACGGCACCTTGAACGTGCCGGTTCAGGCCGGCAACATGTATTACGTCGGGTATCCGCTGTCGGCTTCACTGGAAGCGGACGACAGCTACGTGATCACGATGGAGTACAGCATCACCGCGCGGTATGACGAATACATGGGTCCGGCGGTGATCGTCCGGAAAAACACCGACGGAAAGCTGCTCGGCCTGTGGTTCCAGCAAAAGGCGATGTACTGCGGTGTATTTACGGCCGCGGAAGACGGGATATTTGCCCTGGAATCAGCGCTGGGCAGCATCAACAACCCGCTGGCTGACGGCAGCAGTGGCACGCTGAAGATTTACAGTACGCCAACCCGGATTAATTTTTCGGTACTGGATGAGGACGGGAACCCGGTCACCCTGACCTATGAGCAGGGCGGTGCTGATTACGACATCGGCCCTGAATACGGCTGGGACGTGACCGGCGGTGCACCGGCATTCGGCATCGCGGTCAAAGGGACTTCCTGTGCTTTCTCCAAAGCAGAGGTGTATAACACGGAAGCCGATCCGGCTGATCCTGACCCCGACCCGGATCCCGATCCTGATCCTGAACCTGAACCCGAACCCGAACCCGAAAAACCTCCGGTGGATGCGCGTCCGGAACAGGTGCCTGACGCCTCCGGCTGCACGAATCTGCTGACGAATAAGACCCCGTTCCGTTCGGCGTCGGACGGCTATTCTTTCAAGGACGGCGTGCTCAAGGGCTCCGGTGACCCGGTGCTCACGCGGGAATTCGGTAAGTTCCAACTGTCCGGCCTGTCGGCCGACGACACCTATCTGCTGAGTCTGAAGATGAAGGCCAACACCTTGTATGACGAGTATTCCGGCTGCTATATCGGCTTCCGCGGCACCGACGGCAAGGATTTCTATGCTATGGGCTTCCAGGAGACCGGGCTGTATTTGATGGACTATCAGAGCAACGAGTACGCCAGTGCCGGTTGCTTTACGGTGGTAAGCCAGGCGAATTTTGCCATTCAGGAAGGCAAGGAATATCAGGTGGACATCTTTACCACACCGACCAAGGTGTCGCTGTTTGTGGACGGCCAACTGCTTTTCGACTATGTGACGGTGGAAAAGCAGGATATCATGCCCAGCGTCCTGTCTGCGAACGCGAACTTTGAGCTGAGCGACATCCGCCTGTACAACCTGAGCAAGGGTTCCGAGGGCGGTTCGGTGCAGACCGGCGCAGAGGTATACCCGATCGTGCTGGTATGCGCGCTGGTGCCGGCCGCAGCGGCCTGCCTGGCTGTGACCCGCCGCCGCAGGGTGCAGGGCTGAACCATTTTCGACAGATGATTCGGATGGGCGGTGCGGGACGATTCAGCCGTCCCGCACCGCCCGGATGAAAATGCTCCCTCGGAATGGGTTCTGGGGGAGCATTTTCCAACCATGCCGTACATAAAGGGGGAGGTCAACTTGACATTCAGACGCATTTTTGCCGGCATGCTGACAGCGGTCATGGTGCTGTCCTGCGCCGCGTGTGCCAAAACGCCGGCTTCTTCGGCTGGCACGGGCAGCGGGCCGGAAGCATCGAATGGGGGAGATAACATGGACGAAGCCGAAAAGCCGATCATGTATCCGCAGGCCGGGATACAGCACGCGGTGTTAATGTATCCGGCCATGGGCCGCGATGTGGAGAAGACCAAACCGTATGTTGCGCGCATGCGGAACTACATGCCGACCGGCGAATGGCTGTTCGACACTTTCATCTATCTGAAGCTGCTCAACACCAGCGGGGTGTTCGAGGATCACGTCGGTGCCACAAAGGAGGACTGGCTGAGCGGCCTCGACCGCTTCTTCAGCAGTGATACCGACATCCCTGCGCTGGAAACGGCAGTACGCCAGCTCACACAGACGATCGGCGCGCCGGAATCCAAACGCAAGGTGGTCATCGGCATCCCGTATCCACATAAGGCGACCGAGAATTTCGGCGATGTGGACGGAGACGGCAAAGATGAGGATTTTCTCAATCCGGACGACCGGCGCAAGGTGCTTGACTGGTATGTGCAGGAGGCCATCCGCCGGTTTGACGCATACGAATTTGAATATATCGAGCTGTGGGGTTTCTACTGGATTGAAGAGGCGATGACCGCCGATGAGGAAGCGATAGCGATCGCTTCCGAAGTGGTGCACGCCGCAGATAAAAAGCTGATGTGGATCCCGTACTATAACGCCCCGGGCTATGAAAAGGGCAGCGAATATTTCGACGTGACCATCATGCAGCCCAACTATGCCTTTAACTCTTGGACGGTGGACGGCACAGTAGGTCCCGAACGCATGGTCAACACCTGGAATACCTGTAAGGAAAACGGCTTCGGTATCGAGGTGGAGATCCGCAGCAACAGCGCCCACGACGTGGCGGTGTTCCAGCGGTACCTGTCCTACGGTGCGGCCGACCGGCTGGGGTATCAGCAGCATGTTAACGGCTATTACCTCGGTGCGTGGTTCGTGGAAAATACTTATTTCTCTGCCAACAAAGACGATGTGGCAATTTATGAGCTGCTGTGCGATTACGTTACCGGCAAAAAGGTGGAAGACCCCGACGTATACACCGAAGCCGAGGTCCTTACCGGTCAGACGCTGGAGCTCGATGCCGGGACAGCCGACCGCATCAGCCATGTGCAGCTGCTTGCCGATACCGCCAAGCTGGGTGACTGGCGCGGAACCATCACGGCAGAATTTTATCGGGACGGGGTATGGCAGCCGGCCGGCTGGCTGAGCGTTGCGCCCGATCCGCTTGCCGAGGGCAGCCGTACGCTGGCCATCCCTACCGAAGGCACGGCTGAAAGGATCCGCCTGACGGTGGAGGGAGGCGCGGCACTGCCCGACGGGGCGATCTGGGCGACAGCGGTGGATCATACCGGCAGCCGTACCCAGGTCAACTACTGCCAGGGCAAGACCTATACCCTGAATCCCGACCCGGCGGTGCGCACCTACGGTGACACCGGGAATTTGCTCATCAACGGCGACGACACTGGCGACCGGATGGGCTGGTGGAATCGTCCCGCGCGCATCCTGCTCGATCTGGGCGCGGAGCGGGAGGTGGACGGTCTGCAGCTGTTCGTCGGGGAGAGCGCGGGAGCGGGCATCTCGCTGCCGGCGGCGGCGCTGGCAGCCTTCTCGGCCGATACACCGTTAAAACAGGTATCCTCCGGTCTCGGCACGCTGCCTGGAAACCTCCGGCTTGCGAGCGGCGGCGCGGCGAAAAACACCGGTAAGAGCGGGAACGGTTCCGCTGTCCATCGCATCGATTTTGAGGTGTCTTCCGCGAAGACAAGGTACATAACCCTGGAGGTCAAGCCGCAGGCGGGACGCTGGATGATGCTCAACGAGGTGCGGGTGACCTCCGGCGGTGACACGGTGCCGGTGGAGAGCTACCGGCTGCTGACCCTGCCGCAGGCCGAGCTTGGTTCGGTGAAGACCGACATCGGCACCCAGCTGACCAACGGCGCGGTGGATTACGGCCTGGATAACGATTGTGTGGCGTGGAATACTGAAACGAGTCCGGGTATACGGGATCTCGTGGTGGATCTGGAGAAAAGCGAAACCATCCGGGAAATCACCCTGTATTCGGTCAGCAGCGTTGCTTACGGCAATGCGTACAGTGTGCGCAGCGCGGTGTTTTATACCTCGGAAGACGGGGTAAACTGGACAAAGCAGGGGATTGCGGACAAAAGCGCACTCATCCAGGGCGGAAATGAGAGGATTTATCCCGTGCCGCTGACCTGTAAGCTGAATCAGCCAACTTCTGCCCGGTATCTGAAGGTGGCCATCACACCGGGGCAGGGAATCTGTGCGATATCCGAGATTACGGCCTCTTAAGTTATACCGGTAAAGGAGGCTGGTGAGGATGAAAATCCTGACCTTTAACAGTGCGCAGGCGGCCGGACTGGCGGAGCAGTTTGTGCGTCTGCCCGCTGGGGAGGACGCGCTGTTCTGCCTGTGGGGACACGGCTATGAGCTGGTCGCGCCGGAGGACTGGGAGAAAACAGAGAGGCTGTTCGACTGTCTGGCCGGGCGTGAAGACGTCGTTTATGCTACCATGCGGGAAACTGTGCGGCTGTGTACCCGTGCGGGAAGTTCCGGCCCCGGCTGATGTGTCCGGCAAGCCGATTCCAATGAAAAGGTGGGTTGTTTTTGGGAAAGGCACGGTTTCATTACGACAATACGTTTATACTCAACCCCCTTCGTTGCGGAAGTTTTGACGTTTGCCAGGTGGGCGATCTGTTCTGCGGGCAGGATTATACGGTGCCGGGTCACCGTCAGGACTGCTTTGAGCTGTCACTGGTGGTGACCGGGAAAGCGACCTTCAGCATCAACGAGGAAGTTTACACCGTATCCAAGGGGGACCTTGTGTGCAACATTCCGGGGGATTACCACGTTATCCGTTCGGATGACCGGGATCCGATGCGAATGCTGTATCTGGGTTTTTCGGTTAACCGGGAATATGGGAACGGGGAGCGTTTCCCTCAGCTGGAAAAGCGGCTGTGCGAGCTGAAGGAGCGGATCGTTCCCGGCCAGCAGGAGCTCAGCGCCACCTTTTTCAAGCTGCTTAATGAAATACACCAGGACGAGGCGTACAACGCCGAGCTGACCGAGATGTATGTCAACGAGATTGTGATTCTGGCCTGCCGCAGCCTTTTGGGCAAGGAAAGCCGGCGGCTTCCGGCGCTGCCGGACGCCACGGAGAACGGCCTGATCTACGACATTATAAACCTTCTGGATTCCCGGTCGGTGGAGGTGGGGCACCTGTCCTCCATCGGAGAGCGGCTGGGATACAGCTATTCCTACCTGTCGCAGATGTTTTCCAAGCGGATCGGCATGTCCATTACCGAATATTTTCATCTGCGGCTTTTTGAAACGGCACTGCAGTCGCTGTACGACGGCGCGGGCGTCACCGCGGTGGCGGAAAAGCTGGGGTATACCTCCGTCCCCAACTTCAGCCGGGCGTTTACCAACTATTTCGGAGTGCCGCCCAGGCGGTTTCGTGAAATCGATGCCCAGTGGCTGGATACTGGGCGGATCCGGCTGGAGCTGGCCAAGAGCCGGGCGGGCCGGAAACCGCAGGTGGAAGAGGAAGACAGATCAGATAGAAAGCAGGAACAGCAGTATGAACGATAAAGAAAGACAGGTTTCCACCAATTTTCATCACTGCGCACTGCTGTATGCGGCGCCCCAGCGGGAGCTGGAGAAGATGAAGCACTATACCGCGCGGTTTTTCACCGACCGTCCGGGCGGCGAATGGCTGTTTGACGCTTTCCTGTTCATCCGGCTGATCAACACCACCGGGGTGGCGGCTGACCATGCCCGCGGACATGCGCAGGACTGGAAGGACTGCCTGGACGAATACTTCTGCCCCGGCCGGGAAATTTCGCTGCTCGATGAGGCCGTAGAGGAAGCGCGGCAGGCCATTGGTGATCCGCCGGCCCGGCGAAAGGTGATCATCACCGTTCCGTATCCCCATCCACAGACGGTGGACTTCGGCGACATCGATGGGGACGGGCAGGAGGAGGATTTTGGTACTGCCGAAGGGCGGCACCGGGCGCTTGACTGGTACATGCGCGAGGCGGTTCGGCGGTTTGAGGCCGCGGGCTACCGCAACCTCGAACTCTGGGGCTTTTACTGGGTGGACGAGGGGATGGATGAAGAGAGCATCGTTGCCGATGCGAGCGGCATTGTGCATGAGCTGGGCTACCGTTTTTTATGGATCCCCTATTACAAGGCGCCCGGCAACGAGAGAGCCGGCCGCTATTTCGATCAGATCATCATGCAGCCTAACTATGCATTCAACGCGTGGACCGAGGGAGGCGTGGTGCGGGCGGAACGGCTGGAAAATGCCTGGGAACACTGCCAGCGCCTGAACTTTGGCATCGAAATGGAGCTGCGCAGTGACACACTGTACGATGCGGCTATCTTCCAACGGTATCTTTCCTGCGGCGCGAATGATCGGCTGGGCTATCAGAACGCTGCCAACGCCTATTTCCTGGGGGCGGATCTGTATTCTGACGATACCGGGCCGTCGGCCAACCGGGTGCGGATGCTGTATGACCTGCTGTGCGATTATGTGACCGGCCGGCCGGTACCGGATCCGGATGTGCGCATCGAAGCCTTCGAGCTGCGCGGGGATGTCATCCGTCTGCTCACCGGCACCGAACGGCGCATTTCCAGCGTGGATATCCTGCTGGACACCGCGCGGTTCTCCGGTTGGAAAGGGATGCTGTATGCGGATGTGGTACTCGGGGACAACATCTGTCCGGGCGGCTGGGTGCTCGCTGAACGGCAGTCGGAGGAGCGGTATCAGATGCTCTCCATCCCGATGGCATCGAGGGCGGAGATTCTGCGGATCCATGTCCGCACCGACGAGGGCGAGCTGCCGCGGGAGGCGATCCGCCATATTAGCCTGGACTGCTCAGGCAAGGCTACGAACATCAATTATTGCCTGGGCAAGACCTATACGTTCCGTCCCGAACCGACCGAGCGCCCGTATGACGACAACACGCCGGGCGATCTGCTGATCAACCGGGACATATCCGGACAGCGGCTGGGCTGGTTCCACAATCCGGTGCAGCTCTGGCTGGATCTGGGGACGGAGGTGCCGGCCGATACGCTGGAGATCTACGCACTCAGGGGGTATGGCGGGATCAGCCTGCCGCAGAGCGGCTTTGCGGTGTTTTCGCTGAATAAGCCGGTTCCGGAGGTGTTCGGCGGTGTGGGGGATATACCGCAGGAGCTGCGCAGCGCTGTTCTTGGTCAGCCGCAGATCGCGCAGGAGGGGATGCCGGAAATCCATTGTTACCGCTGCCGGGTGGAACAGCAGAAAACGCGGTATGTCTCCCTTTATCTGCGTCCGGAGTCGCTGCACTGGATGATGCTGTCGCAGCTGCGGGTTCTGGCAGGGGATACGATTCTGCCGATCAGCCGGTATAAACTGCTGGTGCGCCCGGCAGCAAAGCTGGGCAGCACCCATGTGGACAACGGCAAGCTGCTCACCGATGGCACCGAGGCGAGCGCTTTTGATAACGCTGTGGTGCTGTGGAACGCCCGGGAGGGCGCCCGGACGCTGACGGTGGACCTGGAGCAGCCGGAGAAGCTGCACAGCGTGTCGCTGCATACGCTCGCCTGTGAAGAAAAAGAAGTGTTTGTCCCGGATTCGGTTGTTCTGTCGGTGTCGGACGACGGGCAGACTTGGTATGAGCCGCAGGAGATCAACCGGTATTCCCTGACCGCCAACGGCGTGGGGGACGTAGTGTTTCAGGCACAGTTTTCCCGGGAGCCGACCGCGCGCTGGCTGCGGGCGGAAATCTCCCCGCGGGAGGGCTACTGCGGCATATCGGAAATCACCGCGTGTTAAACAGCCGGCGGGGCGATAACGCGAGAAAGGATGGCGTGTATGAAAAGACGGTGGCTCGGCGGCCTGACGGCGCTGCTGCTTGTGCTGACGGCAGTATTCCCGGCCGGCTGGGGCGGCGTGCGCGCCGAGGAAGCGCCGGAAGCGCTGCCGCAGACCGTGGTATCGGCGGACTCACGCAGCTATGATCAGTACCGGGCGCTCAACGCCGACCAGCCCGCGGGCACCCGGACGGTGACCGTGCCGCTGTCGACGGGGCAGCCCGACGAGAAGGCGCGGATCACGCTGGCAAACGGTTGGAACGGCGCGGACGAAGCGGTGCTGTGGGATAATGCTGCCGGTACGGTCACCTGGCCGGTGTCGGTAGCACAGGCGGGGTGGTACTGCCTGGCGGTGACCTACCACGCACGGGAGGGCGCTGGCGGCCCGGTTTCCCTGTCGCTTATGGTGGACGGGGAGGCCCCGTTTTCCGGCTGCGAAACGCTGACGCTGCCCCGCTTCTGGCGGGATGAGCTGGAGGACGGCGAAATCCCGCGGGACAGCAGCGGCAACGAGGTACAGCCCTCCCAGAGCGAGGTACTGCGGTGGGAGACGGTGCTGCTCAGCAGTGCGGACGGCCTGTATCCCGACGCCTGGCAATTTTATTTTTCCACAGGTGAGCATACCCTTTCCCTCACGCTCGGCGGTGAACCGGTGGCTATCGGCGCGCTGGAGCTGTGTCCGCCGGAAAGCGAGGCCGCTTATGTCCGACCGGAGGGCATCGGTACGGCCGGAGGTGGCCTGGTGGATACGGTGGAGGGGGAGAAGCCGGCGCTTAAAACCGATGAGGTGCTGCATCCGGTGTATGACCGCACCGATGCGGCGACCCAGCCGGCGGACCCTTACCGCATACGGCTGAACACGATCGGCGGCGAGCACTGGAGCACCGCCGGCCAGTGGATCGAATGGACGATCACCGTCCCGGAGGACGGCTATTATCAGATCGGCAGCCGGTTCCGGCAGAAGGTATCGCAGGGCTCGCCCTCCAAGCGGCGGCTGCGCATCGACGGCGAAGTGCCCTTTGCGGAATGCCGCAGCCTGTCCTTTTCCTATGCGCTGGGCTGGCAGACCGAATGGTTCGGCGGTGAGGAACCGTATCTTTTCTATCTGACCGCGGGCGAGCATACGCTGCGGCTGGAGGTGACGTCGGGGGATATGGCGCCGTTGATCCGGCAGCTGAGTCAGACGCTGGATTCCCTCAACGCCATGTACCGGAAAATCGTGATGATCACCAGCGTGCAGCCGGACATGAGCCGGGATTATGACGTGGATCAGCAGATTCCGGAACTGATCGGAGTTCTGGAGAGCCAGGCGGCGTCGCTGCGTGCGGCGGCTGCGGCGATACATAACGGGCAGAGCACCGGCTCGCAGGCGGCATCGCTCGAACGGCTGGCGGAGCGGCTGGAAGGTTTTGTGAAGAAGCCGTACAGCATTCCCGAACAGCTGTCCGGCTTCCGGGAGGAGCTGTCTACCCTCGCCTCGCTGCTGCTGGATCTGCGCAGCCAGCCGCTCGAGCTGGATTATTTGTTTGTCGGGCGGCCGGGGACAGCGCTGCCGCGGGCGAGCGCCGGCTTTTTTGAGCAGTTCTGGAGCGATCTGCGCAGTTTTATGGCTTCGTTTTTCATGGATTACGATCAGATCGGTTCGGTGGACAGCGACCGCTGTATCGACGTGTGGATGACGGTGGGACGGGAGCAGGCTAACCAGCTGCGCCGGCAGATCGATACCGATTTTGTGGAGCAGACCGGCATTTCGGTGCGTCTGCGCCTGGTGACGGTGGGGCTGGTGCAGGCGGTGATGGCCGGCGAGGAACCGGATGTAGCGCTGAACATCGCGCGGTCGGATCCGCTCAACCTGTGGCTGCGCGGCGCGCTGGCCGAGCTTCAGGATATGGAGGGACTGGAGGAGATCCAAGCGGCGTTTTCCCCTACGGCCTTCGTTCCTTATATGACTGGTGAGGCCCTGTACGGGCTGCCGGAGACGCAGACCTTTGACATGATGTTTGTGCGCACCGATATTTTTGAGGAGCTGGGTATCCAGCCGCCGGAGACATGGGAGGACCTGTACCGGGTTTCGCAGATCATCCAGCGGGCGAATCTGGAGGTGGGGCTGCCCTCAACGTATACGCTGTTCGGTGCACTGCTGCTGCAGAACGGCGGGAACTTTTTCAGTGAGGACGGCCAGACGCTCACCACCGATTCGGCGGTTGGGCAGCAGGCGTTTCAGGAGTGGATCGACTTTTACCTGGAATACAGCTTCCCGCTGAATAAAAACGAATATAACCGCTTCCGCACCGGCGAGATGCCGCTGGCGGTCACCAGTTATACGCTGTATAACCAGCTGACAGCCGCGGCGCCGGATATCCGGGGGTTGTGGGAGATGCTTCCGATTCCCGGCGTGCGGCAGGCGGACGGCACGATTGATCGTGCGGAGGTGGCCGGCGGCACCGCGTGCGTGATGCTCGGCAGCAGCGACCATAAAGCGGATGCCTGGACCTTTATGAAATGGTGGGTCAGCGCCGATACGCAGGTGGAATATGGCCGCGGAGTGGAAATGGCGCTCGGTGAGGCGGCGCGGTATACACCGGCCAACCAGGAGGCGCTGGAAAGGCTGGGTTGGACGGCGGCAGAGAGCGCGAAGCTCCGTGAGCAGTGGGACAGTGTGGTGGACCTGCCGGAGGTGCCCGGCGGCTATTATATCGCCCGCAACCTGGATAACGCCTTCCGGGCGTGTGTGTATAAATACAGCAACCCGCGGGAGATGCTCAACTACTGGACATACGAAACCAATAAAGAGATAGCCAGAAAGCGGCGGGAATTCCATCTGGACGGCTGATTCTGGAGAAAGGCGGAGTAACGTGAAGCGGAATACGGGTGAGCAGGCGGCCGGCGTGCGGGGTTCCCGCCTGCGGCGCGATCTGCGGCGTGAGGCGCCCAACTATGTGATGATGGCGCCGTATCTGCTGTTTTTTGTGACCTTTACCCTGCTGCCGGTGATCATGTCGGTGGTGCTGGGTTTTACCAACTTCAATATGCTGCAGCCGCCGGAGTTTGTGGGCTGGGATAATTTCCTGCGGATGTTTCTCGACGACAGCGTGTTTTTGACCGCGCTGAAAAACACCCTGATCTTTGCCTGTGTGACCGGACCGGTGGGATATGTGCTCTGTTTTCTGTTTGCCTGGCTGATCAACGAGATGCCGCGGATCCCGCGGGCGGTGATGACCACCGTGTTTTATGCGCCTGCGCTTTCGGGGCAGGCCTATACGGTGTTCCAGCTGTTTTTCGGCGCCGACCGTTACGGGATTTTCAACGGCTGGCTGCTGAGTGTGGGACTGCTTAAGGAACCGATCGCCTGGCTGCAGGATACCGGCACGATCATGACGGTGCTGATCGTTACCCAGCTGTGGCTGAGCCTCGGCAGCGGATTCCTGGCATTCATCGCCGGTTTTCAGGGGGTGGACCCCTCGCTGTTTGATGCATGCGCGATCGATGGAGTACGCAACCGGTTTCAGGAGCTATGGTACGTCACCCTGCCGTCGATGAAATCCCAGATGCTGTTCAGCGCGGTGATGCAGATTGTGTCCGCCTTCACGGTGGCAGATATTTCGGTGCAGCTGGTTGGCTTCCCGAGTACCGAATATGCCGGTGAAACGCTGGTCACCCACATCATGGACTACGGCAGCACCCGCTATGAAATGGGCTATGCGTGTGCGCTGGCCGCCTTTGTGTTTGCGCTGATGCTGCTGATGAATAAGCTGGTGAACCTGGTGATCCGGCGGGTCGGTCATTAAAAGGAGGGATTCCTGTGAAAGATAAGCGGCTGACGGCGTGTGCGGCGGGTGCCGCGGGGCGCACGCGGCACAGGAGGACGATGCACCTGTGGCACCGAAGGGTCAACCGCTCGGCCGGCGGAACGGTCGGCATCTGGGTCTTTCTGGTGCTCATGGGGATGGTCATGGCGCTGCCGCTGTATTATGCGGTGGTGTCCTCCTTCAAGCCGTTTGATGAATTTTTCCTGTATCCGCCGAAGTTCGTGGCGCTTAATCCGACCTGGAACAACTACCGGGAGCTTTTCGGCTTTTTTGCCAACTCGATGATGTCCTTCTGGCGATATGTGTTCAACAGCGTGTTTGTAGTGGTGTGCTGCACCGTTCTGCATGTGCTGTTTTCGTCGATGGCGGCATACCCGCTGGCCAAGAACGAATTCCACGGCAAGAAGCTCATTTTTTCCACCGTGGTGGTCGCGCTGCTGTTCGTGCCGCAGGTGACCTTCCTGACCCAGTATGTGGTCATCGAGAAGCTGGGCCTTCTCAATACATACGGTGCGCTGATCTTCCCGTATATCGGCACTTCGCTCGGGCTGTTCCTGATGAAGCAGTTCATGGAGCAGATCCCGCAGTCGGTGCTGGAGGCGGCACGCATCGATGGATCGAGCGAATACGGTATCTGGTGGCGTATCGTGATGCCCAATGTCAAGCCCGCGTGGCTGACCTTGATCATTTTTGTGTTTCAGAGCGCCTGGGCGAACAACGGGCAGATGGTCATCTATGACGAATCGCTCAAAATGCTGCCCTCGGCGATCAGCCAGATCCTGTCCACCGGCAGCACCATCGCCCGGCAGGGCGCGGGCATGGCGTCCACCGTGTTTATGATGATCCCTCCCATTCTGCTGTTTGTCTTTTCCCAGAGCCGGATCATCGCCACCATGGCGCACGCCGGCATTAAGGAATAAGGGGGAAGCCAATGAAAAAGCGAATTCGGACATTGCTGTGCGCGGCTGTGCTGCTGCTCCTGCCGGCGATGGAATGCGCGGCCGATGCGGACGTGCGGGACAGTTATACGTATACCAACTGGGGCGATGCCGAGCCGCTTCCCGACCTGTACGAGGCGCAGCGGGTGATCCGTGCAGAGGACAGCGGGCTGCTGCCGTTCAAGGAGCCGCAGGACCTGTTTGTGGACGCGCGTCATGGCAATAAGGTCTATGTGGCGGATACCGGCCGGAACCGGGTGGTGGTGTATGACGCGGATTTCACACTGCTCGGCGAGCTGCATGAGCTGACCGGGTCGGACGGCGCGGCACAAACGCTCAGCGCACCGATGGGGGTGTTCGTGGATGCACAGGAGCGCATCTATGTGGCTGATCAGGGCAATAAGCGCGCGGTGTGCGTGGACGCGCAGGGGAATATCTTGGCGGAATACCGGCAGCCGGAGGGGGAAATCACCTTTGAAAGCGTGGATTTCCTTCCGGTGAATGTGCTGGCGGATACCAATGGGTTTGTATACGTGCTCGGTGCCGGGATGCTCGAGGGCGCCGCTGTTTACACGCAGGACGGCGTCTTTCAGGGCTATTACGGCGCGAACACGGTGGAAATCACCCTGACGGTGGCGCTCAATAACTTCTGGAAAAAGCTGCTCAATCAGGAACAGCGGGAAAAAATCGAGAAGAATGTGCCGGATCAGGTGGCGAATTTCGATATTGACAGCCGGAACTTTATCTATACCTGCACCGAGATTTCCCAGACCAACCAGAACCAGATCAAGCGTTTTAACCCGGTGAGCGTCAACGTGCTGCGCAGAAGCAGCACCCTCGCCGCCGCGTATCAGGAGGTTTACGGCGATCTGAAGGTCAGTTATCTCAACGGCACCGCACAGCGCAGCTCGTTTGTAGACGTCTGCTGCGACAGTGAGGGGTATATTTACGGGCTGGACTTTACCCGTGGGCGCATTTTCATGTATACCGAAAGCGGCGAGCTGATCGGTGCATACGGAGGTGCCGCCGAGCGGGAGGGGTATTTCCGCAAGTGTGCGGCGATTGACGATATGGGGACCCGGCTGGTGGTGCTGGATTCCGCGAAAAACGATATCACCGTGCTGTCCCGCACCGCCTTTGCGGAGAACATCGTGCGGGCGCAGACAGCGTATGCGGCGGGGGAATACGCCGCCTCGCTGGAGAGCTGGCAGCAGGTACTCGGCGCCGACCGCCATCTGGAGCTGGCGATCAACGGCGTGGGACGCGCACTGTATAACCTGGGAGACTACACCGCGGCGATGGACTGGTTCCGCGAGGGCAACGACCGGGTGGATTACGAAAAGGCCTTTCAGCGCAGCCGCGATGACCGGATGCGGACGCTATTCCCCTGGCTGCTGTCGGGGCTGGCCGCTGCGGCCCTGCTCGCGGGGGTGTGCGTGCTGGTGCGCCGGCGCAGGCGGACGCCTGCCGCCGCGGCGTACGGCCCCCGGAAGAGGGCGTATGTGCGGCATATTCTCAGCCATCCGACCGACGGCTTTGACGACCTGCGGGAGCAGAAGCACACCCTGCTGCTCTTTACGCTGTTTATTCTGCTGCTGCTTTTCACTGGCCGGGTGGCGCAGCGGCAGCTGACCGGATTCCTGTTCAATACCAACGACTTTTCCGCCCTCAATCTGGCCACCGAATTTTCCCGGACGATCCTGGTCTTCCTGCTGTGGGTGATCTGTCACTGGGCGGTGTCCACCCTGTTTTCCGGCAAGGCAGCCCCGCGGGAGATATGGACGGTCAGTGCGGTGGCACTGACGCCGTACGTGGCGGCTGTATGGATCAATGTGCTGCTGAGCAACGTGCTGCTGACGACGGAATCGATGTTCATGACCATCCTGCAGGGGGCGTGCGTGCTGTGGGCGGTGTGGATTCTGCTGTCCGGTCTGATTGACTATCAGGAATTTTCGTTCTGGCAGACCATCGGCTGTATCCTGCTGACGCTGGCTGCCATGCTGGTGGTGGTTTTTGTGCTGGTGCTGCTGTTCAGCCTGTTCCAGCAGGTCGCCAACTTTATCCAGACGGTGGCGCGGGAGATCATGCTGCGCGTGCAGTAGCGCGATAGGAGGTTTGTATGTACAGGAAACGAACCAGCCGGCTTACCGCCGGCGCGGCGGCGGTGCTCTGCGCACTGTCTCTGTGCGGCTGCCGCGGGATTCAGGCGCCTGCTGCCGCGGATACGGCTCCGCGCGCCTTAGGTGAGCTGCTTTCCGGCGGGGAACAGACGGTGGCGTCGGTCGGCGCCTGGCAGCTGACAGTGGACACTGCCACCGGTGAATTTGCGGCGGAAAACCGCGCTGCGGGCATCCGCTGGCGCTCCAACCCGACCGCCCGGGAGCGGGAAGCGGATGAGATCGCCAAGGGCAACGGGCGCGCGCTGCTGGCATCGGCGTTGCGCATCGAATATCAGGATGCGCTGGGTAATATCAGCACCTCCTCCGGCTATACGGCGTCGGTACGCAAGGACGGGCTGAAACTGTACGCCATCGAAGACGGCTTCCGGGCGGAGTACACCTTTGTGGACGAGGAGATCGTCATCCCGCTGGATGTGCAGCTCCAGCCGGACGGACTGCACTGTTCTGTCCCGGTGGCCGAGATTCAGGAACTGGGGGAAAACCGCCTGCTGACGCTGACGCTGCTGCCCGCCTTCGGTGCGGCCGGCCCGGAGGAAGAGGGGTATTTCCTGGTGCCGGACGGCTCCGGCGCGCTCATTCGGTTCAACAACGGCAAATACCTGTACGACAGCTTTTCGATGCCGGTATACGGCGCGGAGGCTGCCCGTGAGCAGGAGGCGCTGGCGTATACAGGGGAAAATGTGCTGCTGCCGGTGTTCGGCATCTGCAAAGGGACGACCGGCCTGCTGGCGGTGATCGGTGAGGGGGCGGCCTGCGCGGCGGTGGAAGCATCGGTCGCCGGCAAATCCACGTCCTATAATCTCATCAGCGCGGACTTTACACTGCGCAGCACCGAGGGCTATACCATCGGCACTTCGGTGGGGGTCACCAAGGAGGTGCGTCTGTATCAGGAGGGCGCTCTCGGCGGCGGCACACTGGGCGTGACCTACCGTTTTCTGGACGAGGGGCAGGCGGATTACGCCGGGATGGCGGCCTCCTGCCGCGAGTGGCTGATCGGGCAGGGATGGCTGCCGGCGGAGAAAACGGCGGCGATGCCGCTGTATGTCCGCCTGCTGGGCGGCGCGCTCAAGGAAAAATCGGTGTTCGGCATTCCGACCAAACAGATCGAAAAGCTTACCGGCTTTGCACAGGCGGAGGAGATCCTGCGGCAGCTGGAGGAAAGCGGTGCGGATGACCTGACGGTGCTGCTGGAGGGCTGGTCGCAGCCAATGCTGCAGGGAAAAATCGACGTCAAGGCATCGCCGGCTTCCGCGCTCGGCGGGAAAAAGGAGCTGGCGGCGCTGCAGGAGTTCTGCCGTGGGCAGGGGATCGCCCTATATCTTGACAGTGAATTCCAGAAGGCCGCGAAATGGGGGAGCGGGTACAGCTCGTTCCTGCACGCTGCCCGCACGGTCAGCGGGGTGCCCGCGGCGATCAGCCGCTATGATCTCGCCAGCCGTCAGACGGTGGAGGGGACACAGGAAAACCTGCTGACGCCCGGCGTTTTCACGGATGTATTCGAACGGTTCCTGACCGGCCTGCAGAAACAGGACGCCTCCGGCGAAACCGGCGTGGGCATGGGATCGGCCGCGTATATGCTGTACAGCGATTACAGCGCAGGCTACGGCCGGGAACAGAGCGTGCTCGCCGTGCAGGCGGCGCTGAATAAGGCGAAAGCGGCCGGCCGCGGACTGACGGGTGTGCGGGCCAACGCCTATGTATGGGCTTATGCGGACTGCCTGCCGGCGCTGCCGCTGGCCTCCAGCCGTTATAACATCGAAGATGAGTCGGTGCCGTTTCTTCAGATGGTGCTCAAGGGCTGCATCCCGTACAGCACCCCGTCGGTCAATCAGGCGGACGACCCGCAGGAGATATTCCTGCAGGCGGCGGAAACCGGCAGCGGACTGCTGTTCACCCTGATCGGTGGGGAAGCGCAGCTCACGCGGGACACGGTGTACGCCGCGTACACCAGCGCGTCGGCCGCCGACTGGATCGGGCAGGCGGCAGAATACCAACAGGCACTCACGCAGCTCGCGGAGCAGATTGGGGACAGCACCATCGTCGGGCACAACCGGCGTGGTGATCTCAGCGCCACAGTGTATGAGAACGGCGTGACCGTGTACGTCAACTACGGTTACACAGCGGAAAACTGGGGGGATACAGCGGTGCCCGCCCGGAGTTTCACGGCGGTGCGGGAGGACAGCAGGAAGGGAGGCGCATGAGATGAACACAATACGCAGGAACGGCGGCCGCTGGTCCTTTGAAAAGAAGAAACGCCGTATCGGCTATGCGTTCATAGCCAGCTGGCTGATCGGCTTCTTTCTGCTGTATGCCAAACCGCTCGTAGAGTCGCTGGTGTATACCTTCCATACACTCAAGGTGACGTCGAGCGGATTTGAGATGAATCCGGCGGGGCTGGACAATTACCGTTACGCCTTTTTTTCGGATCCGGATTTTCTGCGGATCCTGCTGACTTCACTTAAGGATATTCTGTATCAGACCCCCACCATTCTGGTGTTCAGCCTGCTGATCGCGCTGCTGCTCAACCCGAAATTCCGGGGCAGAGGGCTGATGCGCGCTGTCTTTTTTCTGCCGGTGATCATCGCGTCGGGCGTGGTCATCAACATCATCAACGGCGACGTGATGTCCACCGTGATGATGTCCAGTGAAAAAAGCGGCCAGCTGTTCGAGGTGGACGCTTTTTATGAGATGCTCATCGGCATGGGGTTGAGCGAAAGCTTGGTGGGCACAATCGTGGGCGTGGCGAATAACATCTTCGAATTGTCCTGGCAGTCCGGTATCCAGATCACCCTGATCCTCGCGGGACTGCAGTCGATATCTCCGACGCTGTACGAAGCGGCGGCGATGGATGGCGGCACCAAGTGGGAGGTGTTCTGGTTCATCACCTTCCCGATGCTGACCCCTATTCTTATGGTGACCCTGATTTATACCGTGGTGGAGATGTTCACGAATTACAGCAACCCGGTGATGCAGAAGATTCTGGAATATGGGAATAAGCTGAATTTCGCGTACAGCTCGACGATCGCATGGCTGTATTTTCTGATCATTGCCGTGCTGCTGGCGCTGGTGTTTTTGCTGTTCGGCAGGCGGGTGGTCTATGCGGACTGAGAAAGGAGGGGGCATATGATTCCCTGGTTTTCCGTTTGGGAGGCGAAGGTGTCCGGCTTTGTGCAGCGGATGGAGGGCCGCGTGCTCGGCAGCACGCGGGTGCGCCGCCGGTTGTCCGGCGTCATCGGGTTCATTGGGCGGTTGCTGATCTTCACCGGCTTCAGCTTCATTATTCTGTATCCCATGCTGTATATGCTCAGTGTGGGCTTCCGGCAGGCGGATGATATGGCGGATCCGATGGTCATCTGGATCCCGAAGCATCTGACACTGGAAAATATCCAGGACGCTTTCCGGCTGATGGATTATCCGACGTCGCTGCGCAATTCGGTGACGCTGGGAGTGGTCAGCTCGCTGCTCCAGATCCTGTCCTGCGCGCTGGTGGGGTACGGCTTCGCGCGGTTTGAATTCAAAGGCAAACGGCTGCTGTTCGCGCTGGTGCTGTTCACCATCATTGTGCCGCCGCAGGTCATTTACGCCCCCACCTATCTGTCGTATAAAGCGTTTGACTTTTTCGGCCTGGGGCAGATCGGGCGGCTGTTCACGGGCGAAGCGTTCACGGTCAACATCCTCAACACCGGCTTCAGCCTGTACCTGCCGGCACTGCTGGGGGTGGGGATCCGTTCGGGGCTGTTCATCTACATATTCCGGCAGTTTTACCGGGGGCTCCCGCACGAGCTGGAGGACGCCGCCTATATCGACGGCTGTGGCTTTTTCCGGACCTTTTTCCGGGTGATCCTGCCCAATGCTTCGGCGGCGCTGCTGACCGTTTTCCTGTTTTCCATTGTGTGGTACTGGAACGACTATTACTATATCGCGATGTATTTTTCCAGCACCAAAACCGTCTCGATGGCGCTGTCGCTGCTGCCGGACGCCCTGGTTACCAATAAGGCGACCCAGGCGCTCAGCGGTGACCCTTACCTGATCGGCACCCGCCTGCAGGCCGGCGCGCTGCTGGCCATCACCCCGCTGCTGATCCTGTATCTGTTCCTGCAGCGGTATTTCACTCAAGGTTTTGAACGCACCGGCCTGACCGGCTGAGTTTGCGGCAAAATAAGGCACTGTAAAGTAAAAATGAAAAAGTAGAACCCGAAAGCACAGAAAAACTCT
>CAJKBW010000050.1 GCA_905198295.1 uncultured Oscillospiraceae bacterium | reverse complement strand
TGAATATAAAAAAGCAGCCAACGCCCCCACCGACCAAAGTGAAGCGTTGACCGCACCCGACACACCCGCAAGCGGATGTCAAGGTCATTGTACCACGGCAGCCGGCGGAAAGCAAGAGGGGGATGCCCTGTGAAAGATTTCATAGAAGAAGCATACAAGATGCGCGGGCTGTGTTATCATAGCTATCAAGAGCACCCTGAAGTGGTTGAAAGCATGCCGGAATTTTGCCGTAAGGCCGCCGGATTCTGTTACAACATTGAGGGCAGAAGTTACATATTCGTGGATGAATCGCGGCGAAAAGACTGCGTGCAAGAGGTAAAAGCCCACGAGATGGGACATGTCTTGTTGGGACATCTCGAACAAGATAAAAATTTAGAGTCCGAAGCCGCTGAAAGAGAAGCGGATATTTTCGGAGTGGTCATGTATGCGTTATCTCTATACGACGAGTACCTGCAGCGTGGCCGTAACGGAAAGGCGGCGAAGCTGTGAAGATCACAATAGCCTACACCGCGGAGGAAACAGAAAAAGCGTACATAGCTTTAGCTTTTCTGCGGTCGTATTTACCGGATGTAAGGGTACATAAAAGCGAGCGTCATGCCCCGTATTTGCACCTGTATTTGACCACTAAAAAGGCCGGGAAACCAGAGGAAAAGCCGGAAAGCATTGACCCATAGCCCCTTTTGTGGTATAATACAGGTGAGCAAGTACCCCGGGAAACCGGTAGCCCAAAGAGGCAAGGGAACGATCAGATTCACGTCTGGTTGTTCCCTTTTTTATTTGCTCAAAATAGCCCACCCATGGCGTTAAAATGGAGGCATATATGAAAGATGATACCAAGGCCGCAGTGGCCACGGAACCCACCGAAAACGGGGAAGAACCGCAGGTGCAGGGTGTCGCACAGGATGGGAAGACCTTTACACAAGAAGAGGTCAACGAGATTGTGCAGCGCAGACTTGCACGCGAGCGGGAGAAAATCGCTGCGGAGAGCGAAAACAGCGAAGCCGAAAAGAAACTGATGGAGCGCGAAAAAGCCGTGCTTCATCGAGAATTGCGGGCGGACGCCCTGGAACGGCTCAAAGAGGATGATTTGCCGGCGAAACTGGCCGATTTGATAAACTGTGAAAACGTGGAAGACTTCAGCAGGACATATAAAACGGTTGTTGAAGCCTTCAAAGAAGCCGTGACCACGGTGCCAAAAATCCCCGAACGCGGCGGCGCACCCGAACCGGCACAGCCGCGCACAGACTGGTTCCGGGAGGCATTCCGCCCGAAAATCTGAAAGGATGATTAGGGATGGCAAGTATCAATTTAACAACTGTATTTCAGCCGTATACCGATGAGCAATTCAGCACCGAAAGCAAAAAGACGCTGCTGACGAATCAGGACTTTACATGGACGGGCGCGCACACTGTAAAGGTGTACAAGATCAGCACGGCCACCATGAACGACTACGGGCGTACCGGCCCGGCTACCAGCAACTGGAGCCGGTATGGCGCTGTGGCTTCCCTGGACGCCACCACCGAGGAAATGACCCTTGCGAAAGATCGTTCGTTCACTTTCGCCATTGACAAACTCGACCAGGACGAAACCGCAAATCAGCTGGCCGCCGCGTCGGCTCTGGCGCGTCAGCAGCGCGAGGTGGTGATCCCCGAGGTGGACAAGTACGTGTACGGCGTGATGGCCACCAAGGCTGGCACCAAACCGGCCGCAACCGCCCTGACCGCCGAGAACATCTATTCCGAGATTCTCAAGGGCACTCAGGCACTCGACGATGCAGAAGTGCCGGAAAGCGAGCGCGTCCTTGTGGTGACGCCGGCCACTTACCTGCTGATGAAGAAGTGCAAGGATATCACTATGGAAACTGATATCGGAAACGATATGCGGCTCAAGGGCGTGGTTTCCAACCTCGACGGGATGAACGTACAGAAGATCCCCGCTGCCCGTCTGGCAACAAACTTCGGCTTTATGATCGCCCACCCCAGTGCCACGGTGGCACCGGTCAAGCTGGACGATTATAAAATTCACCAAGACCCGCCCGGCATTTCTGGATCGCTGGTGGAGGGGCGTATCTGCTACGATGCCTTTGTGCTGGATAACAAGACCAAGGCTATCTATTATCAGGCCGTTACCGCTGCCTCCGGCGGCTAACGGAGCAAAGGGCGCGTGGGCAATCGTCCGCGCGCCTTCTCTTTTAGGAGGTGAAACCATGGCAGCAAAAAAGCGCCTGAAATTGACCACGCCGCGAGAGGTACGCCGGGCGTTGAACCGGGTAGCAAATATGGTGCTGAACGGCGAATTGGAGGCCAAGGACGCTAACGCCATTATGTACGCCTGCAACATCACGTTAGGGGCTATCCGCACCGATGAGCAGGAAAGGCGGCTTGAAGAACTGGAACGGATGATACAGGAGAGGTATAGATGAATAAATTTGATAAGCGTCTGGCAGACATTGAAAGACGAATAAATGCCAGCAAACAGGAATACGACGTGACATTCCAGGACGGCAGCCATAGCCGGATGGATACTTTAGCGTTGCTGCTCTATACCATTTCTGCTTCACGTGGTGACGGCCTACAGCCATATATCGAGTATAAGGCCGTCCACGATCAGCCGGACGATTTCCCGATCCTGCTTTCCGCTGTGGAGCAGCTCAGAAAGGAATAAAGGCGCTATTATGGGAATAAGGATTAAACTCGACGCAAACGCAATAAAAAACCTGGGGAGTCAATTTGAGAATGCTGCAATAAAAACAATGGAGGTACTGAAAGGCGACGTCGTATCGTCGCAGACGATGCCATTTAATTCCGGAAATATGCAAAATGGCGGGATCTATACGGATAAGTCTGGAAATCCCGGAACGTCGGTAAAAGGCAACGAAGTGGTAAATCTTTCAAATGGCGATAATATTCATGTTGTGTTGCTAAATGATGCACCCCAAGCTAGGCGGTTATATTTCCACCCGGAGTATAACTTCCAAAAAGGGAAAAACCAAAACGCCGGCGGTGAATGGCTAGAGCCATATATTTCGGGTAATGAAAAGAATTTTATCGGTGAGACTTTCGCAAAGCTGTTAAAACAAAATCTAAAGTAAAAAAGCGGGCAGGGCTTTAAACCCTGTCCGCTATCTCTTTTACAAAGCCGAAAACCCCGGCGCATATTATAACCGTGTTCGCCTTTGTTTTAGTTGGTGGAGACGAAGAGGATCGAACTCTCGACCTTACGGATGCGAACCGTACGCTCTCCCAGCTGAGCTACGCCCCCATGCGCTGTTGCGACATATATATTAGCGTAAACTGCGCAAATTGTCAAGAGATAAACGCAACTTTTTTCATTTTCTTTTTCCATCCATCTTTTTCTATTCTGTCCGCGCTGCGCATGTTCCATCCTCGGGCGGGAAGACTAACGGCAGCCTAGCAGAAAGGACTGTCAAGGACATGAAAGACAAATACAAATACGTCATTACCGGCGCACTCGCGGGCGGTGCGAACGGCTTTTTTGGCTCCGGCGGCGGGCTGTTTCTGGTCCCGCTGTTCACCAAGTGGCTGAAAATGGAACAGCGCAGCGCCTTTGCCACCTCGGTGGCGGTGATTCTGCCCCTCTCGCTGGTTTCCGCCATAGTCTATCTGTTTAAGGGACAGATCGATCTCGGTATGGCCTGGCCGTATCTATTGGGTGGACTGGTCGGCGGCATCATAGCCGGCCGGGTATTCGGCAAAATTCCTGTAACGCTGCTGCGCCGGGCTTTCGGGCTGCTGATTATTTACGGCGGGATTCGGGCGGTGCTGCTGCTGTGAATATTCTGGCTTTTTTCGTCGGCCTTCTCACCGGGGTCATCAGCGGCTTCGGCATCGGTGGAGGTTCCCTGCTGATCCTTTACCTGACCAGCTTCGCCGGCATCGACCAATATATTGCCGGCGGCATCAACCTGCTGTATTTTATCTGCTGCGCACCGGCAGCACTTATCTCTCACATCCGCAACCATTTGGTGGAAAAAAAGGCGGTTATCCTCTGCACACTGGCCGGCATTCTCACCTCACTCGGCGCCGCATGGCTGGCTTCGGTCATTCATGTGGATCTGCTCCGGCGGATATTCGGGGTGCTGCTGCTGTATATAGGCGTGCAGGAATTGTTCTGCAAAAAGCCCGAAAAAGAAGACAGCAAACCGAAAAAGGAGGGGACAGCCGCTTAACGGCTGTCCCCTCCTTCCCATTCATCCGGCATACAGATATAGATGCACAAACCACCCGGCAGATCCTCGAAATACTGGGTCTGCACCAACCGAAAGCCGCACTTTTCCACCATACGGCAAGACGCCCGGTTATCCGCCACAATATAGGCATACAGCCTTTCCGCCCCCAGAACATCACGGGCATACCGCACCATTCCGATGAGCAATTCCGTACCGTAACCCTTTCCCCACAGGTCAGGCGTACTGAAATGTGACAGGGAATAGGCATGCGGCTCATCCGCTGCCTTGAAGGCAAACACGGCAGCGACGCGGCCTGTGCCCTTTTCCTCCACGAGAAAAGCGGGTCCGCCGCCGCTGCGGTACTCCCGGATCAGTGCACGGGTGCCCTCCATCGTCTCCTGTGCAGAAAACCGCATATACTGCGCCACTTCCGGGCAAGACGCCAGCGCATGCACCCGCGGAGCGTCCTCTTCACGCAGTTCACGGGCATAAAGCCGTGCCGTTTCCACCGTCATCCCTTCTTTCCAGCCGATTTGCCAACAGTATAGTACAAACCGCCTTCCGGCACCAGCTCAGCTGATCTGCGCCCCGACACTGTTCACCTGCGCTGAAACCTCCACCACATACTGACAATCCCGCAGGCGGTCCGGCCACTCCTCTTCAAAGCCACGGATCACCGAGGGAGCCTGCTTTTTCAGCCGCCGGCAAAGCCCGAGCACATCACAGCCGTTCTGCCGGATGGTAACATCCAGCATCCCTTCCACATCCTCTGCGATCTTTTGCTCCAGCCGTTCACTCATATCCTCGAGCAGAGCTTTGTCCGCCTCGCCGGTGCTATGCTCCTCCAGAATCTCCGCCCGGCAACTCACCGAAAAGGTAAAGGCTGCGGTTTTTCCGTTTTCCTGCACCGACACGGTGGTGGATACGTCACTCACCTGCAGCGACACCGCTCCCCATCTTTCTGTGTCCAGAGTATACAGACAGCGCTGCATCTCGTTGCGGCCGTACAAAAGGCCGCGCGTACCAGCGGCATCCAGTTCGCCGGCGTATTCACCGTCACGAAAAAAGGCAGTCCCGTCGGTGACCAGCATCTGTTCCTCGCCTTCGCCCTGTATCGCCACAATCGGCATCACGGCATCGAACATTCCACTGTTCGCCCGCTCAACATCGAGTAGGTGGGTACGCACCGCCATCCCCCACTGCGCCGCCTCCTCCAGCAGGGTCGTCAGCTGCTCCGCCGGCACCGCATACGCAGCAGACGGCACCCGCAGTACATCTTCTGCCCGGCCGCGCGCCATAACCATATCCACCAGCGGACGCCCCTGATAATTGCGCATGAAATAATCGGTAAGCGTGGTAAGCGTCTGCTGCTGTGCCTGTTCCATCCCGACCACGATCGCCTGATTATGCAGGATATAAGCGCTGCGCCCCAGCGTAGAGATAAACGAGCCGAGTGCCGCTGACACCGTTTGCCCGCCGCCGGTGTATACCCTGGTCGCATTGCCCTCCTGCTGGGACAGGCTGCCGGCAGTTTTCAGCGCCTCTACTGCCTGTACAGACAGCGCACAGCCGCCATCGCCATCGGCGTCGATGCCGATGGCAGTCACCACCGCACGGCTGGACATCTGGGATTTTTCCCGGCAGCTCGGCAGCAGCGACATGCCCAGCAGCAGTATGGCTACAATCGCCCACATTTTCATCGCGCATTCTCCTTTCGCGCCTCACGCCGGCGGCGGCAGTAATCCGCAAGCAGCAGTACCAGCGGTACCAGCAGCGCCGCCACACCGATTGCGGCCGATGAAATCGACCAGATGACAGCCCGTTCCTCCTGCATGGCGGTGCCGCCGAACAAGATGGCGGGCAGCAGAGCCAGCACCGCACCGATCACAAAACAAACACGTTTTTTATTGGTTTCCGAAAGCCGGCCGTTCTTCCGGAACAGTCGTTTGAAGCAGTCCATAAACAGCATTCCGAACAGCGCCAGCTTCAAAAACAGGGCCGCAATCCAGATGGTCACCGCCAGAATATCCAGACGCTGCACAACGCTTGTCTGCGCAGCCGTAATGGCGGTGTAATAGGAAAACATGACCATGCCGCCGAAATCGCCCAGCACACCGACGGTTGTCAGCTGGATTACCGCCATCACCACCGCCAGCAGAACGCACCACCACACAAAGCCCCTGCTGGTCTTTTTCCGACAGTACGGCAGCATTAGGCCGAGCACCGCAATTTCCATCGTCCTCGGCGTCTCCTCCAGCAAGCCGGCGATAACCGGCGAAAAGCCATCGTACAGAAACGGCGGGAAATACGCCGCATCCATCTCCGGCATGAGGGCAAATGCAATAAACGCAATAACCGCGGCAATCAGCACGGCAGCTATGGCGGCAGCCCGGGCAAGGGATTCCACGCCGTACAGGGCTGCGGAATACGCTGCCAGCACCAACACGATGCACAGGATCACCACCGGCATATCCGGGGACAGCACGGTGGTGACAAAATAGCGGAACCGGATCAGCTCCACCGCCTGCACATACAGGCAGATGAGCGCATATATCACTGCCAGCACCGCGCCGCCGCGGCCAAACAGGAGATAGCCGTAGTCCAGCGTGCCGGCCCCGCCCGTTCGCCGGGAAAACCACCACAGCGGCAGGAACAGCAGCAAAAGCAGTACCGACTGCAGCACGATGGACAGCACAAAATCCAGACCATTCGACAGCTGATGACGGGTCGCCGAATAGGTCATCGCTACCGACAAACGGCTGACCAGCAACAGTGCCGCCAGCTGGCCGCCGCTGATTTGGGAGGTACTCAGCATAAAATCGATTCATCCTTTCCGCTCACGCCGCCGACAGAGTGCCAAAGCCGGGTCATTACGGCGTGTTTTCTCCGGAGGTGCCGGCGATTTCGGAACCCTTCATATCCTGCACAAGAAACGGACGCCGTCCCATTTTGCGCCAGTCCGCACGGATGAACACGTCCCGCATGGCCTTTAAGCTGAACGGCGAAAGCGGTGCAAGATAGGGGATACTGTCCACGTTGATGGCGCTGATGCTGCACAGCAGGAGCAGCAGGCCGGCCATTACGCCGTACAGGCCGAGCGCGCCGCCCAGCACAATAAAGCCGAAGCGCAGAATCGCAATCGAGCCGTACAGCGACGGGATCACAAAGGAGCTGATGGCGGTCAGCGCCACAATGATCACCATCGGCGCACCGATCAGTCCGGCGTTGACCGCCGACTCCCCGATCACCAGGGCGCCGACAATGCTCACCGCATGCCCGACCGCTTTCGGGAACCGCAGGCCGGCCTCCCGCATGATCTCAAACAGGAAATGGATCATCAGCGCCTCCACCACCAGCGGAAACGGGGTGGAATAGTCGGATTTCAAAAAAGACAGCAGCAGCTCGGAGGGAAACATCTCAGGATGATGGGTGCCGATCGCGACATACAGCCCCGGCAGCAGCATCCCGATAAAAAAAGCGGCGTATTTGATCACTCGGATCAGACTCGCATAATACGGATGAATCGCGTAATCGTCCATCGACTGGAAATGTTCGACAAACAGATACGGCGTAATCAGCACGAATGGGGTGCCGTCCACCAGAATGGCAATCCGGCCTTCCGCCACCTTGCCGCACAGCGTATCCGGCCGCTCGGTGGTATCCACGCTGTTGAATAAAGACAGCGGCCGGTTTTCCAGAAACGGCTGAATATAACCCGATTCCAACACCGTATCCAGCGGCAGCGACGCCAGACGCGCCCGCACGTCCCGCAGCAGCGCGGGCGCCACCCGGTTTTTCATATAACACATGCAGATGGCGGTGTGGCTGGTCTTGCCGGCACTCATCATCTCAAACACAAGATCCGGTGTTTTCATCCGCCGACGGATCATCGAGATATTGACCCGGATTGCCTCGGTAAACCCCTCACGCGAACCGCGGATGGTCATCTCGGCCGAGGGTTCGCCGATGCTGCGGATCATAAAGGCTTGCAGACCGCCGAGCACCGCATACGGCACTCCGTCGATCAGCACTGCACCGAAGCCGGAGGCCACCAGCTCCATCAGCTCCTGCATAGTGGACACCTGCAGCATATCCACAAACCCCAGAACGTCATCCCGGATGTGCCCCATCAGTTCCTCCGGCGTATAATCCCCAGCAATCTGCGTCATCGGCAGGATCACAGCGTCCGCCATCATATGCCGGTCCACCATGCCCTCGATGCTCACCAACGCCGTCTTATGCCCGGCAATATCCATGCGCCGGATCACCAGATCCGCGCTGACCCCAAACTGCTGCCGCAGGTAAACGAGGTCATCCATCAGCACGCCGGTGATCGGCGTAGGATCCTCCGGCGGCTGAACCGCCGGCGTATTGCGCGGCGCGGAAAACAGCTCCCGCATTTTTGCAAACATCTGCACCCTCTGCCTTTCCGCCGCATAGCAGCGGCATAAACCGAAAACCGCTTGCCGACCGTTTTGGACCACCGCGCGATTTCTCTGAAAAGTATGTCCGCAATCCGGAGAATATATTCCCGAAAACTGGTCCATACTATGGGCATCAGGCAACCGCAATCACAGAAAGGCAGGTATTCTATTATGGCTATCACCGCGATCCGCACCGTCATCATCTACATATTCATTATTGCCGCCATGCGCATCATGGGCAAGCGGCAGCTCGGCGAACTGCAGCCCATTGAACTGGTGGTAACGCTGCTGATCTCCGATCTGGCTGCCGTTCCCATGCAGGAAAGCGGCATGCCGCTGATCAACGGCCTGATCCCGATCCTGATCCTGGTGGCGCTCGAGCTGCTGTTCTCCGGCCTGATGCTCAAATCCTCGCTGTTTTCCCGGCTCATCAGCGGAACGCCGATCGTGGTGGTCAGCAAGGGCAAGCTCGACCAGAAAGCTCTGAAAAAGCTGCGGCTGACCTCAGAAGACCTGATGGAATCGCTGCGCATGCAGAACGTCTTCGATCTGCAGGAAATTGAATACGCCATCGCCGAAACCAACGGTAAGATCAGTGTATTCAAAAATCCCGAATTCCGCGCGCCCACCTGCAGCGACCTTTCGGTCGTCCAGCCGGACAACGGTATGCCGGTGGTGGCGGTCAGCGACGGGCATATCTCCGACTGGGCGCTGTCCATCTGCGAAGTAGATCACAGCTGGGTGGAACGCACGCTTGCCGACAACGCCTGTACCCTTGAGGATGTTTTTCTGCTGACCGTTGACCGCTCCCGCAACTACTTTATCGTGCGCAAGGAAAAGTGAGGAGGCTCCGCCATGAAACGCCTGATCGTTGCCGCCGTGCTGCTTATCGCCGTATTGGCGGCGTGTATCGTCACCAATAACGCCGTCAACCGCAATACCGCTTATCTGATCGGCCTGCTCGACCGGATCGAAGAGGCGTATACCGCCGGCAGCCGGGAGGACTGTGCGGCACTGACCGATCAGTTTGTGATGGAATTTCACGAGAAGACCCGCTGGTTTCCTTTCTTTATGCGGCACGCCGATATCAGCAAAATTGAGGAAACCGCCGCCACACTGCCATCCACCCTGCGGTATGAGGGCGACGACCATTTTGCCTCCGAGCTTATCCGCTGCCGCAATCAGCTGGAAAAGCTTGCAGAACTCGAACAGCCTACTCCGGAAAATATCCTTTAATGCAAAAAAGCCGCCGGCATTTTTGCCGGCGGCAGCAATAGGTTTTTATTTGTCCACAATCGGGATATCGTCCTGATCCACCTCATCGAGACGACCGTGCAAATAGTACTTGGTTTCCCTGGCGATCCGTCCGGACAGAAGCAGCACGGCGATCAGATTGGGAATCGCCATCAGGGCATTCAGGGTATCGGCCGCTTCCCACACCAGATTCAGGCTAATCATCGGTGCCGCAGTCAGCACAAGCAGATACAGGATGCGGTACGGGATCAGAGCCCGCTTGCCGAAGAGGTATTCCGTACACCGTTCCCCGTAATAAGACCATCCCAGCAGGGTGGAATAGGCAAATGTAATGATGCCCACGGTAAGAATGATCGGCCCCAGATACGGGATCTGGCTGAAAGCCAGCGTAGACAGTTCTCCGCCGTCGGTGATATTGGACACATCGATCGCCGGATTTTTCAGAATACTGCTCACCAACACCAGACCGGTCAGAAGGCAGACCACCACTGTATCCCAAAATGTGCCGGTTGAAGAAACCAGCGCCTGCCGGACCGGGTTGCGCGTCTGCGCCGCAGCCGATACAATCGGCGCCGATCCCATGCCGGACTCGTTGGAAAACAGGCCGCGCGCAATACCGTATCGTGCGGCCATCATCAACCCGGAACCCACCAGCCCCCCTGCCGCCGCACCCGGCCGAAAGGCCATCGTCACAATGGTTTTCACCGCCGGCCAGATGTAGTCATAATTCAGCCCCAGAACGATCAGGCAGCCGACCACATAAAAGGCCGCCATCACCGGCACCAGCCGTTCGCACACCTTGGAAATCATTTTTACTCCGCCGAAAATCACCAGCGAAGTGATCACCGCCAGCGTCACCCCGATCATCCAGGGCTGTACCGGCAGGGTGGTGCAGACGATTTTGGAAATGGCATTGGACTGTACACCGCTGCCGATCCCAAAGGAGGCGAGCGCCGCGAACAGGGCAAAAACCACCCCGAGCCACTTCATGTTCAGCCCGCGCTCCAGTGCGTACATCGCCCCGCCCAGCATACGGCCGTCCCGCGTTTTCACCCGATACTTGACCGCGATCAGCGATTCGGCATATTTGGTGGCAATACCGAAAACACCGGTCAGCCAGCACCACAGCACAGCACCCGGCCCGCCCAGCGCGATGGCGGTACCTACGCCGATAATATTGCCCGTCCCGATCGTAGACGCAAGAGCTGTGGTCAGCGCCGCAAACTGACTGATATCGCCGGCGGCATTTTCATCCCGGGTGACCGACAGACGAATCGCCGTGCCAAGCTTGCGCTGAATGCCGCCGGTACGCACCGTCATAAACAGATGTGTGCCAAAAAGCAGAATAATCATCGGCGCTCCCCACAGCACGCTGTTGAGGCCGGTGATGGTGTTTTGAAGAATCTCGAGCATGAACGCCGTTCCCCCGTCGTTATAGGTTCCGCCCGCGCGGGTGCTGTCGAAAAGTATACCATAATCCGGCAGCGCCTGTCCATGCCGTGGGCAAAAAACGGCATTTTGTTCTATCGAAAGACTTTCCGCCTGTTAATTTCGCCGCTGTCCGTACATACTACCAGTGACTGCGCATACGCCTGCACCGCTGGCAATGGCGGCGTTTTCCGGAGCGAAAAGCACCGCGGATCGGGCCGCCACCCAAACCATATTCTCCCGTATGCCGTGAGAGCCGGGTAAACGCAGCCAAAGGAGGCCCGCCCATGAAGCCGGTCAAACTGGTAAAAATCGTGGCAGGCTGCTGCCTGGCACTCGCCGTTTCTGAGGCCATTGGGCTGCGGTTCGCCACCTCATCCGTGATTATTGCGATGCTGAGCATCCAGGATACCCGCCGGGATACCTTCCGGGTGGCGGGCCGCCGTTGCTGCGCTTTCGCCGCCGCAGTGGCAATCGCCTGCATAAGCTTTACCCTGCTGCACTTTTCAGTGCTGTCGTTAGCTGTTTATCTACTGCTGTTTGTTGCTGTATGCCAGTGGCTTCATCTCGAAGAGGGCATGTCGATGAGCACTGTTCTGATGCTGCATCTGTGGACGACCGGCGCCATCACCCTCAGCGGGATCCTCAACGAAGCGGTACTCATGGCCATTGGCATTACCGCTGGGATTCTCACCAACTGGTATATGCCCCGTCAGACCGCCGCCATACGCACTGATCAGCAGGAGATTGAAGACAGTCTTCGCCGGATTACCGCAGAGCTGGCTGATGCTGTTGCCGGCCGTATCCATTCCGGCCATCTCGACACCGTCTTCGATCGGCTGGACACCCTTCTTGCTGCGGCGCGCAGGCGGGCAGCAGCTTATGCCAAAAATTCCTTTCATCCGGACGCCAAGTACTATCTGCACTATATCGACATGCGCACCGGCCAGCGCGATATCCTCGCGCGCATCCGCTCACACCTTCCCCGGCTCGGATCGGTCCCGGAGCAGGCCCATATTGTGCAGAGCTTCATGCTGATGCTCGCCGGCACGCTGCACGAACACGACAACGCCGCCGATATGCTTGCCGAGCTTGAGCGTACGCGGCAGCATTTCCGCACAGCGCCGCTGCCGGAAACCCGAACCGAATTCGAGACACGTGCAGTGCTGTTTGAGATTGTGCGCGAGCTGCAGCAGCTTCTTGAATACAAACGGGATTTCGCCCGCTCGCTGACGCCGTCACAGATTGAAGCCTTCTGGCATCCAGCGGATGAAAAAGCGCATTGACTCAGCTCAGATGTACATCCTGGCCACGGCGGGGCTGATCCCAGTGGGTGAAGTATGAATGGTGACGATATCGCCCGTACAGCAGGGAATGTCGGTCACATCCGCAATGGCATTCGACATGGTCATGCGCCCAAGCAGCGGCGCCTTACAGCCGCCGATTTCCACAAACAGACGATTATCCCTGCCGATACGGCGAAAATCCTCCTTAATATAGCGGAGATGATCCCGCAGGCGGAAGCTGTCCCGGACGCCGGCCATGCCCCAGCCGTCGAAGTGTCCGACCGGGATTACGGCAATCCGGGTAGGCCGCCGGGTGCGGTACATATCGCCATAGCCGATGTTATGTCCCTTGGGCAGCCATTTGACCGCCGCCACAGTACACTCGAGATGACCAACCGCCTGAAATCCCCAGATATCCCGAAGCGGCAGCAGGCCGTAAAATGCCGAACCCACGCGCACGGCATCCAGCCGCGTATACGGATAGCGCAGTGCGGCCGCCGTACTGGCGATATGCCGTATCCCCACATCCAGTCCGGCCGCCGTCAGTCTGTCGGTCATCGCCAGAAAACACGCCGTCTGCCGGCGAACCTCCCGGTCGCTCTGCGCAAAAGAATCGTGCAGATGGGAAAAGCAGCCTGTGATATGCAGGTGCGGGCAGGCGGCATGCATCTGCAGAACAGCCTCCTCCTGCCCCGGCAGAAAGCCAAACCGTCCAAAACCGGTGTCCAGCATTATGTGCACCGGAACACATACACCCGCACGAAGAGCCTCCTTTTCCAGCAGAGCAGCGGTCTGCGGACAGTCCACACAAGCGGTCAGCTGATACGCTGTCACCGCCCGTACTTCTTCTTCGGTTACCGCCGGCGTCAGCATCAGAACCGGTGCGTGGATCCCCGCCGCACGCAGGGCAGCTGCCTCCCCGAGCTCCATCACCGCCAGCATGGCAACCCCCTCCTCAACCAAAATCCGTGCCGCCGGAACGATTCCTGCGCCGTATCCGTTGCACTTGACCACCCCGATCACCGGCACTTCACCCACCGTTTTCCGGAGCAGCGCAATATTGTCGCGAAACTTTCTGGTATCGGTTACATAGCGTGTCATACCGGCTATCCCGTTCCTTCCTCTTTGCTTGCCTTAAGGGAAGTATACCCCGGTGGAGAGCAGGAAATCATCAGACGGATGTAAGGAAGTTGTAAAAGCCTGCGGATCCTTTTCTGCTTGTCTGTGTTTTCCGCTTCATGCTGTAAGGCGCGGAATACAGCTGAGCTTGTCTTGCCATATCCAAAAAAGCGCCGGGCTTATATTGCCCGGCGCTTCCAGCTTGGCGAAAAAGGCCGGCTGACGCCGGTCATGTTCGCCAAGCTGAGCAAAAGTGGGGAAATCGTTCGATCCCCCACTTTTGACGCCTGCGGGCGGGTGATTGTTGCGCGAGGAGGGAACCCTGACGGTTCCCCCTCACACTCCCCTTCCCTCCGGTGTACTTTTTACAACTGCAAAGCGCCGGGCTTATGTTGCCCGGCGCTTCTCCTCTTTGTTCTCACCCGTTTTTCCGACCGTACCGCCCAGACCAAAGCTGATCTGCAGCGCTTCGTCCACCCGACGCATGGAACTGTCATCAAGCTGACCCATGTGTTCCTTTAACCGGCGTTTGTCGATGGTCCGGATCTGTTCGAGCAATACAATAGAATCCCGCACAAGACCGCTGCCCGCGGAGTTGAGCTGTATATGCGTAGGCAGCCTTGCCTTGTCCTTCTGACTGGTAATAGCAGCAGCAATCACGGTGGGGCTGAAGCGGTTGCCAACGTCATTCTGTACGATCAGCACCGGGCGGATTCCGCCCTGCTCCGAGCCCACCACCGGACTCAGATCCGCATAATAAATATCTCCTCTGTGGATGGGATGCATACCGTCTTCACTCCTGCCGCTTTTTTCATCCAACCAACGGGGTTTTGGCCGCTCAGGACAACCGGCTGTACCGTGTTCATCCCCTCGGCAGCGGCCAAAGGGAACATCCTTATTTTTGCCTGCCCGGAAAACGTTTATACAGCGGCGCAAACCTTTTTCCTCCCTGCGCCGTTTCCCCGTCATTCCATTGTATGCCGGTTCGGAATTTTTGACAGAACAAGCTTTCCGCACGGCTTATCCCTCAGGATACTTTCCGGGACAAAATAAGCAAGCCCCCGGCGACTTATCGTCACCGGGGACTTGTTATGGTAAAACCTCAGCGCAAACCGGCCATATCGGTCACACTCTTGCTGCGGGAATGGGCAATCGGCTTCCACTCCGCCTTCGGATGCAGCAGAGCCGCAAGCGAAATATAGGACATCGGAATCATGAACAGCGGCAGCAGCAGTACCGCCGGCAGGAGCGGACGCACCGGCCGCTTTTCGAGCAGGGTCACCAGCAGCCCCGCGCCGGAAATCGCCAGCCAGTTGAGCACGCCGGAGACGATCATATACGGCAGGGCAAACGGCATGGTCACCGGGTTGAGCGCCATCGCCAGAAGGCTGGCCAGCGTCATCGGCACCATCAGCGCCATAGCCGGCACGCTGAGCACATGCACAGCCATATCCAGTGCACGCCAGTTGCCCCTGCGCACGCTGCGCCACACCGCCGGCAGGCACTGCTTCCCGCATTGAATCGTGCCTACCAGCCAGCGGAACCGCTGCCGCATGGATACCGCCTGGGTCACCGGCTGTTCATCGTAGAACACCGCCTCACGCACCGCCGCGATATGGTGGCCGGCGCATACCTGCTGGATCGTAAATTCGCAGTCTTCGGTAATGGTGGCTGTATTCCACCCGTCTTCCCCCAGTGCGGACAGCTTGAAGGCGAAGCCGGTACCGGTAATGGTGCTCGACAGGCCGCAGTTGTTGCGTGCCTCGTGGTAAAACCGCATCATCATCAGCCAGTACAGCGCATAGCAGCCGCTCGTCCAGGAATCCTGCGGGTTTTTTGGCTCGAGATAGCCGGTAGCCACCTCAGCGCCGGAGCACAGCGCTTTATTCATTTCAGCGAGGAAGTTTTCCTCCGCCAGATTGTCGGCGTCAAACACGCACACGGCATCGAATGCGTCCGAATACAGCTCCTGAATTTTCTGCAGCCCCCAGCGCATCGCATAACCTTTGCCGCGCTTTTCGGGATTGAACCGCTCAAACACTGTGGCACCGCCCTTTTCCGCCGCTCCAGCGGTATTGTCGGTGCAGTTGTCCGCGATGACAAATACCCGGTAGCTCTCCTTCGGGTATCGCTGTGCCTTCAGGGACTCGATCAGGTGGCCGATCACCGCTTCTTCATTGCGCGCGCAGATCACCACCGCAAACCGGTACTGCCGATCTTCGAGCGGCCGGCGCCGACGCCGCGGCAGAAGGCCGAAAAGCGTTACGATGCCCTGCCATGCCATCACCGGCAGAATCACCGCTGCCAGTACAATTGTCAGAATATCCATAGCCGCACTCAGCCACTCCATGACTGCCACTCCTAACACTCAGATGTTGATCATGAGTTCAGTATACCAATCCGCATGGACAAAGCTGCTCAGAAACGCGGTAGAAATTCTTAACGTTTATTAACAATTTATTAAGACGCCGCCGCAGGGCATCCGTTTTTTACTCCTGTTCGTCAAGCGTCAGTTCGTAAGCCGGCAGGAACTCATCGAGAAAACAATCCGCCGCCGGCAGGCCGAGCGCGCGCACCGCGTCAAAGGTCGCCTGCCGTGCCTTGGCAAATTCCCGGTTGCCCATCCGTTCCTCTTCCACGCATTTAATCAGGGCGGACAGCTTGTCAGCCGCCTTGACCAGCCGATGCTCCATGTCCGCCGTCTCGCCGAACAGCGGACGGTACTCGTCCTGCAGATCCTCCGGCAGCATCGACAGCAGCTTGTCTGCGGCCACCGCCTCCACCTGTTTGTAGGCATCGCGTATGGCCGGATTATAGTATTTCACCGGTGTAGGCATATCGCCGGTCAGGATTTCCGACGCATCGTGATACAGCGCAAGAAGCACGCAGCGTCCCACATCCACCCGGCCGCCGAAGCGCCGATTGGTGAGCGTTGCCAGCGCATGAGCCAGCACCGCCGTCTCATAACTGTGTTCACAGAGATTTTCCTCCCGTGTGTTGCGCATGAGCGCCCAGCGGTCGATGTATTTCATCCGGGACAAAACAGCGTAAAAATTTCGGCTCATACTGGACAAATCCTCATTTCCCGGCGCCGGCAGCTGCTGTGTCGGCGCAGAACGTATTCTTCTTTTATTTTATCTTGATTTCCGCGGTTTGTCCATGCTTATCGGGCAAATTTCCCGCAGCAGGCAAGTTTCGCTTTTCTTTTCCCGCACATTTTGCTATACTGGGACAAGATTGAAGCGAACGCTTATGCAGCGAAGGAGGGGCCTATGTCCGCATTAACCGCATCCCGCCGGCGGGCCGTTCATTTTCTCGTCGGAGCCTTGCTTTTCGCTTTTGTTGTGCGCCTGTGCATCGGCATGCTGTACACCAACTATTTCGATATCCGCTGGTATTTAACCTGGGCGCGTTCTCTGCCGGACGGCTTTTTCAACTGCTATGTCCGGCTGACCGACGGGCAGTACGCGCTGGATTACCCGCCAGTGTATCTCGTGGTTTTGTATCTTGTCGGCTGGCTCTATCGATTTATCCCGCTCGAGCGCTACGAGATGTTTGAAATGCTGGTGATGAAGTTCTTCCCCATTCTGTTCGACATTCTCGCCGCCATGATGCTGTATCTGTGCTGCCGCAGACGCGGAGAAACCTTTGCGCTGCTCGCCGCCTGCTTCTGGGCGCTCAACCCTTCAGCGGTCTTCAATGCCGCCTGCTGGGGACAGACCGATGGCATGATGCTGTTTTTTCTGCTGTTGTCGTTCCATACGGTGGAAAGCGGCCGCCCGATTCTCGGCTCAGTTTTGTTTGCCGTGGCGGGCCTGGCCAAAATGCAGACGCTGTACTTCACGCCGGTGCTGTTTTTGTATCTGCTGCGGCGGTACAAATGGGAGAAAACCGTCCTCGGGGTGGGTGCTGCGATGGCGACCGGCTACGGCGCGTTTCTGCCGTTCATTTTCAGCAGCTGGTCCGTCCGCGGCGCGATGAGCCTTGCGTTGCCGTTCGAGGTGTATTTCGGCGGCCTGGGCAAATACCCATACGCCGCACTGAACACCTATAATCTGTACGGACTGTTCAACCTCAATTGGGTACCCGACAACCGTTCACTCTTTTTCGGACACCCGGATCCCGAAACCGGTATGATGATCGGCGGCTTCACTCTGAATATGCTCAGCTTTCTGTTTATTCTCGGCACGCTGGCCCTGCTTGCCGTCATTATGCTGCGTGGCCGGGCGGTCGGCAGCCTGTGGGCCGGCTGCTTTCTGTTCATGCAGTGCATCTTCATGCTTACCACCCGCCAGCATGAGCGGTATCAGATCGTGGTTCTGCCGTTCGCCTTGCTGCTGTTTGTGTGGAGCCGGCGCCTGCGGCATATGTGGCTGTTCATTGCCCTGTCGCTGACCACCTTCGTCAACCAGTTCATGCTGCTCATCCGCAACAACACGATCAACGATCCGGCCGCGCCGTGGAACGCCATATTTGAGCCGACGCAGGTGATCTTTTCGGCTGTCAATCTGCTGCTCTTTGTCTGGGGCGCGGCAGAGGTATGGCTATACGCTTTTCGGAAAGACGCTCCGTCGGACGAAGCCGTCCCACCTGCAAAGGAGGTAACCGCATGACCGCCGCACAGACACTGCCGCAGAACACACTGCAAAAACCACAGAGCCGCCTTTTGATGACCTTTCTGGTCACGCTGGGGATGGGTATTCTGCTGTTTTTGCCGTTCATCATCTTCGACCGCGGCTATTTTATCTATTATGGGGATTTCAATGTCCAGCAGATCGCCTTTTACCGGCTTGCCCACGACTGTGTGCGGGAAGGCAACGTTTTCTGGAACTGGACCACCGATCTGGGCGCCAACTTTATCGGTTCCTATTCCTTTTACCTGCTGGGCAGCCCGTTTTTCTGGCTGACCCTTCCGTTTCCGAGTGCTGCGGTGCCGTATCTGATGGGACCTCTGCTGATGCTGAAATTCGCCTGTGCCGGCACCGCTGCCTATGCGCTGCTGCGGCGGTTTGTGCGGCCGAATCTCGCCATGCTCGGCGGAATCCTGTACGCCTTCTCCGGCTTTTCCATCTATAACGTTTTTTTCAATCACTTCCACGAGGCAATCATTTATTTTCCGCTGATGCTGCTCGGCCTCGAGCTGTATATGAAAGACAACCGCCGCGGCTTTTTCGCGCTGATGGTCTTTTTCAGCGCGCTGAGCAACTACTATTTCTTCATCGGCCAGGTGTTTTTTATTCTCATCTACTGGTTTGTCCGCATGGCCTCGGGAGAATGGGAGTGCACCGTATCCAAATTTCTCTGGCTCGGTTTTGAAGCGGTTGTCGGCACCGCAGGTGCGGCCGTATTCCTGCTGCCCTCCTACTTTGCCGTCGTACAGAATCCCCGCACCGAAAGCCTGATCGCCGGATGGGATTTCCTGCTGTACTCGAAGCCTCAGAGGCTTTGGGACATCCTGCACGCCTTCTTCTTTCCGCAGGATATCCCAGCACGTGAAAATTTCTTCCCCGATTCGGACAACAAGTGGGCGTCGATGTCCGCCTGGCTGCCGGTCTTCGGCTGCTCCGGCGCGATCGCCTATTTCCAGTCCCGCAAACATTCCGACTGGCTGCACCGCATGCTGATCATCTGCTTTTTCTGCGCGGTGATTCCCGGCTTCAACGCCATGTTTCAGCTGTTCAACTGGGTGTACTACGCCCGCTGGTACTACATGATGGTGCTCATGCTGGTCATCGCGACGGTGCTCTGCTTCGAGGAAGCGGACAAAAAGCCGGTCAACTGGACGCGCGCGTTTGGCTGGACCTTTGGCATTACGCTGTTTTTCACACTGGTTATCGGCTTTATGCCTAAGAGCTGGACGCCGGATGAGGAAACCGGCAAGCTGTCCTTCGGCCTGATGAAGCTGCCTGAACGCTTCTGGCTGTTTGTCGCCATCGCACTGATTTCGCTGCTCATCGGTCTGCTGCTGGTGCTGCTGTTCAAGCACGAACGCCGGCAGTTTGCCCGCTGGTCGATTATCGCCACTGTATGCGTGTCGCTGCTGTACAGCTGGTATCTGATCGGCCTTGGCAAGGTAAACTCCAATTTTTCCTCCGACTATGTGATCGACCGCTGCATCGAGGGGGCCGATAAATTCGATCTGCCGGACAGCGATCAGGTCGTCCGTGTGGATATGAACGAGGGCATGGACAACCAGGGCATGTTCTGGAACATGCCGACCATTAACGCTTTCCACAGCATTGTGCCCGGTTCGGTGATGGAATTCTATCCCACCATCGGCGTATCCCGCAGCGTGGGCTCCCGTCCGGACACTACCCATTATGCCCTGCGGGGACTCACTTCGGTGCGCTGGCTGTTTGATTATGACAACGAGGACGGCGGTGCGCCCGGAAAATCCGAAACGGCATTTTTTGAAACCAACGGAAAAACCAAAATGCCCGGCTGGAAATACTACGATACGCAGAACCACTTCCGGATCTATGAAAACGAGTATTATATCCCGATGGGCTTTACCTATGATTACTATCTGACCCGTACCGAATACGAAGCGCTGAGCACCACCCAGCGCGAGCTGGCGCTGCTCAAGGCGATCGTGCTGGAGGATGAGGACGCTGAAACTTATGCCGGCCTGCTCAAGTCGCTGACGGCCGAGGGCGATCCGGTGTATACCCAGTCGGCGTATCTTACCGACTGTCTGGCCCGGCGCGCAGGAGCGGCCTCCTCTTTCCTCTACGATAACCGGGGCTTTACCGCCACCATCACGCTGCCGGAGGAAAATCTGGTGTTTTTCAGCGTGCCGTATGAGGACGGCTGGAGCGCCTCGGTAAACGGCGAACCTGCCGAGGTGATCAAAACCAATGTCGGTTTTATGGCGGTGCGCTGCCCGGCCGGTGAAGCGGTAACCATCCGGTTCGACTACATGACACCGGGGCTGATTCCTGGCCTGCTGATCACCTGCGGCGCTGCGCTGCTGTTTGTGCTGTATCTTGTGCTGTTCCGTCTGTATGACCGGCGGCGTGCCGCCAGGATTGCCGTTGCGAAAACGGAGGATGCCCCCTGCGCCGTTCCGCTCTGGCCGGCCGGAGAACCGGAAGCCGGCATGCAGTCACAGGATAATCTGCCGCCCGATGGTCCATCGGCAGAGGAAACGGATACGCCCGCCGACAGCACAGACGATCCCCCCGTAATGTGACGGTATAAACCGCCCGGAAAGGAAAAAATCATGTCATTCCTCAACACCAAAAAGCCAGGAGCCTTTTATACCGGCGGCGAAGAAATCGCCAATGCCATTACCCACGGCGTCGGAGCGGCGCTTGCGATCGCCGGGACCGTAATTCTGGTCGTCAGTGCGGTCGGCGACGTGTGGAAAGTGGTCAGTTCCGCCATATACGGCGCCAGCATGCTGGTGCTGTTCCTGATGTCCTGTCTGTATCATGCGCTGACCAACCGCACCGCCAAAAAGGTGATGCGCGTATTTGACCACACCTCCATCTTTCTGCTGATCGCCGGGACCTATACCCCCTTCACTCTGGTCACGCTGCGCGGCTGGGTGGGCTGGACCATTTTCGGGATCGTCTGGGGCTGCGCGGTATTCGGCATTGTGCTGAACATTATCAGTGTCGAGCGGTTCAAAAAAATCTCCATGGTCTGCTATATCGCCAGCGGCTGGTGCGTGGTTATCGCCGTGGTGCCCCTGGTGCAGAAAATGGCATGGCCGGGTATCCTGCTTCTGGTGCTCGGCGGCGTTGCGTATACGGCCGGCATCCTGTTTTACCGCAAGAAAAGCATCCGCTATTTTCACACGGTCTGGCACGTATTCGTTTTCGTCGGTGCGCTGCTGCATTACTTCTGCATCCTCTTTTATGTCATCCGGTAATGTGAATGTACCGCCATCCAAAAAAGATTAAAAAGCAGCCTGCGCTTGGGGCACCCTCCGTAAGGAAGGTGCCCCAAGGATTTATATTTCACCTCTTTTCGGATTGTAGTGTCACAATTCGATGCTCACTATACTTATGGATATCATCTTTCTCTTCGCTGTTTTCAAAATATCAAAATTTGTTAAAAAATCATTGACATCTACGTGTAATAAATATATACTGATACGATTTAGATTCAGTGAAATCTATTTGTGCGGCTTGGGATAAAAGGAGATATTATGATTATGCACGATTTCGAGTATGTTCCAAAAGAAGAATGGAAACCGATTAGAGATGAACTCCTTGAAATTATACACAGATGGCAAAATGAAATTAGAGATAGTTTTACTTTTCAATATCATTTCGTGGGCAGTAGCAAACGAAAGATGATAACTCGTGACCGAAACTCTAACGTTGGTTTTGACTTCGATGTGGATATTGAAGTAAACGACCCCGACGAAGACTATTCTGCCGAAGAAATACGAAGCATTCTTCACAAGGGTCTCGATAAAGTTACTAACCCTTATGGGTATTCGATTTTTGGATACGATTATACCGAAGACTCCACCCGTGTTCTTACAATCAAAGTAAAAGATAGAGCAAACTCCCGCATTTTACATAGTTGTGATTTTTGCATTATATATGAATGTGGAAATGGGCAGCAACAATATATTCGCTACAACAAAAAACAAAACCGTTATTTATGGGAATACCAACCGAAAGGGTATATGGAGTTACCATCCAAAATTGAGTGGATTAAAAAGCACGGATTGTGGCAATAGGTCAGAGATAATTACATATACAAAAAGAATATAAACATTGATGATAATAAAA
>CAJKBW010000049.1 GCA_905198295.1 uncultured Oscillospiraceae bacterium | reverse complement strand
CAAAAAGCAAGCGAAAAATTATATACAAAAAACAAATATGAAATTAAATATACGAATAGTAAATTTCATTGCCGAAAAAAGGCTGAAAAAGCACCGGATACTGCCCAAAAACGCCGATTTGGTCCACCGGTTGCCAAATGCCGGAAAAAGGTTTATAATAATAAGAAACAAACCTGACCACAAGATATGGTATAACGACAAGGCGCCCGCTTTACAGGCGGCGCACTTTTTTCGTCTGATAGGGAGGGGGAGCGCCAGTGCGCATTGAGGGATTACAAAAGCTGACGCTGCTGGATTATCCGGGGCGTATGGCTTGTACAGTATTTCTGGGAGGCTGCAATTTCCGCTGCCCGTTTTGCCATAACAGCGACCTGCTGCCGGTTGGAAAAGTGCCGGCGGCGGTGCAGGAGGCGGAGCTGATGGAGTTTCTGCACAAGCGCCAGGGGATTTTGGACGGTGTGTGCGTGACCGGCGGGGAGCCGCTGCTGAACGCGGATATCGGCACGCTGCTGGAAAAGATCAAGGCGCTCGGCTACGCGGTGAAGCTGGATACCAACGGCAGCCGCCCGGAGGCGCTCAAGGCGCTGGTCGGCGCGGGACTGGTGGACGCGGTGGCGATGGACATCAAAAATTCGCCGGCGCGGTATGCCGAAACAGTGGGGATGCGGGCATTCGACCTGACGCCGGTGCGGGAAAGCGTGGCGTATCTGCTCACCGGCGCGGTGCCGTTTGAGTTCCGCACCACCGTGGTGCGGGAATTCCATGGTGAGGACAGCTTTACCGAGATCGGACGCTGGATCAAGGGCGCGCCGCGGTATTTTCTGCAGGGGTTTGTGGATTCCGAGCGGGTGCTGGAGGGCGGTTTGCATCCGTGTACGAAAGAGGAAATGGAGCGATTTGCCGCGATCGTACGCCCGTTTGTAGGACAGGCAGAGCTACGGGGCGTCTGACCTGTTGGTCAGCCGCGTGGAAAAGCCCTCCCGGGCCGGACACCACGGCCCGTGTTTCGGGGCAAGCCCGAAAACGGTCTTTTCTGTCGCTTTGCGGGGCGTCTGACCTGTTGGTCAGCCGCGTGGAAAAGCCCTCCCGGGCCGGACACCACGGCCCGTGTTTCGGGGCAAGCCCGAAAACGGTCTTTTCCGCCGCTTTGCGGGGCGTCTGACCTGTTGGTCAGCTGTTTGGAAAAGTCCTGCTGGTGAGGTTGTGCCGCCTAAATCAGCGTAAAAATTCGCCTTCCACACCCATTCCGCATAAGGAAAAGTAAAATTTTTCCTTATCGATGCGGTGCCGTCGAAAAACACTTAGACGTTTTTCATTTGGCGCCGGGGAATGAAAGTGTTTATCCCCTTTTGGGGCTTCGGCTAAAAGAGGGGCGGAGCAGAAGGCATAAAGCGCTTCCTTAAGGAGTTTCGCATATCACGCAGAACACTCCCCTCCCGTGACAGCAAACGCCTGCCTTGCGCCGCAACCTTGCACGCCAGTATGTCTGCGGGTAACCGGAAGCATCCTCTTGCCCGATGCCAGGCAGCCAGCCGGAATGCCTGCGTCATTCACGGGGGAAGAAATTCCTTGCCGGCCGACACCGGAAGTGTACCCTCCGTTTGCGGCACCCGCCAAAACAGGCAGCCGAAAGCCACTGTTCCGGCTTTGCGTAATATCTACCGAGCTGGTATATAAAACATGCTGTAAATGGGCGCAGAACTCTTGTGCAATGTGCAGAAAAAACTTCCAGTGGTTGATTTCGACAACAAGATATGGTATATTTGTATCACTTCGCAATCAATATATTGAGATAAAAAGAGAGGGTATGGAACATGTATCAGGTCACCAAGCGGGACGGCAAGATCGCGGAATTTGACATCCAGAAGATCTGCGCGGCGATCACCAAGGCATTTGAGGCGCAGGAAAAACAGTACCATCCGAGCACGATCGAACTGCTTGCACTGAAGGTGACGGCGGACTTTGAGCCGAAGGTGAAGGATGGACGGGTCGCGGTGGAGGATATCCAGGACAGCGTGGAAAGCGTGCTGATCCAGGCAGGGTATGCGGATATTGCGAAGGCGTACATCCTCTACCGCAAGCAGCGGGAGAAGGTCCGCAACATGAAATCCACCATGCTCGACTATAAGAGCTTGGTGGACAGCTATCTGAAGGTGACCGACTGGCGGGTGAAGGAGAACTCCACCGTGACCTATTCGGTGGGCGGGCTGATCCTGAGCAACAGCGGGGCGATCACAGCGAACTACTGGCTGTCGGAGGTGTACGATCAGGAGATCGCGGATGCGCACCGCAACGCGGAGATTCACCTGCACGACCTGTCCATGCTTACCGGTTACTGCGCGGGCTGGTCGCTCAAGCAGCTGATTCAGGAGGGACTGGGCGGCATCCCGGGGAAGATCACGTCGGCGCCGGCGAGCCATCTGGCGACGCTGTGCAACCAGATGGTGAACTTTCTGGGCATTATGCAGAACGAGTGGGCGGGCGCGCAGGCGTTTTCGTCGTTTGACACTTATCTCGCGCCGTTCGTCAAGGTGGACAACCTCACCTATGACCAGACCAAAAAGTGTATTGAATCCTTTATTTATGGAGTAAATACCCCGAGCCGCTGGGGTACCCAGGCGCCGTTCTCCAATATTACCCTCGACTGGGTGGTGCCGAACGACTTGGCGGAGCTCAACGCGATCGTCGGCGGCAAGGAAATGGATTTCAAATATAAGGACTGCCAGGCCGAGATGGATATGGTCAATAAGGCGTTCATCGAGATCATGATCGAGGGCGACGCCAACGGCCGCGGGTTCCAGTATCCGATCCCGACCTATTCCATCACCAAGGACTTCGACTGGTCGGACACTGAAAACAACCGGCTGCTGTTTGAAATGACCTCCAAATACGGTACGCCGTATTTCTCGAACTACATCAACTCCGATATGGAGCCCAGCGATATCCGCAGCATGTGCTGCCGGCTGCGTCTGGACTTGCGGGAGCTGCGCAAGAAGTCGGGCGGCTTCTTCGGCAGCGGCGAGAGCACTGGCTCGGTGGGCGTGGTGACCATCAACTTGCCGCGCATCGCCTACCTCGCGGACTCGCCGGAGGATTTTTACCGCCGTCTCGACCGGCTGATGGACATTTCGGCACGCTCGCTGAAGGTCAAGCGTACGGTTATCACCAAACTGCTTGAGGAAGGGCTTTACCCGTACACCAGGCGGTATCTCGGCAGTTTTGAGAACCATTTTTCGACCATCGGTCTCATCGGCATGAACGAGGTGGGGCTCAACGCCAAATGGCTGCGCGCCGACTTGACCCACGCCCAAACGCAGCAGTTCGCCAAGGATGTGCTCAATCATATGCGCGAGCGGCTGAGCGACTATCAAGAGAAATACGGTGACCTGTATAACCTCGAGGCGACGCCGGCGGAATCCACCACCTACCGCTTTGCCAAGCACGATGTGGCGCAGTTCCCGGACATCATCACTGCCAACGAGAACGGCACCCCGTACTATACCAACAGCTCGCACCTGCCGGTGGGTTATACCGAGGACATTTTCGACGCGCTGGACGTACAGGATGAGCTGCAGACACTGTATACCTCCGGCACCGTATTCCATGCATTCCTCGGCGAAAAGCTACCCGACTGGAAGGCGGCGGCGGCGCTGGTGCGCAAGATCGCGGAGAACTACACCCTGCCGTATTACACCCTGTCGCCGACCTATTCGATCTGTAAGGATCATGGCTACCTCGCCGGTGAGCAGTACACCTGCCCGCATTGCGGCGGCAGGACAGAGGTGTACAGCCGGATTACGGGATATTACCGGCCGGTGCAGAACTGGAACGACGGTAAAACGCAGGAGTTCAAGGATCGCAAGGTGTATAACATTGGCGCCTCGCGGCTGAAGAAATCTCACGCGGCGGCGGGGGTCTGCGGAGCGGATGGACCTGTCACGAGCGAAAAAAGGGTGATGCTGTTCACCACCAAAACCTGCCCGAACTGCCGGCTGGCGGGGGATATGCTCGAGCGGGCGGGTGTTTCGTTTGAGCGGACCGACGCGGAGGAAAACGCAGAGCTGTGCAGCCGATTCGGAGTGCGTCAGGCGCCGACGCTGGTGGTTGCCGACGGGGAAGGGTTTGAAAGAATCGTGAATCTGTCGAATATCAAGAAGTACGCTGAGCAGGCGCGGCACGCGTAAAAGGAAAATTTTACGGCGGGGGTCGGGGAAACCCGGCTCCCGCCGCAGCTTTATGGGGACGGGAGGAAACGCTGGTCTGCGCCGGAAAGGACATACCCGCTGCTTATGCCAGCGCAAAAACTCATCTCCTGTACCCAAGTCGCATGCGGAAAAGCAGTTTTTATCTCAACTGACTCGATACCGTAGAAAACAGGAAACGCCGGCAGGCGTTTCGTCCTTCGCGCAAAACATCCCCTCACGTGACAGCACTATTCTGGCCGATCGTTCAGACCTGCGCGAAAATTTGTCTGCTGATCGATCGGCCGATGCCGGAATGGCCTCCATTAGCCCACAGCCAAACCATTTTCCCGAAAGGAAGAACAAACATGCATGACATTGTTATCATCGGCGCCGGCCCGGCCGGCATGACCGCCGCAATTTATGCCGCGCGGGCGGGGAAAAGTGTGCTGCTGCTGGAGGCGGAGAGCTATGGTGGGCAGATTACCTATTCGCCGCGGGTGGAGAACTATCCCGGCGTCAAGCAGATCAGCGGCAACGCGCTGGCCGCACAACTGGTGGATCAGACGCTCGACCTCGGTGTGGAAACCGAGCTGACTGCGGTGACCGGACTGGAACCCGTGCCGGACGGCTTTACGGTGCACAGCGGGGAAGGGGATTTTTCTGCGAAAAGCGTCGTGATCGCAACCGGTGTGAAACACCGGCGGCTGGGGCTGCCCGGCGAGGAAGAGCTTGCCGGCATTTCGTACTGCGCGGTGTGCGACGGCGCGTTTTATAAAGATCAGGATGTGGCGGTGGTCGGCGGCGGAGATACCGCTTTACAGGATGCACTGTTTCTGGCGGGGCTGTGCCGCTCGGTGACGGTGGTGCATCGCCGGCAGATGTTCCGCGGGGAACGGCGGTTGCTCGATTCACTGCGGGAAAAGACAAATGTGGCGTTCCGGCTCGACTGTGTCGTGGATGTGCTCGAAGGGGACGCAGAACTGACCGGCCTGATGCTGCGCAATGTGGTCACCGGCGAACGGGAGCGCCTGTCGGCGGCGGGGCTGTTCGTGGCGGTCGGCCAAATTCCGGGCAACGAGGCGTTTGCGGATAGCCTGGCACTCGACGAAGGCGGGTATATCCTCGCGGATGAGGACTGCCGTACCAGCCTGCCGGGCGTGTTTGCGGCCGGGGACTGCCGGCGTAAGTCGGTGCGGCAGCTGACCACGGCGGTCGGTGACGGTGCAGTGGCGGCGCTTGCCGCGTGCCGTTTCGCGGAAACCGGGGAATAGCGGCTGAGGCGTGCGGAGAAGTGCGTTGTGCCTTGCCGGGTGTGCCCCAAATAGCTGCAGGCCGTGGGCAATTTTTCGCAATCGGACGGCCCACACCTGCCGGAACGGAGCGGCCGGGTACCGGGCTTCATGCCTTGTTGCGGGGCACTGTCATCCGTCCATATGTCTGTAAAATAACAAGCAAAACGCGAAAATCGCGAAAGGCGAATAAATATTCGCTTTTTGCGATTTTTTTTGTTATGGTACGTTGGTTTGCCTATGCAGGCACCTGTTGAAGACGAGAAGCGGCCGAAATGAAACCGGAGGCATTTGGATAAAGTGGAATAAAATATACAAAGCATGTCCGATTTTTCATTGCGATACTGTTAAGAATTATGCTATATTTAATGTATTAAGGCAGCTGGCCTTGGAACAGACAGAGTTGGAGGGATACATCGGTGAACCGTTTTGCTGCGTCGGATAAACTCCAGCGACTGGATTTTTCCCTTATGATGGGGGATTTGCATATAACAGTGCTGAAGTTTTGTGCTTATCAGGAATGGGACAGCTGGGTGATCGGCAGCCACAGCCACTCGAGCTATGAATTTCATTATGTGGCCGGCGGCAGCTGTCTGTTGCGGTTTGAGGGCAGGGAGTATGAGGTGCGCGAGGGGGATTTTTACCTTTCGGTGCCGCATATTTATCACGAGCAGTGTAACAACAACGGTGTATTGTATACGGAATATGCACTCAACTGCGATATAGAGGGGGACGCTGCGGACGAAACGGAGGCGGCCCTGCTGCTGGAAATATTCAACACCAACGACGGGGTGCCCGTTCGGGACGGCAGCGGCTACGGGGCGCTGTTTGAAGCCATCCTGGCGGAAGCCGGTGAACAGAAGCTGGGCTTTTATAACCACATCACCGGCAGCATCCTGCAGCTGCTGGTTGCCGCGGCGCGCAATCTCGATCAGGGAAAGCATGACAGTTACGCCGTGCCGCGTAAGCTGCGCGACCGTGACGTGCGCTTCAACGAAATTCGTCAGTACATTGAGGACAATCTCCACACACAAATCCATGTGTCGGATCTGGCGCAGCATTTTTACTTGGGCAGCAAGCAGATTTCGCGCGTGATCTATAAGTACACCGGCGTGACGGCCAAAAAATATATCAACCAGCTCAAGCGGCAAAAAGCCAAGGAGCTGCTGAAAAATACCAACCTGAGCATCAGCGAGATTGCGGACCGCCTGGGTTTTACCAGCGATTACTATTTTAACCAGTTTTTTAAGCGCGAAGAGGGCTATCCGCCGGGAATCTATCGCAAAAATGTCCAATAATCTTAAAAGCATGCCAGCGAATACTATTTTCTTAAACCACATAAGGCGCTAAAATAAGATTGTAACATTTTAGTGTATTTCAACAGAAGACCTTCCCGAAACCAGGCGATTTAGAGCATTTTTAGAAGAGGGATCGGTTTTCTGCTGGATTCTTGCGCCCTTTTTTAGGTTTTGGAGTACTATAGCCCGAACCGGAAGAGGGAAATTTTCACAACGCAGCGGGTAAGCCGCAGGTCGGCGGCATGAGCGGAAAATTTCGATACAGTCAGCAAACGTTTCAGAGGAAAAGATGCATATGGAAAGGAATGGTCAGTATGAAAACATGGATGAGAACAGCCGCGGCTACTTTGGCAGCCGTGATGCTCACCGCGTGTGCGGCGGGCTGTCAGCAGGAGGAGCCTGCGTCGTCCGGCGGTGGGAGCAGTTCCAAACCGTCGTCCGCCGCGGCGGAAAATCTCAACCCGAAAGGGTATGATTTCGGCGGGGAAACCGTAACCATAGCCTCGACCTACATCAAGCTTGCGGATATGGTGCCCGGCAAAAACAACGATACCGACCGGCTGCTTGACCGGATCAGTGAGGTGGAGCAGGCGTTTCATGTGAACGTCGAATTCAAGGAAGTGGATCAGGGCACGTATTGGGATAACATGGCGACGACGATCATGGGCGGGACCCCGTTCGGTGACGTGATGGAAGGGGTGCCGTGGTACATAGGCGGCTGGATCCGTGCGGGCGCAGTCCGCGATATAAGCGGGCTGAGCCGGGAAGTGGGGATTGATTTTCACGACGGCACCTGGAGCCAGGTTACGTTGGCCGACCAGACATATGGTTCGGCGATTTACGGCTTCAGCCGGGAACGCGACGCGGTGCAGGTGATGTGCCTGTACAACCGGAAGCTGTTCCGGGCGGCCGGCCTGACCGACCCCAACGAGCTGATCGAGCAGGGGAAAAAGTGGGATTTTGCCACGTTCCAGGATTATGCACGGCAGCTGGTGAAATTCGATTCTACCGGTGAAGCGGTGCAATGGGGTGTCGGCACAACCTGCGCGGACATGGTGCTCGCGGGCCTGATCATGTCCAACGGCGGCGAGGTGGTAACCCAGAAGGAGGACGGTACACTCGCCCTCGGGCTTACCGATGCGAAGGCGCTGGCCGCCGTTGAGGTCTTCAACAACATGTGCAATACCGATAAATCGCTGACTACGTTCGGCTACCAGAAGGCGGCGGAGTTCCTGCCGTCGGGTAAGATGGGGATGCTGCTGTGCGAGGAATGGGTGCTCGACGAGTATGTGAACACATACGCGCAGCAAAACAACATCGACCGCACCGACTACGGGATGACGTATTTCCCGGTGGGTCCGTCCGGCGACAGTTATCTGGATCCGAGCATGGGCGGCAACGCGATGTTTATCCCGCAGACGATCAGCGAGGACGCGGCGAAACGGGCGCTGGTGGTGTATGCGGCGCTGTACGCGCCGAGCGAAGCGCTGACCCGCCGGCAGGAAGTGGAAATGCGTGCGGATGAACTGTTCGCGGATGCGGCGTCGGCGCAGGTATATGCGGATATTCTGCTGAACTGGCGTGGCCGCTGCAACGATGTATGCCGGGCAGGCATATTTGAGTCCTTCCAGGAGCTGAGCAAAGCTTTTCTGGCGGGCGGCGGTACGCCGTCTTCCATGATTACCGGACTGGCGCCGGAAATGCAGGGCCTGATCGACGACAGCCCGTATACGGCCATTCTCAAGGCACAGCAGGAAAACAACGGCTGATCCGGCATCCCCGGCATCAGCGGACCGACCATTTGGGAGGAGAGGTGTCATCATGCGTCTTCGCAGGCTGATGGGATTCGTTTGCGCGCTGGCGCTGAGCGTGTCCTTCCCGATTGCCCGCCCGGCAGCACGTGCTGCCGGCGCGGCGGCGCGGGCCGATGAGGCGGACCCGCCGCAGGTGCTCGCGCCGGTGGAGCTGTCCTTTGCGCAAGGCGGCACACAGGTATCGGTCAGCAGCGGCGCTCAGCTGGACGGCGAGAGTGTGCGCATCGGTGAGGAAGGCAGCGCTGCCGTGACGTTTGAGGTGGTACCCGGTACATATGCGCTGGTAATCGAGTACGATCCCCTGCCGGAAAGCACGCAGAACGTGCAGCTCGCCCTCCGGATCGACGGCGCAGCGCCGTCACGCGGGGCGGAAAATATCGTGCTGCGCCGCCGCTGGCGGGATAAGCCCGGCGCACAGCGGGAGGACGGCCGCGGCAACGATATCCGGCTGCCGCAGGAGGAGATCCTGTTTGCAGAGCGCGGATGGCTGACCGCGACAGCGGCGGACAGCACCGGCTACGAAAACGGGCCGCTGCTGTTTGCGCTCGGCGGTACCCATACGCTGGAGATTACGGTGCAGCAGTCGGCGGTGCGCATCCGCAGCCTGCGGTTTGTGCAGCCGGTGCAGGCACCCACCTATGCGGAGTATGCGGCCGTCCATGCGGGTGCGGCGGATGCGGCGGTCTCGCTCGAACCAATGCAGGCGGAACAGACGGCGTGGAAGAACGATCCGACCCTGTTTGCCGTGGCGGACCGCAGTACCCCCGCCACTACACCGTCGAAAGGAACCAAAATCAGCCTGAATACGATCGGCGGCGAAAAGTGGACGTCGGTGGGCAGCACCCTGGCGTGGGAGGTACAGGTCGAACAAAGCGGACTGTATGAGATACGGCTGCGCTGCCGGCAGAACTATTCCCAGGGCTTTTACTCTACCCGCAGCCTGCTTATCGACGGCGAAACCCCATTCCGGGAAGCCGAAAACCTGCGGTTTGTGTATAAGCGGGGCTGGCAGCAGGTGGCGTTGGGCGACGCGCAGGGCAGTGCCTACAAGTTTTATTTTGAGGCGGGAAGGACCTACACCCTGTCGCTGACCGTCAGCCTCGGGGATTTTGCGGAGCTGCTCGGGCGCACACAGGAGAGTATCCAGGCGCTCAATGGGATCTATCGGCAGCTGCTGATGATTATGAGCGCGTCGCCGGACGGCTACCGTGACTACAACCTCGATGCGCTGATCCCGGAGACGATTGAGGAGATGGCCCGCCAGGCGGAGCTGCTCGACGGCATTGCCGATGAGGTGGAAACGGTATCCGGGGACGCGGGCAGCGATCTGGAAAGCCTGCACAAGCTGGCCATCCAGCTGCGTCTGTTTGCTGGGGATACCGGCACGATCGCCAGCCGGTTCTCCCTGTTTAAGGACAATATCGCGGCGCTCAACGATTGGGTGGCGGATGCCGCGGCGCGGCCGCTGGATCTGGATACCCTGCAGCTTGCTGCGCCCGGCTCGCCGATGCCGGCGGCCGACACCGGCTTTTTCAGCCGGCTGTGGTATGGAATTCGGCTGTTTTTTGCCTCTTTTTTTGAAGATTATGCCAGTGTGGATGCCCTGACGGGTGAGGTTGACGAGGTGATTACCGTCTGGTCGGTATCCGGCCGGGACCAGGCGTCGATTTATAACGATATGATCCGCTCCTTCTACCAGCCGCAGTCGGCACAGACCTACGGCAAAACCGTAGGGGTGCAGGTGCAGATTGTGGCGGCAGATACGATACTGCCGTCGCTGGCGACCGGCAACGGCCCGGATGTGCTCATGGGTGCCGGGGTAGGGCAGCCGGTGGACTTCGCCATGCGGCATGTGCTCACCGACCTGCGGGAACTGGTGCCTGCGGAGGAGCTGGAAGAGGTACTTTCGCGATTCCGGGAGAGCGCGTATGCGCCGTTCGCCTACCGCGGCGGACTGTATGCGCTGCCGGAACAGCAGAGCTTCCTGGTCATGTTTTACCGCAGCGACATCCTGGCGGATCTGGGCATCGCGGCACCGAGCGTGCAGCAGCCTTGGACTTGGGATGACATACGGGACTGCCTGCCGACGCTGCAGAAGAACAATATGTCGATTCTCATGGAAACCGGTGCCAACGCTAACACCAACGGTCTGGGATCGTTTGCCATGCTTCTCTATCAGCGCGGCGGCGCGTTTTACACCGACGATCTGACCGCCACTGCACTCGACAGCGAAACGGCGGTGGAAGCGTTCCGGTTCTGGACGGATCTGTACAACCGGGGCGGCCTGCCGGGCATATTCAACCTGGCCAACCGTTTCCGCACCGGTGAATCCCCGATCGCTATCGCAGACTTTTCCCTGTATAACACGCTGGCGGTATCCGCGCCGGAGATCCAGGGGCTGTGGGAAATGGCGATGGTGCCGGGAACCCGGCGGGAGGACGGCACGGTAGACTATTCGAGCTATTCGTCCTCAACTGGCGTGGTTCTGCTGGCCGATTCAGAGCATAAGGCGGCGGCGTGGGACTACATGAAGTGGTGGACCAGCGCGCAGGCGCAGAGCTATTTCGGCAAGGAGATGGAGAGCCTGCTGGGCGCTTCGGCGCGGTATCCGACCGCGAACCTTGAGGCGATGGGCAGCCTCGGCTGGACGGCACAGGCGTCGCGCGTACTCACGGCGCAGGCCGCATGGGCAAAGGCGGTGCCGGAGGTGCCGGGCGGGTATTATCTGCCGCGCTATATCAACAACGCATTCCGTGCCGCGACCCGCGAAACCGGCCGCGTTGACGCGCGGGAAGCGATTCTGACCTATGCGCAGGTCATCGACGACGAAGTCGCGCAGAAGAACGAGGAGTTCGGCTTGAATTCCTGAAGCGGAAGGGGGAAAACGCCATGAAGGTTCCGGAGAAAAAGTCCGGTGCCGGGCAGCTGTTCCGGGATGTCTGGCGGGACCGGGTGTCCTACCTGTTTTTGCTGCCATATGCGTCGATGTTTATCTTGTTCACCGTGCTGCCGGTGGTCACCTCGATGTTTTACAGCTTCACCTACAACAACTATTTTGAACCTCTGCGGTTTGTGGGGCTGGATAATTATATACGGATGTTTACAAGCGATGCGGTGTTTCCCACGGCGGTGCAGAACACGCTGGTATTTGCGCTGATCACCGGACCGCTCGGGTATATCCTGTCCTTTTCGCTGGCGTGGCTGATAAACGAGGTCAATTCCAAACTGCGGATGCTGTTTGTGCTGATTTTCTATTCGCCCGCGATCGCTGGTTCGATTTATGTCGTGTTTGGAGTGCTGTTTTCGAGCGATATGTACGGGTATGTCAACGGCTTCCTGCTCAGCTGGGGTTTTATCGAACGGCCGATTGAATGGCTGACTGATGTGCGGTATATCAAGACAGTTATTGCGATATGTGTGCTGTGGGGCAGCATGGGTGCGGGGTTCCTGTCGTTTGTGGCGGGCCTGAAGAATGTGGATCAGCAGCTGTATGAAGCGGCGGCGCTCGATGGTTTGCGCAACCGCTGGCAGGAGCTGTGGTATGTGACCCTGCCGGTGATGAAGCCGCAGCTGCTGTTCGGGGTGGTTATGAGCATATCCGGCGCCTTTTCCATCCATGACGTGACGGTCGCGCTCGCGGGGTATCCCTCGACGGACAACACGGCGACCACCATCGTCAACCTGATGGCGGATGTCGGTTACCAGCGGTTTGAACTGGGGTATGCGTCCGCGATGGCGACGGTGCTGTTTTTGATGATGATTGTCGCACGGCAGCTGTTCAATAAACTGCTTGACCGTGTAGGCAAATAAAGCGGTCTGACATCCGGCGTACGGCGGCGCAGGCCGCGGGGCCGGAAAATCAGCGGCTGCGCTCCCGGCGGCATGGGAGGCGGGCAGCGGAAAGGCGTGGCGATCCGATGGAAAAGAAAACGATAACCCCCGCCGGGAAAACGGCAGCCCTGCGGCGGGAGAGGCTGCCGGTGCATGGCGGCGCGGTTGGCCGGTTTTTCCGGCATTTGCTGCGGGTCAAGCAGACGCGCAGCGTGGCAGGAGACATGTTCAACCTGCTCGTTCTGGCGCTGTTTTCGGTAGTAATGGTCATCCCGATCCTGTATGTCATCAATAATGCCTTCAAACCGCTCAGTGAGCTGTTTTTGTACCCGCCGCGCTTTTTTGTGGAGAATCCGACTTTTGACAACTTCCTGGATCTGGGCAGCCTGATGAGCAACACCTGGGTGCCGATGTCCCGTTACCTGTTCAATACGGTGTTTGTCACCACGGCGGGCACGGGGCTGCATGTGATCTTTTCGTCGATGGCGGCGTATGTGCTGGAGAAGCACCGTTTCCGCGGGCGGGAGCTGTTCTTTTCAGTGGTGGTGCTGAGCATGCTGTTTTCACCCACCGTCACTTCGATCCCCAACTTCATCATCCTGTCAAACCTGCATCTGGTGGATACCTATGCCTCGCTGATCCTGCCGGCCATCGGCTCGTCGCTGGGGCTGTTTCTGATGAAGCAGTTCATGGGCAACGTGCACGATTCGATCCTGGAAGCGGCGAAGATGGACGGAGCGGGCGAAGTGCGCATCTTTTTCAGCGTAGTGATGCCGAGCGTGAAATCGGCGTGGATGACCCTCATCATCTTCTCGGTGCAGAGCCTGTGGAACGCCAATGGCGGCGTTTCCATCCGCAGCGAGCAGCTCAAGCCCCTGACCTATGCCCTCGGCCAGATTGCTGCGGGCGGTGTGCGCCGTGCGGGTGCATCGGCGGCGGTGAGCGTGGTCATGATGATCGTACCCATTACCATTTTTATCATCACACAGAGCAATATCCTCGATACCATGACCGCTTCGGGCATCAAGGAATAAAAGGGAGGCGCGCGTATGAAAATCCGAAGGCTTGCCGGTGTGCTGGCAGCGGTGGTCGCGGTGTCGTCCTGCGCGGTGCCGGCGGCAGGCGAAACGGTGGAGGAGCGGGCTTTTCCCAGTTATACCTACGGCCTGTGGGGGGCGGTTGCGGATTGCCCCGCGCCGTATACGTCTGCCGGGCGTGTGTCTGGCGTGGATCTTGGCCTGTCGGATTTCCGTCAGCTCAACGATCTGTTTGCTGCGCCGGACGGACGGGTGTACCTGGCTGTCAGCGGCAGCGAGCCCGGCGATAACCGGGTGGTAGTGATGGATCAGACACTCGGCCTTTTGCAGGCGGCGGAAGGCTATACCGCGGCATCTGGTGAATTTGTGCGGTTTGAAGAGCCGATGGGGCTTTTTGTGGATACGGACGGGGACATCTATATCTGCGACGGAAAAACCAAAGAGGTGCTCCATCTCGACGCGCAGTTCCAGGAAAAACGCATCATACCGGCGCCGGATGCGGAAAATTCTTCGATCATCAATGCGGAATTCACCGAGCGGTACCGGCCGTCAAAGCTGGCGGTGGACCCGACCGGACGGATCCATGTCGTGGCGATCAACATCAATGAAGGAATCGTGGAATTTGAGCCGGACGGCACCTTTACGGGATTCTTGGCTGCCGGAAAGGTGAAATACAGCACCATCGAGCTGCTGTGGAGACGTTTTTCGACCGAAGAGCAGCGGGCGCGTATGCAGGATTTCGTACCGGTGGAGTACAACAATATCGAGCTGGACGGGGACGGCTATCTCTTTGCGACGCTCGCGGCGATGGACGAAAATGCCGTACTCGGCGATATTCAGGCAAGCATAAGCAGCGGCGTCGACGCAGGCGGCAGCAGCGATCAGGGGATGGTGGTGCGGCGGATAAATTACCGCGGCTCGGATATCCTCGACCGCAATGGCTACGGCCCGGTGGTGGGGGATCTCGCGGTGCTCAATAGCAGCCAGTCCGGCTACACGGGGATATCCCACATTATGGATGTGTCCTGCGGGGAAAACGGCACATTTACGCTGCTGGACAACAACCGCAGCCATCTGTTCACCTATTCTCAGGACGGTTATCTGCTTTACGCGTTTTCCGGTCCGGATGTAACGGTGGGCGGCCTGCGCATGCCGGTGGCGGTTGCGCAGCGGGGGGACTACCTGTATGTGGCGGATACCGGCACGCGCAGCGTGTGCGCATACCGCCGTACGGCGTTCGCACAAGCGGTGCAGCAGGCGCTTGAAGCGGAGCATGGCGGAGACCTTGCGGAAGCGAAAGTGGCCTGGGAAGCGGTGCTCGAGCAGAGCGCGGGATATGCGCTCGCCTATGTCGGTCTGGGCAAAATCGCGTACCAGAACGGTGAGTATGAAGCGGCGCTGCATTATTTTGAGGAGAGCCACAACAGCAGCTGGTATTCCAAAGCGTTCAAACAGTACCGCGCGGAGCAGCTGCGGCAGTATTTCGTCCCGGCTGTTGCCGGGCTTGCCGTGATCGCGGCGGTGATGGGAACGCTCCTGATCCGGCGCGCTGTACGCCGACGGAAAAATAGAAACAAAAATTAAAATTATCGTTGGATAAATCCGCTTTTTACGGTAAAAAGCGCCTGTGAAGGTTTTGCAAACCTTCACAATGGTTCTGTCGGAGCCGGCGGGGCTTCCCCACCAGAAAGGAATGGTTACGGACATGAAGAAAGTACTGGGCGGACTCCGCTATTCCCTGACGATTCTGTCCCATCCGATCCGTGGCTTTTACGAGATGCGGTTTGAGGATAAGGGCAGCCTGGTGTCGTGCGTATTGCTGCTTTTGCTGATGGTGGCGGCGATGATATGCCAGAATGTGTATACCGGGTTGAGCTTTGCGGTTGTTAACATCCGGCAATTTCATATTCTGCGCACGGCGGCGGGGGTGCTGGTGCCGGTGCTGCTGTGGTGTGTGGCCAACTGGTCGATCACAGTGCTAATGGACGGGGAAGGGCGCTTCCGGGATATTTTCATGGCCGCCTGCTACGCGACTATGCCGTACAGCGTCACCACGCTCATAGCAGTGCTGCTCAGCCGGGTGCTGGTGGCGGAGGAGGCGACCTTCATCAGCATGCTGTCGGCCATCGGGGTGGTGCTGTCGCTTATGCTGCTGTTTTCGGGCATGGTGACCATCCATCAGTTTTCAGTGCGGAAAGCGATTTTTGCGTTGATTATGACCGTCGCCGCGATGGTGTTTATTGCCTTTCTGGCGGTACTGTTCCTCTCGATCGTGGACGACATGCTGTCGTATATCCGGGGCATCTGCGTTGAGCTGCAGCTGAGGAGGTGAGTGCATGCGCAGGATTTTGTATCGTCTTATCGCTGCCGGGGTGGTGATCGGCCTTCTGGCCGGGCTGCTTCTTGCCGGAGGCGCGTCGGAGGCGCGTCTGTATCCCGAGCTGACCCAGGCGGTTATCGCGGACTGGCCGACCAACGCCGATGCGCTCGAGCAGTCGGCCGAGATGCTTGGGCTGGAACGGATGACCCTTGTAGCGGAAAACGGCGGGGCGGCGCTGTATTATCACGAAACGACCGGCGAACTGGCGGTGCGTACCGCTGATGGCGGAGTGTGGTATTCCAACCCGCAGAACCGACTGGAGTTCGACCTGCTTTCGCAGGGGCGTTACACGTCGCTGCTGTATGCCAACGTCATCACCGCCAACGAGTCGGAAAAGACGATGTATTCCTATGACGACTGCGTACAGTATGGCCAGACGAAAACCAGCCGGCTGGACAACGGCCTGCGGGTGGAGTATCTTTTCGGGCGCACCGCGAGACAGGGGCTGTATCCGCAGGCGCTCACCGAGGAACGGTATCATGAAATCGAGGCGCAGCTTTCCGCGGATGAGATCCTGTATTTCAGCCGCTACTATAGCCTGGCGGATACCGCGTCGATCACGGATCAGCAGGTGCTGGCCACACTCAAGAAAACCTATACGAAACTTGAGCAGCTCGGGCGGATCTACCTGCTCAAGAGCAACCCGTCGGTATTGGAAACTAACCGGCTGCTTACGTATTTTGAGAAGATCGGGTATACCGAGGAGGATCGGGACCGGGATAACGGACTGACCGGTTACCGCGACAGCGGCTCCGACAACAGCCACTTCACCCTGCCGGTGGAATTCACTCTGGAAGACGGGCAGCTGCGAGTGCGCGTGTGTGTCGACGAGATGGCGGTGCTCGGCCTGCTCAAGGTGGAGAGCCTGGTGCTACTTCCGTTCTGGAACACGGCGGATGGCGCCGCTTCCACGACGGTGGTGCTGCCGGACGGCTGCGGAGCGGTGATGGATATCGGCCGCATGGTATCCTCGAGCGTATCGGACTATGAGGAGCGGGTATATGGGGAGGATTATGCACGCTACCAGACCTCCCGGACATCGGTGAAGGAAAACCTATATTTCCCGCTGTACGGCCTGTTGAATGCAGACGGAGGCTTTTATGCAGAGGTCACGGCGGGCGCGGCGGGTGCGAGTCTGTTGGTCATGCCGCGTACGGCGGATAAGCCGGTGGGTGCCGCTGGCTTCCGGTTCAAACTGCTGGATTACGCGACCACAAAGCTGCTGCCGACCGACAGCAACACGGTGCGCAGCTACCCAGATAATGTGGACCTGAGCGCCGTCGAAGTGACGTATACCTTTCCGTCCGGCTGCCGGGATTTCATGGATATAGCCGCCGCATACCGCGAGCAGCTGACCGCCGAAGGCCGGCTGTCGGCGTCCGGCGATACGACGGTGCCGGCGGTGGTGCAGCTGCTCGGCGCGATCGATGACATCGAACCGTTCCTGGGTTTCCCGAAAGAAAAGCTGCGCGCCCTGACCACCTTCGGCCAGGCACAGGAGCTCATCGGGGAGCTTGCGGACGCGCTGCCGGACGGCCGCCTGGTCATCCAGTATACCGGCTGGCAGAAGGGCGGCGTCAAATCGGGTCCGGCCTCGCAGGCGAAAGCGGAGAGAGTGCTCGGCGGGCAGGCCGGCCTGCGCGCGTTGCTGGAGTACTGCGGCAGCCGAGGGATATCGCTGTTCCCGGACGCGGATTTCCAGTACGTCTACCGTGACAGCGCTTTCGACGGCTTCCGTTCCTCAAGTGACGCCGCCCGCACGGTGGTCAGCGAGAAGGCCTATAAGCCCACATATAGCCCCGCGAATTTCTCCGCGGACAGCAGCCGGCTCTTCGGCTATGTGGTCAGTCCGTCGGTGATGGGCGCGATGGCGGAAACCTTTGCCGGCAAAGCGACGGCGCAGGGGCTGACCGGTGCGACGCTGCCGTATATGGGCAGCGAGCTGTCCGGCGATTTCACCGAAGGGCGTTATGTTTCGCGCAATGCAGCGCTGGAGACAGCCGGCGAAACGATGGCAGCCCTTCGGGAAGCCGGGTTGGAGCTGATGACTGGGGGGGCGAATGTGTATGTGCTGCCCTATGCGGATTATGTCTGCGGCCTGCCGATGCAGGCGAACGCCCACCCGCTGGTGACCGATACCGTGCCGTTTGTGCAGGCGGTGTTGTCCGGCAGCGTGCGGTACGCGGCGACCTCGCTCAACCGGGCGAGCGATCCTGAGCTTTACCGGCTGAAATGCATCGAAACCGGTTCGGCACCGTATGCGACCCTGATGGCGGCCGGCAACGCGCTGCTCAAGGATACTGCGTATGACCGGTACGGCGCGGTCAGTGCGGACAATCAGAAAGAGAAGGTCTGTGGGATAGCGCAGGAGGTGGCACTCGCGCTTGCGCCGGTGTACGGCAGCCGCATGACCGGCTATACGGAAAATGACGGTGTCGTGCGGGTAACCTATGAAAATGGGGTCACGGTTGCGGTGAATTACAATTTTGAGGCGGTCGAGCTGCCGGAGGGGATCCGGATACAGGCGCGCAGCTATGCACATATTCAGGAGGAGGTGAGCGGATGAGCGGCAAGTCCAAAACGGTGCGGCATGACCTGATGGCGCGGAGGGACCGGCTGGGGTATGCGTTCATTGCGCCGTTTCTCATCGGCTTCCTGTTCCTTATCGCCATACCGATCGTGCAGTCGGTGATCTTTAGCTTTCACGACATCCAGATCGTCGAAAGTGGCTATACGCTGGTGCCGAAAGGGCTGGAGAATTACCGGTATATCTTGCTGGTGAATACGGCGTTCCGCGCGAAGATGGTGGAGTCGTTTCAGATGACGGTGCGCGATACGCTGATCGTGGTGCCCTTCAGCTTTTTTGCGGCGTTGATTCTGCATAAACCGTTTCACGGGCGCACGCTCGCGCGGGCGATCTTCTTTCTGCCAGTAGTGGTGTCGTCAGGCGTGTTTGCGGTCATGGACGCGAACACGATCATCAATATGGTGCTTAGCCGGGACCCCGCGGTGAGTACCGGCTCGCTGGAGGCCACCGAATCGGCGCTGGCATTTGTCAATACGCTGTTTGCCGGAAGCCTGCCGGCGGAGATAACGCAGTTTGTCGCGGCGGCAACCGGGAATATCAGCGGGATTGTGGCTAAATCGGGCATCCAGATCATCCTGTTTCTCGGCGGGCTGAATACCATATCGCCGTCGATTTATGAGTCCTCCAATATCGAAGGCGCGACGGCGTGGGTGAATTTCTGGAAAATCACTTTTCCGATGAGCGGGCCGTATATCCTGCTCAATGTGGTGTATACCGTCATCGATTCGTTCACCAACATCAATAATCCGCTGATCAAGTCCATCTGGAACGACCTGACCGGCCTGAAGAATTTCGGTGTCGCGTCGGCCTCGGCCTGGCTGTACTTCATCCTGATTTTTGCGGTGCTGGGCGTGACCTTTGCCCTGATTTCGAGGAAGGTGTTTTATCGTGACTGAGCGCATACACCGCAGCTTTACCCGCCGCCGGCTCACGCAGCTGATACTCAGCGTACTGCGCTGCGTGTTCATCCTGAGCATCTGCTATATCATCCTCAGCCCGCTGCTCAACAAGATATCGATGTCCTTTATGACCCCCACCGACCTGTATGACCGTACCGTAAAGGCGATCCCGAAGCACTTTACCTTGGCGAATTACGCCGATGCGGTGAAGTATCTCGACTATTATCGGCGCGTGGGCACGACCACGCTGCTGTGCGGGCTTGTGGGGCTGCTGCAGGCTCTTTCCTGCACGGTAGTGGGGTACGGCTTTGCGCGTTTCCGGTTCAAGGGCAACCGGTTACTGTTCATACTGGTGATCATACTGATGGTTATCCCCACCCAGATCCTGCTGACCCCGCAGTATCTGAACTTCAAGAATTTCGGTTTGATCAACAGCCTGGCACCTTTCATACTGTTCGGGGTAACCGCGACCGGGCCGCGGTGCGGGCTGTATATTTTCCTTGCGCGGCAGTATTACCGTGGTATCCCGCGGGAAATCGACGAGGCCGCGGCGATTGACGGTGCGGGGCCGCTTCAGGTCTTCCTGCGGATCATGCTGCGCAGCGGACTGCCCACAATGGTAACGATTTTCCTGTTTTCGTTTGTGTGGCAGTGGGCGGAAAACTCGTACACACCGCTGTTCGCGGGCAGTTATCCGACGCTGGCGCGCATCCTGCAGTCGCTTGGCTATGATGTGCAGACGAAGGTAGGCGGGGGCGGATACAGCTTTGTATCGCCTGCGGATTTTGAAGCGTATCAGTCGATCATTTTTGCCGCCTCCACCCTGCTGATTATCCTGCCGCTGATGCTCGTTTATGTGGTATGCCAGCGGTTCTTCATCCAGTCGATTGAGCAGACCGGCATCGTCGGCTGATCAAAAAGGTTTTTGCCAACGGATTTATGAGGAGAGGGGTGTTTCAAAGCAATGAATCGGAAAACAGCCGGAATCCGGCGTGCGGCGGGAATCTGCGCGGCACTGGCCGTTGCGGCGGCGCTGCTGACAGCAGGCGTGAGCCCGGCCGCAGCGGATGGATCGGGGCCGTACAGCGGCAAGGTGCTCACCTTCCGTGACAGCAGTGACACGAACACCGCGCTGGGAATGTGGGTGTGGGACATCCGCGTAATTGTCGGGGATGACCCGCGTGTGGACATGGATGCCCAGCTGCTGCTGGATATGCTGGCTAAAAACCATTTCACAGAGATTTATCTTGGCTGCGCCTACCTGATGGACGATGAGCAGGTGGCGGCAAACGGCGGGGTGGTTGCCCCGGGCTATGTCGGTGAAGACCAGCTGCGCAGCTTCATTGCGTCGTGCAGCGCGATCGGCGTGCGGGTGTCGCTGCTGACTGCGACATCCGGCGACGCGGCGTATGACTGGTGGGATGCGTCGCTCGGCTACGCCGAAACGGCCGCGCTGATCAGCCGTGCGGCCGCCATTAACGCGCGCGCGTCGGCCGACAGCGAGAAGCTGTACGGCATCCATATCGATCTGGAGCCGGACTGGGACCACGACAGGAACGGACAGCCGGCCCGCGCGCAGAATCTCCAGTCCTGTGCCGACTACGTAACCGCGGCGCGCGCCGCATGCGATGCGCAGTCGCTGGAGTTCGCGCTGGACATCAACGCGTGGATGGGCGGCAGCACAGATACGGTTTCGGATGAAACCGGCGCGGTGGTGCCGCTGATGGATGTGCTGACCAGAAAGTGCCAGTCGCTGGCGATCATGGCCTACCGCAATTCGGCGCAGGCGCAGTACGAAATTGCCGCGGATGAGATTGCTTTTGCCGCAGTGAATGGCTGCCAGATCATGGTGGGTGCGGAATGCGCCCCGCGGGAGACGCTCAGCGACCCGTGGTATATCACTTATGATTCGGTCGGTGCGGACGCGATGATCGCGCAGCTGAACGCACTGCGCGCCCTTCTGGATGAGTCGGGCTGTGCCGGATACGGTGCCGCGATCCATGATAGCTATGCGTTTTACCGCCTGATGACCATGCCGGATGCGGCGCAGATTGCGGCGCAGCCCAACGTGGGGGATGCCGATGACTGGCAGACCGACAATATCGTGGCGGATCGTGCTGCGCTCGGTGTGCCGGCGTCCGCTGCTGCGGGCACCGATACGGTGTATGCGGGCAGCTTCGGCGGGATATATACCCACCAGCGTCTGTATGTGGATCTGGTTGTGGAATCGGGTGCCTGTGTACATGTGACCGTCAATTTTTCTTCGGACGGCGTACCGGCGGCCGCGGTGGCGATCCATGAGAAATTCGGGTATGCCGACGGCCTGCCGGCGGGACGCTATACCGGCTATGTGAATCTGGAAAAATGGGTGCCGTTCGGCGCCGTCTGCAGCGGTACCGCCGTGCAGGTTACCGGCAGCGGAAGCCTCACGATACAGGCGTTCCGGCTGGTGGATGCTTCAGCGGCCGCGCTTCCCGCAGATATATACACCGCCACCGATGGCAATACCTTCCGTGTCGCTCAAGTAACGGCGGATGCGCAGGCGCTGGGGCTGCCGGCGGGAGATATAAGCGTCCTGCCTGACAGCATGAATTCCGATGAATGGTATCATGAGCCGGTGGTGCAGCCGCTGTATCACACCGGATGTTATCTGGCAGTGGATCTGACCGTCAATCAGGGGCAGGGCGGCGACGCGCAGGTGCCGGTGATCGTACGCTTCGGCAACCGCGACGCGGGCACGATGAATATCGAGCTGCATACCCTGCTGGGGTGTCCGCGCGGCCTGCGCCCGGGCAGCTATAAGCTGCTCGTCGATATCGGCGCGTATCTGCCGCAGATGGAAGACGGTACCAACTATTTCGGCACGATCATCGAACGCCGCGGCCTGTATGGAGGCAATATCACTGTGCGGCAGTTTGCGCTGGTGACGGCGCAGCGGGTGGAAAAGCCGGACGCGGGCCAACTGTATACCGGTCTGGACGGCGTGCCGTATCTGGTGCACGAGCGGGTCGGGCGTGCCGCGCTGAATATACCGGCCGGACCGCTTAACCAGAACGACGCCCTCTATGGGCCGACCGACCGTATCGCCTGCGGGACGGCGACTCATCTGGCCTATGATTTCACCGTCTATGAGCGTACGCTGTATATCGACGTCCGGTTTGACGGCGACCGTGAGGCAGGCAACATCCATTTCGACCGCGTGCTGCGCGGAGGCGGCGGGCTTCCGCCGGGACACTACCGCGGCGTCATCCCCCTCGAGGGTACGGTGTATCACAATGCACTCGGGGAGATTGAGGGGCTGTATCTGGCCAATCCGGAGGGCGGTTATATCACGGTTGACCAGTTTGCTTTGGTGACGGTTACGCCGTATGACGGCGGATTTGTCCCGATCGAATGAGCGCACTCTGGCCGCCGGTATGCGGCCTGAACAATAAATTAAACGGAAAAGGAGCAAGGGCAATGAAAAAGTTGTTGGCAGCAATATCCGCAATGACAATTGCGCTCGCCGGCGCTGCGATGGCGGCGGGCGCCGCCCCGGCAGAGGAAGAGCCGTCAAAGTACTATGTTATCGACGGTATGGTGTATACCGTTGACCAGACGGTGGCCGATAAGGCTGCGCTGGGGATCCCGGATTCAGCCACCAAACCGGCTGACGGCGACAATGTGGATTTCGGCAAAGACACGCCGGTATCGTGCGGCGATGCAAAGTACCTGCAGTTTTCGTTCACGGTGAAGGATACCGCTCAGATATATATGGATGGGGTGTTCACATATACGCCGGCGGAGGGCGCGCAGATGGACGATTCGGCGCGCAAGATCATGTTCGACCGGGAAATCGGCGATCTGAAGGCGGGGACGCACAGCGGGCTTCTGCCGCTGACCGGTACACTGTACGACACGCCGCTTGAGGCGTTTGAAAAGCTGCATCTGGTGATTTTCGGCGGCAGTGTGGAGTTCGACACCTTCTCGCTCGTCACCCTCAAGCAGGTCCCGGATCAGTACGTCATTGATGATAAAGTGTACACTGTGGAGACGGTGGCCGATAAGGCTGCGCTGGGAATCCCGGATTCGGCCACTAAGCCGGCCGACGGCGACAATGTGGATTTCGGCAAAG
>CAJKBW010000048.1 GCA_905198295.1 uncultured Oscillospiraceae bacterium | reverse complement strand
TATTTAGCCGTAAAATCATCTGCATCAGCGCCAAATACAAAACAGGATCTATAAACGGCCTCACTTTGGTTCCGTCATATTGTAAGTTGCCTTTTGCAGTGATGAAATACCGGTTTCCTCTGCCTTTTTCATTTTCCAGCTTGACAACCAGATCGATCCCGTGCGGCTGCTTTGCATGCTTGAGCAGCCTTTTGTTTACAGTTCTGCCTTTTTGGCTCAGAAAATTCAGCGCTCCCAGAGCCGTTTCATCATCTGTCAGCCATTCGTTTTTCCACATACCTTTTCACTCCCTGATTTTTAATATCCGAAGTCAAACACGTAGAAACGCATCCCCAAAAACACCATACACACTTCAATCGATCAATTCAATATATCCAAAATGGTACTGCGATCTGGCCAACACCTCTTTCAGACTCTTGCCGGTGCTGGCGATTTTAAACATGCTTGTCTGCAAGGTGCTTTCTTCTTTCAGATTCTCCAACTGAATCCAAATACGGCCTTTTTCCCCCGCGTATTCCGCCGGACAGTCGCCATCCGGCGCGGTGACCGGACTGGTGAAGGACTTTATCGCCGTCACATCCGCACGATAGGCGATCTCATTTCCGTTGAGTTCCTGATTGAGCGCAAACAGCATCTGCAGGCCTTTGCCAGATTGAATCCGTCTGCTGTAAGCCTCTACTCTTTTTTTGCTCATTCCCACCGTAAGGGACTGCGTAAAGAACCAGGTCCTTCCGTGCTTTTCCTTGGCATCCCGCAAATATACCTGCATGGTTTCAGCCCCGTTGAGCAGGTGTCCGTCTGTGGTAAGCGATTGGCCAAGCTTCATAAACAAATAATCTTTGGGCTGTGGGTCACCATCCAGATCTTTGATCATATCTACCGCTTTTTCAACACCTAAATACTTTTTCTTTAACTGGAGATACAGCTCTTCATCCTTCGCCAGCATAAAAAATTCCAGAACATCGTTCATCGCAGAGCCTTTTTTCATACCCTTAGCTCTGACAAAGTCGTTGAAAACCGCATTCGTCGTGTCGCTTACCGCAATCGTGATACAATAGCCAATGCGCATAAATATTTACTTGATTTTTTGGCCATCACGACTTTTTAAGGCCATCTGTGGTCGTTCCGGAAGGCGGCACCGCTGCCCGATCAACGCTGTATGCTTGGGGTGTTCGGCTAAAATCACAGCTGTCCAGCACACTGGTATTTCCACGAATTCCGAACCACCCGCTGGACAATCTCCTTATTCTGGGAGGCTCCGGCCTGGTACACTGGTTTATGACGACAGTATCCACAAAAGCCGATCATCTTTTAACGGTTGGGGCAGAGGTATGCGCACACCGGTAACTTTTATCAAAAAATCACCGCAAGCGGTGCATCGCTTGCGGTGATGTGGAAGGACGAGATAAAAATCCGTTCATGGTTGGGCTGCACAAAAAGCGGCCGGCAATTCATAATGAATTGCCGGCCACTGGTCTGTGAGGGTGCTACAAAATGGACCCCTAAGCATTTTTTCGAGAAGGATTTGCACTCTTGTATCCCGTAAAAAAGTTGGTAGCAACAGCGAACCGTCGCGAGGTCGTTTATAACCGAGCAGGTGCGCCGAGCGTGACTTTTTGCGGAAAGGAGGAGCGACGGCGTGAGTGAGCCGATGACTTTCCATAAAAAAAGTCGTCGCGAACGATACATAGTCCGCGACGACGTGGTCCGAGTGACAGGATTCGAACCTGCGGCATCCTGCTCCCAAAGCAGGCGCGCTACCAACTGCGCTACACCCGGTTATTGAGTTGTTTTATCCGGCTGGGCGTATTCTCCCAAAGCGGGCGCGCTGTCAACTGCGCTGCACCGCAGTATTTGTGGATAACCCATGTATATACTTTTCTGTTATTATAATATACATGGTCTGAGCCTGTCAAGTTCCGTTGATTGTCTGTGCGGGATATGTACCGCAACCGTTTGCATCAAAAGAGGCGCTATTTTGGGAACTGGTTATAAGCCGCTGCGAAAAAAGGCCACGGCAAAGCGATCCGCTTTGCCGTAACCGGGATGCATTTTTCGCTTTATCTGTGCAACCGGTTGTTGTTTGTATCTGTGCGGACGATACTTCTGGTACAGCGAGCTGTCGCGTCCAAATTTCCCCGTATATGCGAGTTGACTGGCATCCCCCGCGCCGAATAAATGGATCCTTTTGTCGCCATCTAAAAAGGCACGCCCCGGCCAGGCAGCACCCGGCCGGGGCATTACGATTATATTTTTTTCGTGCGTTCCGGTTTCAGAAACAGGAAGCCGGCTGCGGCGGTACAAAATAGCACCGCCCATACAACTGCATAACCGGACGATCCGGTCTGCGGGCTGTCCGGCGTGGGCTTTTCGACTGGATCCGGCACAGGCTCCGCCGCTTTTATCCAATGGGCATAAAGTGTGGTGTCTTCGCGAAACACCGTTGCGGCCGTTACTTCTTCACCGTCTTCCGCCATCGTATACCAGCCGGCGAAGGTGTACCCGCCGCGCGTCGGTACCGGCAGTTCCGCCAACCGTCCGTCTGGACCCGCGAACATCTCTGTTACCGGTGTATCTCCGCCACGGCTATCGAACCGTATTCTCACGGCCTTACCGTGAGCGGCTTTGATTCCCACCTCATCTGTAAATTCGCCCACAGGCAGTTTGACGGTATACGTTTCCTCTTCGGCGGTATCCCTTGTACATGCCCAGCGTGCTTCCGCCCCGTCGTCATACCAGCCGTCGATCCCATGCCCGCAATCCTCAAGCGTCAGACCCGCCGGAACATTGCCGATGGTCACCACCGCGCCGTCCCCATTGTTGTAAATATCATCGCCGGCAGCCTCTGCTGTATTGCCATAAATCCCTGCACCGTTTCCGATCTCCGCCTTTCCCGCGTATACAAACAGGAACCCGCCATAGGCGGCGCTGTTTTGGGTGAATACCCCGCTGTTTATCCTGACAGAGGAATTTTCATTGGTAGAATAGAGGAAAACTGCCCCGCCATAGCCGGATCCGGCGCCACTGCATCCGGTGATTGACCCGCCGTCAATAAGCAGCTTTACTTTATCCGGCGTATACACACACACCGCGCCGCCGCCCAAATAGTTGTCGGTGCAGTTCTTGATTGTGCCGCCATGCATGATAAACTCGGAGCCACTCCCCTGCCCGCCGCCAATCGCTGCACCGCCGCCCAGACAAACGGCACCGCCCTGTACGCCGCGGCAATCGCGGATGATGCCGTCATACATCGTAAACACAGCGGAATCGTCCACTAGCACGCCGCCGGAAACGCTGAAATCGTTCCAGCAGTTCCTGATTTCTCCCCCATACATATGGAATCGGCTGTCATCGACCGCCTGTACACCACCGGCCTGAGCGCGGGCTTCGCTGTCGCGGATCACCGTTCCGTCATACATGTTGAGGGTGGTCGCATCGCTCAGATGCAGGACACAGCTCGTCGGATCGGTGCTTGTTATATCCAGCGTTTCACGGCTGTCCGGCCGGCCGAGATTCAGCACAGCGTTTCCTGTCAAACCGATGCTGCCGTTTTGCAGTGAGACGGTATGTCCCTCCCCGATAATCGTCACGGTACCCGCCGTAATCGTCATCGATTTGGTCACCTGGATATCGTCCGCCAGCCGGATAACTGCATAGTCGGCCGCACCGCTGTTGACCTCTTCAACCGCCGCAAAAAGCGCTTCCTGTGTCGCCGCGGTATACACCGTCTCCTCCGCAGATGCCGCCGGCACTGTCCCGAAGGCTACTGTCATACCAAAGAGGAAACCCAGCCACTGTATTTTCGTTTTTCGTTTCATGGTAAATCCGCCCTTTACACGATATTTTGTCATGCCGCATTTTCGGTTTGATGCAGATTATGTTTTCAGCTCTCCTTTTTGCAAAATCATGCTTTTTCAGAAACCGCGCATATGTGGTCAGCCTTGTGCAAAACACCGACGATTTATCGGCAAAATAAAAAAAGAATGGCGTAAACGCCATTCTTTCTGTTGTTTTCCTTATGATCTAAAAAAGCATAGATTTTTATACACATCGCTCAAACTCAGTAAAAGAATACCACAGCACACGCCGTTTTTCAATAGGGTACGGAAAATTGCCGTCAAAAGAAACGGCAGCGAGCCGCACCTGCACCCCGGATATGACCTAACGGATATGCCGCGTACTGCTGAACAAAGTTTATCGTTTCCTTGACTTTTCCCCGCATAGTGGCTATAACTGTAAATATAGCGCGGCTACCTGGGAAAACCTATTTCCGGTAAAGGAGAATGTATATGTTGGAAGAAATCCTCCGCGTCTGTACGGCGCAGGGCTATAAAACCGACACCGCAGGCATTGTCAGCGGTCTGACGGAGGGCATCGCTTTCCGGGCAGATCTGCCGGCAGACACCCTTCAGCTTTCGGTGAACGTTCCCCCGGAAAAGCTGCCCCGGCTGCACAAGCAGCTCGCCAGCCGCTATGCGGACATACAGCTTTCCCCCAATGAGGGGTACGGCATCCTGCTCACCCTTCCGGGCATGGCGGATATGGACGGTAACGCGTTCATCGCCTTCCTGCAGGAAGCGGCGCAGCGATCGCTCGGCGAGCTGCACGGCGCATTCGACGATCACTTTGAAAAGGATCGGGAATCGTTTTCGCATTATCTGACTGGCATTCTCGGTGCGCTGCTCGGCGCCGTGGTGGGCGTACTGCCCTGGTTTATCGCTGCTACGCTGCTCAACTGGCAGTTCGGCTGGCTGGCCTTTCTGGTGAGTACCGGATCCTTTTTCGGCTACCAGTATCTCCGTGGCGCACACAGTACATCGTTCGCCACCACCTGTATTGTAATCGCGTCGCTGCTGGCAATGTTCGCCTCCTGCCTGCTGAATTCCGCCATCGGGCTGATGAATGTCAATCCGGCGATGACGCTGCTGGAGGCCATGCGTTACTACCTGGGCAGCGGCATCCAGGCACTGCTGCGGGATATGCTGTTCGGCATAGTGTTCGCCGCGATCGGTCTGGTTGGCATCCGCAGCAGGGTGCTGTCCTATACCCATGAATCCCAGTGGCTGCGCCGCGGCCGGAAACGGAAATAACGCATCAGCCCCCGGGGGAGTCCAAAAGCTCGCGGAGCACAGCTTCCGGCTGCCGGTAAAACCGCTGCAGGATCTGAAAATGGGCGGTCTCGGTGTACGCTGTCGCCACTGGCCCGCTCCCACGGAATTCGTATATCTGTGCCTCCGGGCAGGCGGTCAGCAACGGCGAATGGGTGGCAATGATCAGCTGTGCCCCCTGCTGTGCAAGCTCATGGATGCGGGCAAGCAGCGCCATCTGCCCGACTGGGGACAGGGCGGCCTCGGGTTCATCAAGGATGTACAGCCCACCGCCGGAAAAACGTTCGCGCGCGAGCGCCAGGAAGCTTTCGCCGTGCGACTGTTCGTGCAGTGACACGCCGCCGTAGGCAGACCGGATCAGCGGCGAGGGGTCCCCCGGCGCATCGTCGAGCTCGTCGATGTTGGTCGCGACATTATAAAAACTCTCCGCACGCAGGAAATAAGCGTCGTGGGGCGGTATGGGGCCCTTCTCCAAACGGACCGCACGCCAGAGCGGCGAATGGGAATCGCGGGTGGAAAAGGCAAAGTTGCGGGACCCGCCCTCGGGATTGAGACCATACGCTACCGCGATCGCTTCAATCAGCGTGGATTTGCCGGTGCCGTTTTCCCCAATAAAAAAAGTGACCGGCGAAGTAAAAACCAGCCCGCCGCCGTGTACCGCGGGCAGCCCAGCCAGATAGCTGCCCGGCGGAATCGCCGCGCTGTCCACCGAAACACGCCGGATAAAAAGCCTGTTCATCTGACCACCTCCTCTGAAACGCTTTACCGTTTACACGCGATTTTTTAGAGCGGAAATTGCCCAAAGCAATTCCTCTTAAAGCATCCGCGTTTCGTTGATGACCAGCTCGAAATCCATACCCAGGAACGCCGCTGCAGAACGGCACAGGGTCATGCGGGTGAGGAAAATCTCAAAATAGTCCATGACCGCGCAGATAGAGGTATCGATCCGGAGTTTCAGGGTGATGATTTTGTTTTCACGGCTGACCGTCAGCGCGGAATCCACAACCGCGTAATTAACCCGGTCGTGAATGTCGAAATGACTGTCGATCGGAGATACCCGCACCCGGCTGCGGCGCACATCGCTTTTATCGGCCAGAATCAGTGCGGCGCTCAGCGGGGTAACCGCAGCGGCGGTGCCCTCATCGTGGTTGCCGATGGCGGTCATCACTGCGGTGGCCTCGCGGATATCGACACCCCAGCCGCGCAGCAGCTCGAACGCCAGCAATGCGCCGGACATCGCATGGTTGCTACGGTTGATCGCATTGCCGATATCGTGCATATAGCCGGCAATACGTGCCAGCTCGCAGGTGCGCGCATCATAACCCAGCGTTTCGAGCAGGTCGCCCGCCACCTTGGCGGTCATCCCCGCATGGGCGTAGCCGTGGTCGGTAAACCCGCGCACCCGCAGCGACTCGTTGCCTGCTTCGATAAGCACGCGGACCTCTTCATTGTGACGAACCTCTTCATAGGTGAGCATTGCCGGCGTCATCCTTCCTTAATCTGTGGAATAAGGCGTGGTTATTTCCCTGCCCGGCCGCCCGCTGCGGCAGCCTTTTGGTTTTTATTGTACCCGCTTTCCCCCGCCCGCGCAAGCTTTTCCGCTGTCAATTGACGAAATGCGGGCCTTTGCGTATAATAAGAGCGAAATTCACCAAACTGTAAAACAAGGAGGCATGTCCTGTGCTGCTGACACTGGATATGGGCAATACCAATATCACGATCGGGGTTTTCGATGGCGACCGGTTAGTGCTGGAGTCGCGCGTGGCAACCGATCCCATCAAAATGGAAGACCAGTACGCCGTGGAACTGCTGGATATCCTGCGACTGTACGGCGTGAATGCGGGCGATATTGACGGCTCGATTATTTCCTCGGTGGTGCCGCCGCTGGATCACGCCATCCGCCGCGCGGTCAAAAAAGTGACCGGCGCCGCGCCGCTGATCGTCGGTCCCGGCACCCGCACCGGCATCAATATCCGCATCGATAACCCGGCACAGCTGGGCGCAGATCTGCTCGTCGGCGCGGTCGCAGCGGTCGCCAAATACGGTACGCCGTGCATCATCTGGGATCTCGGCACCGCAACCACCGTTTCGGTCATCGATCAGAACGGCTATTTTCGCGGCGGTGTGATCGTCGCCGGCATCGGCACCGCACTGAACTCGCTGATTGCCAATACCTCGCTGCTCCAGCACATCAGCATCGAAGCGCCCGCGCATGTCATCGGTTCAAACACCATCGACTCGATGCAGTCCGGCGCAGTGTACGGCACAGCGGCGATGATCGACGGCATGTGTGACCGCATCGAGGACGAGCTTGGGGTCAGCGCCAATATCATCGCCACCGGCGGTCTGAGCCGGGAGATCACCCCGCACTGCCGCCGGCAGATCACCTACGATGAGAATCTCCTGCTGGAAGGCCTGCGGCTGGTTTACGAGAAAAATAAGAAATAAAGGACCGTGCCGCTATGGATATACGTTTGGAAATCCCCGCCGATTACCGGGAAACGGAAACGCTCACCCGGGAGGCATTCTGGAATCAGTATGTTCCCGGCTGTGCGGAGCATCTGGTTCTCCACCAGCTGCGCCGCCATCCGGACTTTGTCCCGGCGCTGGATTTTGTCGCCGAAGAAGACGGCCGGCTGGTCGGCCATATCGCCTATACGCGTGCGGTCATCTGCCGCGAAGGCCGGGACAGCCTCGCTGTGCTGTGCCTCGGCCCGGTCAGCGTGCTGCCGGAGCGGCAGCGTGCCGGCGTCGGCTCGGCGCTGATTCGGCATTCTCTGGAAGCCGCACGTAACCTCGGCTTTCCGGCGGTCTGCCTGTACGGCGACCCGCGCTATTACCACCGCTTCGGCTTCCGCTGTGCGGAGAAGTACGATATCCGCACCGAAGACGGCTTTTACGCCGCGGCGCTGCATGCGCTGGAGCTGAAACCCGCTGCACTCGCGGATGCGGCGGGTCGCTTTGCCGAAAGCCCCGGCTATGCGGTGGACGAAAAGACGCTGGCCGCCTTTGACGCCGGCTTTGCACCGAAGCACCGGGAGGAAACACCATCCCAGCAGGAGTTCCGCTTTCTGGCCAGTCTCCGCTATTGACAGCAAAATACAAATCGTATACACTAATGAAATACAACACCATGTAGTGCCCGCATATCCAAAACTGTGCGGGAAAATCCGTGACGCTTCCGGCAGTTACCGCAAGGGACTGACCGCGTCACTTTACATAGTCCGCCCATCCACCCGTGATTGCGCTGCATCCCGCAGAGGAGCAGCAGCAAGGAGGTAATTGTCATGGCAAAAACCCGGAAAATATCCACCCAAACCCTCGCGCTGGGCGCTATGCTCACCGCACTGGTCATCGTGCTTCAGCTCCTGGGGTCGTTCATCCGCTTCGGTATGTTCTCGATATCCCTGGTGCTGATTCCCATCGTGGTGGGCGCCGCCATGTGCGGCCCGGCCATCAGTGCGTGGCTCGGCCTCGTGTTCGGCATCGCGGTGCTGCTCAGCGGCGATGCTGCGGCGTTTCTGGCCGTATCTGTACCGGGCACGATTTTGACGGTGCTGGCCAAAGGCGTGCTGTGCGGCCTTGCCGCCGGATTCACCTATCAGTGGCTGTCCAAAAAGAACATTTATCTCGGTGTATTTGCGGCAGCCATTGTCTGCCCGCTGGTCAATACAGGGGTATTCCTCCTCGGCTGTCTGGTGTTTTTCCTGCCCACCATTACCGCGTGGGCCGGCGGAAACGACCAGACCCTGTGGCAGTATATTCTGTTCGGCCTGGTGGGCGGCAACTTTCTGTTTGAGCTGGGCTTCAACCTGGTGCTCAGCCCGATCATCGTCCGCCTGCTGCGCATCAGCAAAAGGCTGCGCTGACGCTGCCTGACATGCTTTTTGAGCCGGCCCGAACCATTTGGTTCGGGCCGGCTTCTGCATGCCCCGCGATCCGTTTGCGCCCCTCCGGCTCGATACCCGGGACAAGCCCGCGTGCCAAACGGCACGCGGGCTTGTTTTTTCCTCTGCGGCAGGCATGGCCCCCTATGAACATTCTCCCCCGCCCCTTCATAGGATAGAGCGAGATGGCGTTCCCGGACGTACCCGGGTGCACCTGCAAGACTCGAACAAAGCGCCGTTAAAGCGGCGCAGAAAGGAATGAGGATGATGAACGGTATCGATACCTTTGCCGTCATCGGCGGCGACCTGCGTTCGGCGTATCTCGCCGGCCTGCTGGCCGAAGATGGTTATAAAGTGATTACCTCCGGCTTCGACAGCACAGATCTGCCGCCGTGTGTAACCGGCTGCACCAATCCCGCCCAGGCGGTCTCTCTTGCGGACTGCGTAATCCTGCCACTGCCGGTGACCACAGACGATTCCACCATCAACGCACCGTTTTCCCGCATGCGTATCTCGCTAGATCAGGTGTTGAATCCCCTGCTCAAGCGGCAATACCTCGTCGGCGGCTCGGTATCCGACTGCGTGCGGCGGGAAGTGGAAGCGCGCGGGCTGATGATTGACGATTATTTCAAGCGGGAGGAACTGGCGGTACATAATGCCGTCCCCACGGCGGAAGGGGCTATCCAGCTGGCGATGGAAGAACTTCCCGTCACCATCGGCGGCGCGCGCTGCCTGATCACCGGTTACGGCCGGGTGGGCCGCGTGCTGTCCCGGCTGCTGGTTGCGCTCGGCGCGAAGGTGACGGTGGCCGCACGGAAGTTTGCCGATCTCGCCTGGGCCGAAGCTCAGGGCTGCGAGGCGGTGGAGCTTTCCCGCATGCGGGAATCCGGCGATTACGACGTGATTTTCAACACCGTGCCTTCCCTGCTGTTTGACCGGCCGGCGCTCAAGGCACTGGATAAAGGCACCCTGCTGATTGATCTGGCCTCCCGTCCGGGCGGGGTGGATTTCAACGCCGCCGCCGAGCTGCAGATCAAGACCATTTGGGCGCTGTCGCTGCCCGGCCGCGTTGCCCCGAAGAGCGCAGGACAGATCATCAAAACCACCATACTCAATATGATCCGGGAAGGAAGCGCACAATGACGTTCCGGCCGTCTGCTTAAGCCGGAAGCAAACGGGTATGCCCATACCTTACCCTCAGTGAACACTTGTTTTGGAGCGCTGGAAAGCGTGTCCCGCCTGTCTGCTGAGGGTACACACAGATTTTGCCACACGCAGAAGGAGGAGCTGATGGAAATGCGTTTAGGCTTTGCGTTGTCCGGATCATTCTGCACCTTTGAACGGGTAATCGGGCAGGTGCGGACCCTGGTGGCCGGCGGCGCGGATGTCACCCCGATCCTGTCGTTCAATGCCGCATCGCTCGATACCCGCTTCGGACGGGCAGAGGACTGGAAGCGCCAGCTCGAAGAAATCACCGGACATAAGCCGCTGACCACCCTGACCGAGGTGGAGCCGATCGGGCCGAAAGGGCTTTTTGACGTGCTGGTGGTAGCCCCATGCACCGGTGCGACACTGGGCCGGCTGGCCAATGGGATCAGCGATACGCCGGTTACCCTGGCGGTCAAATCACATCTGCGCCGCAGCCGACCGGTGGTGCTCGCGGTGTCTACCAACGACGCGCTCGGCGGCTCGATGCGCAGCATCGCACTGCTGAAAAACACCAAACATCTGTATTTTGTTCCGATGTCGCAGGATGACGCGGTGAACAAACCGAACTCGCTGGTCGCGGATTTCTCGCGCATCGAGGATACCATCGCGGCGTCGCTCGTCGGCATGCAGCTGCAGCCGCTGTTCATGTAGGGCTGCACACATACGCGCCGCCGGAAATCTTGCGGTAATGACCAAAGGCAGGAGACACAGATTTTTGTGTCTCCTGCCTTTGGCTGTATAGCGAAAAATACAGGGAGCCAAAGCCCGCACCGCAGCGCCTGGCTTTGCCTTAATCCCACCGGTACCGCATATCGCCTCCGGGAATGCGGTCACGGCAATCCATCTGTTGTGGCGGTTGAACTTCCAGCCGCCGGCGGAGCCCCCTGCGGCCCGATGGTGGGCGCCGTACCGCCCACGTCCGACGGAACGGCGAACTGCACCTCTTTGGCCGTCGCCCAACCGGCTTCCACGGCTTCTTCCAGCGTGAGCACCTCCTGCCCGCGCACCAGATACAATCCCAGCGCATACGGCGCATGGGTGTCCTCGCTGCGGAATACGACACCGTCGACGGCCGTCTCGACCGCAATACCGTTTTTCACCGTGTCCACCTTCACCACTACACAGCCATTGATGCTGTCATAAGCCTTAATCCCGGTGGACACCGCGCTGCCCGGCGCAGGAATTTCCTCGGAGGCTCCCTGTCCGGCGAGATATTGTACCATCGTATTCAGCGCCGCGAGCTGCGTCTCGGTGATCGTGTGATCGGGATTGTAGGAAACCGGTACAAACATCGTCTCCGGCAGTACCGCATACAGCTCCGGCATGAACAGGATCTGCTGCCGCAGGGCGTCTTCAATGGTTATCGGCGCCTCCGTCCCGCCGCAGTAATACAGCCCAATCGCCGATGGCTGACCGCTGACCAGACAGCGCAGCGCCCTGCCGTACTGCTCACCGTAAGCCCAGTATTTGCCGGAGTCCTGCACGCCGGTATCCACAAACAGGATATCGCCGTATTCCCGCACCGCAGCATCTGCCGGCAGCGTACAGCCCTCCTGCCGGAACAGCTGCTCGAGCGCCTGCCGCAGCGCCTGGTCTTCCAACTGTGCAACCCCGGTCCGCGTATCCGGCGTTCCGGCCTGATAGCTTTCCGGCAGCACCGCATAAATCTGCGCCGCATCCGCAATGCCGTACGCGCAGGCATCCTCCAGTGTGATTACGCCGCCGTCATACAGGTCGTCGCTGCAAACAAGATACACGCCCAGCGGCGACGGATAATAGATCGCGCCGCTGTGGAAGGTATAGCCCTGATAGGTACTCTCCCACACCGCTGTATCCCCCGGACCCGTGTAACTGCATACCCGGTAGGAACCCACCGTTCCAAAACTGACGGCCGACCTGCGCAGTTCTTCGGATGCTGCCTGCACCTGAGCATTATTCTGCATATACGCCGTCAGTCTTTCCAGCGCTTCCTTTTCATCGGGCGCGGCCTTCACCTGCCCGCCGGCGAGCCGGGCCGCCTGCGCCATATCGACCACACCTAACTCATAGGCTTCTGACAAGGTAAGCACCTGCCCGCTCGTGAGCAGATACAGCCCCGGCCCGTACGGCCAGTTGCTTGCCGAACCGGTAAACAGGTAGCCGCCGATGCTGGTGGTGTACGGCTCCCCGCTGCGGTAAACGCTGCGGACAAAGGTGTAACCGTTCAGCTCACCGAGCACCTCGACCGTCAGATCGTCCGGCGTTGTTTCTTTTTCAAACAGCAGGGCGTCGGATTGCGCCGCCGCATATTCCCACAGCTGCTCACGTATGGCGGCGAGCGCCGCGCTGTCCTGCACCGATGTGTTCCCGGGCCCCAGCGGCAGCCGCCCCTCCCGGATTGTCACTGCTGCCGCGCCCACCGACAGCACCACCGCCAGAACACCCGCAAGCGCGCCGGCCGTCAGCCTTGCCCGCCGCTGTTTCCGTCTGCGCAGCCGGAGCTTGTCGAGTACCGCCTGTTCATATTCCCAATCCGTTTTCATCGGAAAATCCCTCCTTCTGAAGCTGTTCCCGCATAGCCGCCTTCGCACGGGCGGTCAGGTTATACAGCTGCTTGCGGCTTTTACCCATCGCCTTCGCAGCCGCCTCACAGGACAGCTCCTCAAAATACAGCAGATACAGCGTTAGCCCGTAGTCCTCCGGCAGAGCGCTGAGCGCGCGCATGACCGCCTGCCGCCGTTCAGCCAGAGCGAGATGCTGCTCGGTTGCGGAGCATCGTCCCCCAGTCTCCTCATCCAGACACATCGCGGCAACCTCTTCAATCGGTACAAACCGCGTCCGGCTGTGCCGGCGCAGATGGCTGGCCGCTTTGTGCCGTGCCACCGCGTACAGGTAATTCTTCAGCGACGCCTCCCGACGATAGCGCCCCGGATGCAGGAAAAGTTCCACAAAGCAGTCCTCCGACAGCTCTTCCGCCGTCTCCAGATCGCCGACGCAGCGGTAGAGATACCGGATCAGGCCGTGGCGGTGGGCGCGCAGGATCTCCTCGAACGCCGTTTCGTCGCCCTCAATATACCGATTGTATATATCGCCATCTTCTGTCGTATTCGTATAAACCACATCCGCCCGCCTTGGTGCTTCCTCCACGCCTCTCACCGCCCTTCACCTGTTAAGTCGCGGAAACTGCCGGTTTTACTCACCATTCGTTTGCAGTACCGGATAAGTTGTGCTACAATAGCCGCATAGGATAAGATTTACCCTTATTATAACGAAAAAAGGAGCGCCGGACAATGATTGCCATCGCGTGTGACCACAGTGCACTGGACATGAAGCGGAATATTGAGGAACTGCTGGACGAAATGGGGCTGGAATATATGGATTTCGGCACCGACAGCACCGCGAGCTGCGATTATCCGGTATTTGCTGTCCGGGCGGCCAACGCGGTCGTCTCAGGAAAATGCGACAAAGGGATTCTGATCTGCGGCACCGGCATCGGGATGTCGCTGGCGGCGAATAAGGTGAAAGGAATCCGCTGTGCGGCCTGCAGCGAACCGTATTCGGCCACCATGACCCGTGCGCATAACGACGCCAATATGCTCGCCATCGGCGCCCGGGTTATCGGCGTGGAGATTGCCCGCATGATTGTGCGCGCTTTTCTGGAAACCCCGTTTGAGGGCGGCCGCCATCAGCGCCGCGTGGATATGCTCATGGCAATTGAAAACGGCAGTTTTCCGGAAGAATAATCCGAAGGGAATCCAAAACGGCGGATGGGAAGTCCGCCGTTTTTTTACAGCCGCCGTGCCAAATCGGCATCCCTGCCTATTTAAGACATTATCACTTATTTTGCCGAAACACGCCGTCGCGCTCGCCTGCCAGAGACGTGTGCATCCCCTCACCGGTATCCGGAGGTATTTATGGAAATCCGTCTGCTTTCCCGGCCGGAGCGGCCGGCGGCCATACAGCTGATCTGGGCGGCCTTTCTGCGGTATGAGGCTCCCGACTATTCTCCGGAAGGCATCGAAGCCTTCCGCCGTTTTATCACCGATGAGGCTTCCTGGGATAGGCTCGAAAGCTTCGGCGCTTTTGAAGGCGGGCAGCTGTGCGGCGTAATCGCTGTCCGGGAACACCGCACGCATATCGCCCTGTTTTTTGTCGCTGCCGACCGGCTGCGGCAGGGAATCGGCCGCCGGCTGTGGGATCACTTGCGCCGTCTCACCCCGGCTGCAGCTGTTACCGTCAACGCGTCCCCTTATGCGGTGCCGGTTTACCGCCGTTTTGGTTTCTGTGCCCTCACCGGCGAACAGTGCCGTGACGGCATCCGCTATACCCCCATGCGCTGGACTCGCTGAAATTTTAACCCTTTTTGACTGGATTCCGGGGAGGAAACATGCTATACTGTCCTGCATATTTGCAAAAGGTCCGTTAAACAAGTACAATGAGTAGTATTTTGGAGGATTATACGCATGGAAAACCCGATGATTGCTCCGGAAGACGCAGCATCCGCCGCAGCTTCGGAGGCACCTGCCGCTGCGCATAAGCCCGGGCGCATACATTTTATCGATGAGGTGCGCGGCATCGACATCGTGCTGATGGTAGCGTTTCACGCCTTTTATACGATCGGTTGGCTGTACCAGGTGGAATGGGGCCGCACGCTGTTTCGCTTTTTTGACCCCGCAGCTCCTTTTTTTGCCGGCCTGTTCATTTTCATTTGCGGGATATCCTGCCATCTGTCGCACAGCAATCTGCGACGGGGACTGCTGCTTGCTGGCGTCTCGATTGTTATCTCGGCTTTTCTGTGGTTTTTCATGCGCAGCGAAATGATCTGGTTCGGCATCCTGCATTTTCTGGCGATTGCCATCCTGCTGTTTGCCCTGCTCAAGCCGCTGCTCGCCCATATTCCGCCCTGGATCGGCATTGCGGCCTGTGCGTTTCTGATGCTGATCACCTGGTGGGTCCCCACGGCGCATAATGCCGATGGCGGAAGCTATTTCGGCATCCGCGGACTGCTGGCCGTGGAACTGCCCGACTGGCTGGCCTCCCAAAATTGGCTGTACCCTCTCGGCTTTGGGTATATTCCGAGCGCGGATTATTTCCCGCTGCTGCCCTGGCTGTTCTGTTTTCTCGGCGGTTCTTTCGTGGGCGTGTGGGTTGAGCAGGGACGTACCCCCCGCTGGATGTACAAGTCCCGACTGCCGGTCTTCTCGTGGCTTGGCCGGCACACGCTGATTATCTATATCCTTCACCAGCCGGTGATTTATGCCATTTGCTTGTGTGTGGACGCCCTGCTCCGGTAATCCTATGCCCGCGTTCAGGGGAAAATCCCGCTTCTGTAAGGGGAACAGCCGGGACTTCCTTCCATTATAGATGTAGAACTTTGTCAGCCGCATAATCTTTCCTCTCAGCCCTCAAATGTCCCCCGTCTCTCTATCTTTGGACATCCATAAAAAAGGCCGAAGGGCAGTCTTTTCCCACTGTCGATTCATTGTACCTGTGAAAAAGCGGCAGCCTGATGGCTGCCGCTTTGTTGTTGACCAACCTGTCAATCCTCCGGCAAAAAGCCGTCACAGAATGCCGCGACATCTGTTCCTGTAACAGCAAGAACTCCGGTTCCCCGTGCGGCACTTTCCTCAAAGAGCATCAGAATTTCCGGCAGCGCCGAGGGCTCCCCAAGCCCTTTTGCACAGCACACCTTGTACATATAATTCTCCAGTTCTTCAAAAACCACCCGATATTCCCACGGCAGTTTTTTCACACGCTCCCGGCGCCGGCGCCATTCCCTTTTTTCCTCCAAAGCCTTTTTTAATTTCACAGCGATCCTCCTAATCGTTTCTTTACGCTGCGGTTCAGCTGTTCCCTCCACCGGTCCCGGCTGGTTTTCAGCCCTTCGCCAGAAGCCAGCGCCGAACAGAACGATTCTATATCCTCACCCAGTACCTCCCGCACACTTTTCCCATCCACTGCCGCTGCTTCCAGCCAATCGGCCAGCCCGTCCAGGACGGGGAGGATATTGCGTCCGGTAAAATCGGTATACGCATACAGGCAGCGAACGATTTCGTCCCACACCGCCGCATAGTCTTCCGACAGACCATACATACGCTCGGCATAGCTCTGCATGGCACTGGTGATATCACTGCCCATAACCTTCTCCCCAAAATTCATGCGCTATGCCCTCCCCTTCCGCGCAGTTCCTCACATTTTCCAGCAATAAACGCCCAGCTTTCCCAAAAAGCCCGTAGTTTCTCCCGCCCCGCCTCATTCAGGCGGTATAGCTTGCGCGGCGGTCCGAACGCGGACACCGTTTTTTCAGTCTCTACCAGTTCGTTTCTTTCCAACCTTGCTGTAATGGTATATACCGTGCCCTCCACAATATCCGTAAACCCCAGCTCGCGCAGCTGCTGTGTGATTTCGTAGCCATAGGTGGGGTTCTGCCGGATAATTTCCAGCACGCACCCCTCCAGCACCCCTTTGAGCAGCTCCGTACAGTTCTGCAAGCGGTCGTCCTCCTTTTATGTTTCAACTAATATGTATTACATATTACCAGTAGATTGTAACGCAGAATACCCTCCCTGTCAAGACGACTTCTCCTTTTTCATCCATTCCCTCTTTTACCCCATTGCCATTTAAGCGGAACCCCGTTCCGCCGGCTGGTTTTGTAATACCGCTTATATAATATACGATTTGTATTTTTGGCTCCATTGAAAACATAAAAAAAGAAACCCTGAAAAGGGTTTCTTTTTTCGAATTCTTTATCCTGCCTGGATTTTTTTGCCGAACAGCCGTGCCGCCGCACCCGAACGGTCGAGCGCCGCATACAGAATCAGCCCGCCCGCGATGCAGGCCGCCGCCTGACCGATTCCCACACTGGCCATCTGAATCCCCCATACCTGCCAGGTTGCCTGCGGAGAAACCAGTGTCAGCTCAGTTCCCACCACCACAGCGTTGATAATCACCGGCGGCAGGGTGGATAGCAGGGGTAGCCGGGCAATCCGCAGGCTGCGCAGTCGCCAGGTGAGCCAAGCGGCCAACAATGTGGCGAGCGGCCCCCACAGCAGATCCCACGCCCCGGCAGGATTGACGCCCATACCGAGCCCCGCAAGGTTTGTGATGAAGCAGCCGACAGCCAGACCGGGAATCGCCGCCGGTGTGAAGGCCGCCAAAATGGTCAGCGCCTCAGCCAGTCGGCACTGCACAATGCCAAACGATGCAAGGGGCAGCACCAGAGACAGCGCCGCGTACATTGCGGCGATCAGGCCGGCCTCAGCCAGCCGGCGGAGAGAAGATTGCCGATTTTGCATAGTGAATACGCCTCCATAGTTTTGTTTATGGTCAGGATGGTTTCGAACTGACCCGGCCGGTATACCGGCCGCAGCCTCTACTATACGGTTTTGTGCTGCTTTTGTCAAGCCCACCTTGACACCGGTCCGTCAGAGGCTTAAGATTAAGATGGCATTTGGAACCCGCTGCGTTGACGCGTGACCGGCCATACTCCGGCATACCGGTGCCACAGCGACCGAATGCCGTTCAGGTTGACAACTTTTCGTATAATTATAATCATTTATACAAATTAGCAAGGAGACTCTCGCAGTGCTTTATGAAAACACCCCCTTACTGGAAACCGAGCGACTGATCCTGCGGTGTTTTACCACTCAGGATGTCCCCGCGCTTTATGCTCTGTTAAGCGATGAGGCGGTCAACACCTTTTTGCCCTGGTTCCCGCTGGAAACGCTGAAGGATGCCGAACATTTTCTGGAGGAGCACTATTTATCGTATTACGCGAAGCCCTCCGCCTATCGCTATGCGCTGTGCCTGCGGGAGGACAATTTTCCCATCGGTTATATTGGTCTGTCTGACAGCGAAAGCCACGACTTTGGCTACGCCTTGAAAAAGGAGTTCTGGCACCGCGGCCTTGTCACTGAGGGCGCCAAAGCTGCCGTTGAGCGTATTCGGGCCGCCGGCTATCCCTATATTACAGCCACACACGACGTGCGCAACCCCCGCAGCGGCGGTGTAATGAAGAACCTCGGCATGACGTATCGGTATTCTTACGAGGAACAATGGCAGCCCAAAAACATACCCGTTATTTTCCGGATGTACCAGCTGAATTTTGACGGCTGCACCGATCGGGTTTACCGGGAATACTGGGATACCGCACAGACACGTTTTGTGGAAGATATTTGAAAACCGCGCTCCGTATACGGGGCGCGGTTTGTTTATGGAGCCGGCCTATACAGATAGGCGTTTTTTTCTTTGCCGACGCGCTCAATGGCGCCGGATTTGCGCAGCACGGCAATAGCGCTGCTCAGTTTCCGTCCGCGCAAACGAGCCAGACGGGCGAAATCCGCGCTGGTGAACGGCGTCGGCAGCCCATCCGGCAGCAGCTGCTTCAGATCGGCGCAGCTGGACAGCACCAGCGTTTCCCCAAGCGCCTCTGGCACCCGTTCGGCACGATGCGAGCCGCGCTTGCCGTCGTTTCCCCATCCATCCTGCAGGCGGAATTCCGCGACATCCAGCATCACCAGCGCTATGGTAAGCTGCGGATGCTCCAGCCACGTCAGCAGCGGATACAGCTCTGGCAGCGCATCGCCTGGCCGCCCGATTTTTGGGGACCGCCGCGGTTTGGAGGCCTCCCCGCTTTCCGGATCAATCCAAGCCAATGTTTTCCGCCGCACCAGCGGCAGAACCACCGTCACCGGATATTCGGGCAGGAAAGCTTCCAGCTTCGGCTGCAGACGGTATACGCTGCCGGTCTGGATTTCCACGATCCGCCGGCCGTCAAAGATATCTGCCACATACCGCCCGACCTTCCGTTCGTGACAAGTGTCGTCCGGCGCAAACCAGTATTTGAGAGCCGCATGCAGGCTGCGTTCCTTGAGTGTACCAATGCCCGCGCGCTGCTCAAGCGCCACCTGTCCCTGCCGGCATGCCTTATCGAACCGTTCGGGCGGCGGCAGCACCTCAATCTGCCGGCACATAGGTCAGCTTCGCTTCAAAACAGGTCGCTGGTTTATCCGGCGCCATCTGCTGCGCCCTCATGAAAGCGGTGCCGTTGTCTTCCGCCGCCGCGATTTCCAGTGTTTCGCCCTCGCGTGCTTCTTTTATATAGGTAATTGAAAAGCCGGTAATCCGCCGTCCCTGCATGCCTCCGGGCAGGAAATCGCAGAGAATGTCCGCATAGTTGGTATTATTGAGATGTCCGTTGACATCGGTATCGCTCCAGCGGATCTGCCGCTGTCCCTGCGGAACCAGCGTATCCGGCAGCCGCATTCTTTCCGGATCCGGACAGCCGTTGACGTGATCCGGCTGCTGTCCGATCCCCAGCTGTTCAAATGCCGACGGCCGCAGCAATTTGTGCTCTTTGGCATCCACAAGTGCAAAGGCGGTTACGCTTTCGATCAGCGGCCTGTCATCCCTATCCAGGAATTGATAACAACGAAAAAACTGTATCCCTTTATTGTTGCGATGCCAGGTGCGCAGCCGGACATCCTCGCCAAGCACCGGCGCACGGTGGATCACGCTGTTGGTCTTGGTCAGCACAAAAACCATCCCGCGGGCATACAGCGCCTGATAATCCAGGCCCACGCCGCTCAGATGCCGCTCGCCTACCTCCTGCTGGAGCTTGAGTTGATTGGACAGCCGCAGCCGCCGGTCCTGCCCCACATCGTACGAGGCGATCCGGATATCCCAGTCATATTGCTTTGGAATTTCGATCATGCCTTATTTCTTCCTTCCGTATGACATCACCGGGCGGCAAAACCGCCCGGTGATAATTGCCCTGTCAAAAGGTTTTATTTGATGACATCCATCCCCATATACTTGCGCAGCACCTCCGGCACCGTCACGCTGCCGTCAGCATTCTGGTACTGCTCCACAATCGCCGGAAGCACGCGGCTGGTCGCCAGACCGGACGCATTGAGGGTATGCACCAGCTGCAGCTTTTTGTCTGCGCCGCGGTATTTGATGTTGCCGCGCCGGGCCTGATAATCCCGCGCATTAGAGGCGGAGCTGACCTCCTTGTAAATTTCCATGCTCGGGATCCACACCTCGATATCGTAAGTGCGCGCCATCGAGAAGGAGCAGTCGCCGGCCGCGAGCTTGCTCAGGCGATAATGCAGCCCAAGCTCCTGCACCAGGCGTTCCGCTTTGCCAACCAGCTCCTCAAACGCCGCATCCGACTGCTCGGGGGTGGTATACTGCACCATTTCGACCTTGTTGAACTGATGTCCGCGGATCATGCCGCGTTCCTCGCTGCGGTAGCTGCCTGCCTCCCGCCGGTAGCAGGGGGTGTACGCGATATATTTGCGTGGCAGCTCCTCTTCGGTAAGGATTTCGTCGCGATGCAGATTGACCAGTGCCGTTTCCGCCGTCGGCAGCATGAATTTCATGTCGCTGCTGGTCGGATTCGCGATTTTGTACACTTCGTCCCCGAATTTCGGAAACTGTCCGGCCACATAACCGCATTCATAGTTGAGCATATGCGGCGGCAGCACCAGCTCATAGCCGTCCGCGAGGTGCTCTTCAACAAAGAAATTCAGCAGCGCCCACTCCAGCCGGGCACCTGCTCCGCGGTAAATCCAGGAACCGGCACCCGCCAGTTTAGCGCCCCGCGGATAATCAATCATGCCCAGCGACTCGCACAGCTCGACATGATTTTTCGGCACAAAATCAAACACGGGTTTTTCTTTGAAATAGTGCAGCACCGCATTGTTTTCCTTGCCGCCGGCCACGACGTCGGCGTCCGGGATGTTCGGCAGCGACAGCAGAAGATCCTTCTGCTGCTCTTCCAGCGCTGAAAGCTTCGCGTCACCCGCCTTAACCTCTTCCACAATTTCCTTCATCCGTGCCATAATGGCCGAGACGTCCCCGCCCTCTTTTTTGATCCGCGGGATTTCACGGCTGGCCTGATTCTGCTCCGCTTTGAGCGTTTCAACCTGGGAGGCAGTCTCCCGGCGCTGCGCATCAATGACGATGATCTGGTCAATCATCTCATCCATATCCTTGTTGCGCTTGCGCACCGCCTCCTTTACCAAATCCGGATTACTGCGCACCAGTTTAATGTCTACCATCTTCCTGACTTCCTTTCTCTTGCTTGTCCGAACGTATACGGATCCCGGACGTATCCGGAGATTATTCTGCACCCACACTCGGCGCCAACCGGTTGGCCAACGCCTGCAGATCCTCTTTGTCGTAAAACTCCAGCTGCAGCGTCCCCTTGCTGCCGGCAGCGGCAACCTTTACCCGGCGGCCCAGATGCTCGGTGAGCGCCAGCTCCACCTCATCAAAAAAGCTGTCCCGGGCAAATCCCTTTGCCGATGTTTCACGTGAAACCTCACGAGCGGTGCGTGCCTTTTTGGCCTGCCGCTCCACCTCGCGCACCGACCAGCCGTTTTCTGCTGCCGCCTTGGCAGCGGCAACCTGCTGCTCCTCATCGGAAAAGGACAGAATCGCGCGGGCATGCCCGGCGGAAATCTGTCCGCTGCCGACCATCTCCCGCACCGCCGCAGGCAGGTGAAGCAGCCGCAGCGCATTGGTCACCGCGGGGCGAGATTTGCTCACCGCCTTTGCGGTTTCCTCCTGAGTCAGCCCGTAGGTTTCCATTAGGGTGCTCAGCCCGACCGCTTCTTCCATCGGGTTGAGGTCCTCGCGCTGGAGGTTTTCGATCAGCGCAATTTCCGCTGCTTCGCGGTCGCTCATCTCCCGAACGATTACCGGCACTTCGTCCAGACCGGCCAGTCGGGAGGCACGCCAGCGCCGTTCGCCGGCAACCAACTGATACGTGCCGTCAGCCAGCGGGCGCACAGTCAACGGCTGCAGCAGGCCGTGCTGGGTGATAGATGCCGCCAGTTCGCTGATCCCCTCTTCATCAAATTGCTTGCGGGGCTGCTCCCGGTTCGGTACAATTTCGGTCAGCCGCAGGGAAATCACCTTTTCCTGTTCGTCCACCGTATTTTGTTCGAACAGGGAATCCAATCCCCGGCCAAGCCCTCTTTGTTTTGCCGCCATAGGCTCCCTCACTTTCTTTGCTCTACAGCATTGTGCTGCCTGTTTTTTAAATCTTATCGGTATTCCCGCCAGCGCTCATCCGTTCCCCACCAGTTCCCTTGCGAGTGCATCGTAAGCCTGCGCACCGCGGGAACCTCCGTCGTAATAATTGATCGGCTTGCCGAAGCTCGGTGCCTCGGACAGCCGCACGCTGCGCGGAATGGCAGTGGCAAACACCTTGCGTGGAAAGAACTTTTTCACCTCAGCCACCACCTGCTGCGTAAGATTCAGCCGTCCGTCATACATGGTCAGCAGCACTCCTTCCAGATCGAGCGTGCTGTTGTACAGCCGCTTGACCTGGCGTACGGTCGCCATCAGCTGCGACAACCCCTCCAATGCATAATACTCGCACTGAATCGGCACCAACAGCGTGTCCGCCGCGCACAGCGCGTTCAGGGTCAGCAGTCCAAGCGAAGGCGGACAGTCAATGAACAAATAATCGTATTTTTCACGCAGCGGCGCTAAAGCCGCCTTCAGCCGGCTTTCCCGCCGATTTACATCCACCATTTCGATTTCCGCGCCGGCCAACTGCATACTGGACGGCAGCACATCCACCCCACGGTAGCTGGTACGCATAATCGCCTGCTCCGGCTGCGCGGAACCGATCAGCAAATCATACACGGAAACGGTCAACCGCCTTTTGTCCACGCCCAGGCCACTGGTCGCATTGCCCTGCGGATCGGTATCCACCAGCAGCACCCGTCTGCCGAGTGCACCAACAGCAGAGGCCAGGTTAACCGTTGTGGTGGTCTTTCCCACACCACCCTTTTGGTTGACAACCGCAATGATTTTTCCCATTTTGCATTCCCCGGCCTTTCCTCTGTCCATTTCGCCGCACATTGTACGTTTACAGGGTATCATTATAGCATAGTTAATCCGTTTAGAAAAGCCTGTTTTTGCATAAACGCCGATATGTTTCACGTGAAACATATCGGCGTTTCCATTTTTTACCTGTTCTTTAATTTTCCCGCATCTCCCGACGCAGTGTCTCCCGCACAGCGCCGGGTCGGGCTGTCATTACCGTGAACAACGCCTCCACACGCTCGCCCAATCCCGCCGCATATAAATCCACGCCAAACAGCGCCGGATCGGACAGCAGCGGCGCGAGCACTTCATGTACCTGCTCCACCCTGTATTGACGTCCAAAGGACAGCGGCGCCAAAGCCGCCTGCAAAACAGGCAGCAATGGATCAGGGCTGGGCGCAAACATCTTTCCCGCATCGTCGACGCCGACCAGATACCGCAGCCATCCAGCAATTACCAGCGGGATCAACGGTGATGTTCTGCGTTATCGCTGTACCCACGCATACCTGTCCTTCCCCACAAAAATAAGCCC